>CAZSOQ010000006.1:0-11435 GCA_964608495.1 uncultured Armatimonadia bacterium | reverse complement strand
GACGGGCAGCCGTGGCAGCAGCGCACCGGCGGTGACGCGCGATCGGCCCACGCAGGCCGGCAGGCCGGAGTACCTGCCCTCGACGGGCAGCCGTGGCAGCAGCGCACCGGCGGTGACGCGCGATCGGCCCACGCAGTCCGGGAGGCCGGAGTACCTGCCCTCGACGGGCAGCCGAGGAAGCAGCGGCGCGCCGACGGTGACGCGCGATCGGCCCACGCAGTCCGGCAGGCCGGAGTACCACCCCTCGACTGGTGACAGAGGCACTCACGACCGCGGGGGGCCGGCGCCAGATCGCTCAGGACCCCCGGGGCGGCCGGAGTACTCGCCATCAGTGGGCGGCCGGCACCCGGCGGGGCATGGCGGCCCGCCCCCTGCGAGCGGGGACCGTCACGACGGGCCGCCGCGGGTCATGTTCCGGGGACAGCCGATCCACTTCCCTGTGGCGCCCAGGCTGGACGGCGGACGCCTGTCCGCGCCTGTGAAGCCCTTCTTCGAGAAGCTCGGCGCTCGCCTGTGGCACGACTCGGGGAGAGACGAGTGGCACGTGCGCCACGGCGACCGCGAGATCAGGTTCCGAGTGGGTGACCACCGTGCCTACTGCGGCACCCGCGTGATCTTCCTCGTTCACGCGCCCTACCTGTACGGCGGGTACGTCTACTGCCCGCTGGGCCCCTTTGCCGACGCGCTGAGGGTGCCCTACCGCTGGAACGAGTACACCTATACGGCTGAGGTGTACCCGACGTACGTGCCGGAGCCCGCGGAGCCGTTCATCAGCAAGGAGCTGGCCGTCGCCACCGCCAGCGAGTACCTGGCGGCCATCGGGCAGTACCCGGACTACGTCGTGGAGGTGGCGGCTCACGAGAACACGGCACCCGCCAACTACTACTGGGACGCCGTGAGCAGCGGGAGCAGCATGGTGGAGGACGGGCCGATGCGGTGGTGCTGGGTCGTCGAGTTCCACTACCGCGGCATCGCGCCCGACGCGTGCAAGCAGGTGTTCATTGACTCCGAGACCGGCGAGGTCATCGGGGGCTGGGAAAGCCGGTAGCTCAGGGGGCCGCCGCTGGGCCGGAGGCCACAGTGACCCGGCGTCCCACCCTCCCGGGACGCCGGGTGTTTTTCTGCCGGGAGCGCGAGGCTGAGATGAAGCCAGTGCCGGTCTCGGGAGCCGGCCGGGCGCGGCCGGTCAGTCGTCGGGCAGGGCCGCAGTGGCTTGGCGCAGGATCTCGTCCTCGGTCAGCGCCCGGCCGAAGAGCTTCACATCGTCCATCAGCCCGTCCATCGCGTAGGCGTTCTTGCGCCCGATGTAGCTGCCGAGGACCAGCGGGCGCGGCTGAGGAGCGATGGAGCCTGGGGCCGCGACCTCCACGGCCAGGCTCGCGTTGACGAACACCCGCAGCTTCTCGCCGTCGTAGGTGCCCGCCACGTGCGTCCAGCGCCCGGGCTGCACGGACCATTCCGGTGAGGATGCCAGGAACTCCCCGCCGTCGGGGGTACCGATCTGGAGCGTCGCGCGAGTCCAGAAGAACCGCAGGCGCCAGCCGGGCCAGGGCGGGTCGCCGGACTTGTCGCCCTTGTGGCAGGCGATCTCGTAGGTCGCGTTCCTCGCCGCGGGCTTGATCCACGCCATCACGGTGAGGGCGGTAGGCGGGTCGAGCTCGGGCGACGCCGGCACCTCAAGCCAGTGCCTGCCGGCGGCGCTGAATCGCAGCGCCCGTCCCGCGATGCCCTCGACCAGCTCGGGCAGGCCCTCCTCGCCCCTGACGGCGGCGTCGTGGCCCCTGCCGGAGACGTCGGGTGTGACCCCGTCGCGCACCTCGTCGAGAGGCCAGTGGGCAAGCAGAGCAGGGCCGTCCTGGGCGATGGCGGCGGCGCACAGAAGGGCCAGCGATCCCAGGAGCAGAGGAGCCGCTCGCCGCGCTCGGGCCGCCGCTCCCGGCCCACTAGGGTCCTTGCTCATGGGCCTCGACCTCCCACACCGTGACATAGGTGGCGTCGGCACGTCCGGCCGTAACGAGCAGGCGGATCGCCGGGGTCGCCACGGGGTCGAAGGTGATGCTGAAGGGGCTCTCCGTGGCGCCCTTCGCCTCGCCCACCGTGCGCCAGGTGCCGTCCTCCGTGGCTGCCTCCTGCGAGGGCGACCCTTCGCCCACGGGCACCTGCACCTGGACGTCGCCGATGGTGTCGCTGTAGACCACGACTCGCCCGACGCGCACCGGCTCGGGCCAGCGCAGGACCAGCCAGTCGGGCCACTTGCCGGCCGTGCCGTCGCGCCAGACCATGCCGTCGGTGATGCCGTCGAGCACGCGGTCGGGCGTCGAGCCGTAGGTGGACTTGCTGCTGACCTGCACGGTCACGCCCCTGTCCTCGAAGGCCAGGTTGCCGGGCCTGGCGCGGGCCGTGTCGGCCTCCTGGATGCCCGCGAGGACCGTGGCGAGAGGCTCGCGCTTCGCCAGGGCCTCGCGCGTGGTGTAGATGTGGGTGTCGTAGACCCCGAAGGGGTCGGTGAAGACCCCGTCGCGCGCGGTGAGGACGCGCTCCTCGCCCACGGCGTAAAGACGGTCGGGCGCGGGCGCGGCGGCAAGCTTCAGGCGCACGTCCTGCGGCTCGGTGGCCGTGCTGGCGGCGAAGATGACCCAGTCGTCGCCCACGCGGCGGGCCGAGACGTGCAGGTGCTCGGGCGCCGCGCCCTCGGCGGTCACGCACCTGGCGACGTCCGGCGCGAAGACAGCGTCGCGCAGGTCGGCAATCTCGCGGGCCAGGTACGGCATCCCGAAGCCCAGGTTGGGGTAATTGGGCGAGTGGCCCCAGGTGTACCACAGGAACCCCTTGGCCCCGTAGACGACCCCCTGGTAGAGCATGTTGCGCAGCTCGGCGAAGGTGGGCGCGCGGTTGTTCTGTTTGCCGTAGTCGCCGTAGTTGAAGGCCTGGGGGGTGAGCCAGGCGGGCTTGAGGCCCCCGGTGGCTTCGTTGACGGCCCTCGTGAAGGCGCCGACCTTCTCGATGGGCTGCTGGGCGACACCGCCCTTGATGAAGCACGGGTACGGGTCGGGCATCAGGACGTCGCCGCCGTCGGCGTACTTGAAGATGCCGGGGATCGTGTCGTTGAGGGCGATGCAGGGGTGGTAGGGGTCCGCGGCGGCGATGGTCTCGCGGATCTCGGCGAGCCGCTGGGGCAGCCAGGGCACCAGCTCCGGCTCGTCGCACAGGTAGTAGCCCAGGACGCCCGGGTGGTCGGCCAGCGCCGCGACGCGCTCGCCGAGGGCCTGGCGCTCCTCGGCCGTGAGGGGCTTGGCCACTCGCTCCTTGTCGAACCAGCCGCTGTTCGGGTAGGGGTAGAAGATGGCCACCAGGCCCGCCTGCGCGACCTGGTCGAGCCACTCGCGGGCCTTCTCGACCGTCCAGTACTGGGCGTTGTACTGCTGGACCGCGGTGTAGCCCAGCTTGCGGGCCTCCGGGAAGGCACTCTCGGCCATCGAGAACCAGCCGAAGGGTAGGAAGGCTTCGCCGTTGTGGTACAGCACGTTGTTCTCGCCCACGTACCACTCGTCTCTCGCGGGCGGCAGCCTGCGGATGGGCACCTCGGTGGTGAGATCGCCCTGGGTTGCGCCCTCGGCGCCGCGCAGCTCGACCAGCAGGCGGTACTCGCCGACGGTCGTGGGCGCGGCCAGCCTCACCTCAACCTCGGCCGAGGGCTTCTCGACCGTCGTCTGGTCCACCAGGCCCCCCACCGCGACCTGATCCGTCCTCTCGACCCTCGCCACCAGCGTCGCCCGGGCGAGCTGCTCCTCGGGCAGGCTGAGCTTCACGCGCGCCACGATCTCCCCGATCTTCTGGGTCGAGAAGATGCAGCCGCGGTAGCGAGGCTGCAGCAGCGCGATCTGGATGGGCGTGTAGCTAAGCTCGGCGGGGATGTCGCGCGCCGCCAGGACGCGGCCCGGGCGGCGGCGGTCCACCAGCTCCAGGCGGACGGTCACGATGCCCAGCGGCGGCGCGGTCACCGCGAATTCGTACTCGCGCGACTGCCCGTCGTCCAGGCCCGTGCGCACCTCGGGGCCGGGCGAGACGTGGTTGTCGGCGTCGGAGATGACCGGCCGCAGGGAGGGGAAGCGGAAGCGGCCCGTGCGGTTGGTGATCTGCGTGCGGGCGCGGTAGACCAGCGTTTGGTCCTCGCGGGCCAGCGCGGCCTGGTAGGGCAGTGTGACCTGCCAGTTGTGGGGGCGGCTGGGGAGCTCGGGGAGCTGCAGCTCGACGAAGCCGGCGGGCTGGTGGAAGCCGGTCGTGGGTGCGAAGCATTGCAGCTCCTGCCGTCCGGAGGCGTAGCGCTCGCGGGCCAGGTTGAAGCGCCAGGGCCCGGGGCCGTGGTCAATCTCGGCCAGGGGAACGGCCAGCTCGATGGTCCAGCTGTTCTCGGCGCGGGCCGCAGCCGCGCGGGCGCCGCAGTCCCACTCGGACCAGGTCTTGTCGCCCCCTTCCGTGCGCCAGGCGTCGTAAAGTGCCCCGTTGGCATTCACGATGAAGTGGTAGTACTGCTCGCCCTTGCTGCCCGGGTCCAGCAGGAACTCCAGGCAGTCGTCGTTCCACAGCTTGCCGTCGCGCTGAGCCGCCGGGACCTGGGCGACCAGGCCGTCCATGCGGGGCTCGTCGAGGGTCGCGGCCAGATAGAGGTAGCGGGCGTCGAGGGCGAGCTTGAACCGTACCTGCAGCTCGGCGGGCTCGTCCTTGCCGAGCTCGTGCATCCCGGCGGCCCAATCGCCGCCCTGCCAGGCGGCGTCGTCCAGCCGGCTGTCAACATCAGGGGCTCCGGTGGTCAGCACTGCGGTGACGGGAAGAGGAGCCGCGGTGGCGGCGGCGAGCACCACGAGCAGAGCGGTCATCAGCCTCACCTCGGTGGGTCCTTCGCCACCGGGGCGGCGCAGCCTGCCTCCGCGGCACAGGAAAGGCCCCCCTAGGTCGTGTCCGCGCGCTGCCGCGGCTGGTCTCGCGTTGTGGGCCGGAGGGTGCCGGGAGGGCCTGCGCCGCCGTGAAGGCACGCCGCAGAGCCTACTCACCGACGCGCAACGGAGGCTCCGGCCTCGCCGAAGCGAAGGCTCCCCGCACGGAAGGAGGTGGGAACTGCCATGCTCAGCAGGGACGCTCGCGACGCTGCCCCCCGGACGGTCGTGCTCGCCGCCGTCCTCTGTCTGGCGACTGTCACCGGCGGGGCCGGATGGGTGCTGTCGGCCGGCACGGCTCGTGCCGACGGGCAGGCGGGAGCCGAGGGGCAAGTGGGCCGCATGAGCTTCGCCCTCGAGCAGCCGGTGCCGGAGGATGGCGGTGGCATCTTCGTGCACGACCTGAACGGCGACGGGCGGCTCGACTTCGTGGTCACGAGCGACGGCCACATCGGGGCCTATGACAACTCCGGCCGCAAGCTGTGGGTGCGCAAGGACGATCTCAGGCTCTTCGAGTACGCCCATCACCCCAGCGCGATAGCCGGGGACATGGATGGCGACGGCGAGCAGGAGGTCGCCTACCTGACCGCAGCCTACCGCCTGGTGATCGCCAACGGCCGGACGGGCGCGGTGGAGAAGACCCTCGACGGCCTGGGTAAGCCCGTGGCGGTCGCGATAGCCAATCTGCGGGGCCTGGGCGACAGGGACATCCTCGTCCAGTACAGCCAGACGGAGGTCGCCGCCGTGGCGGTCGAGGATGGGCGCGTACTGTGGCGGACGGATGAATACCGGGGCATCGAGCACAGTCCCCTCCGCCAGGCGGATATTGACGGCGACGGCCTGGACGAGGTCGCCGGCGCCAGCTTCCTGGACCACGACGGGAAGAGGATGAACACGTGGGACCTGGGCGGCGCGTATCGGAACATGGACAGCATGGTGATCGCGGACATCGTGCCGGGCCTGCCGCTGGAGGCGGCCCTGGCCGAGCAGAGGGGCGATCAGTCCCACACGGATGTGGTCAATCCCGAGCGGATCGTGTTCCGAGCGCTGAATCCGTGGAACTGGGAAGACCCGGACAAGGTGGCGGTGGGAGACTTCGACCCGGAGAAGCCCGGCCTGGAGGTCTTCAACCGCTCGTCGGGGGGAGACGGCGTGTGCCCGCGGAGCAGAGAGGAGCCCTACAGGTACGAGGAGGGGCCCTGGGTCCTCGACGCGGCCGGTCGGCTGCTGGCGAAGTACTACGTCAACGACAAGAAGCCCTCCTGGTGGACGGGGCACGGCCTGGAGGAGGTATGCAGGATAGACTGGGACGGGGACACGGCGGACGAGCTGGTGGCTAAGGAGCGCCACAAGAACGGAGCCGGAGCGATCGTGGACGCGATGACTGGCGAGTTCAGGCAGGTGTTCGAGGTCAAGGCCACCAGGATCTACGCGGCGGACGTCCGCGGGGATTCCAGGGAAGAGGTCATCGTCGTGGATGAGAGCGGCGAAGTGAGGGTATTCTGGGATGCGCGGCCGAATCCCGGTCCCGGCAGGCCGAGCCCCTGGACCCAGCAGCACTACAGAAGGCAGAAGCAGAACTGGAACTACTACTCGCCGTGACGTAGGCTGTGCCGCGAGCGTCGGCGATGATTGGGGACCATCGCCAGCACCGCGCCTCTGCGGCGTAGATCGGCGGTGACGCGGGCCGGCGCCCGGCACGAAGGAATACCGCTGGGCTGGCGGAAGGTCGCGTACACCACTCGTCCCGGAGGCGATCCAGCCGTGAGCCTTGTCCTCCTTGGGCTCCTCAGCGTGGCACTCCCAGCCGGCCTGCAGGTGCTACCGCAGCCCAAGCAGGTGGAGGAGCTGGGGGCGGAGGTAGCGCTCAAGGGCCCGGTGACCGTCTACCTGGCCGCCGGACAGGCCCACGAGGATGACGCCCACTTCGCCGCGCGTACCCTCATCTCGGCCCTGGACGAGGCGGGCGTGCAGGCGCGGCTCGAGGTCAGCGGGCCCGACGGCGCCGGCTGGGTGTTCATGGGCCGCCCGGAGGGCGATGAGAAGCTTGCGGCCCTCGCCAAGGCCCGGGGCCTGGCCCTGACCGACGATATGGCGGCCGAGGGCTATGCGCTTAGCGTCGAGGGCGACGGCGTCGTGCTCATCGCCGAGACCCCGGCGGGGCTGCTGTACGGCGTGCAGACGCTGCGCCAGCTCTTGCGCCCGGCCCGGGAAGGCGTCGAGCTACCGGCCCTGCGCGTTCACGACTGGCCCTCCCTGCGGCTGCGGGGGATCATGCACGACACCTCGCGGGGCCAGGTGCCCACGCTCGAGACGGCCAAGCGGATCATTGACTTCTGCTCCTACTACAAGATCAACCTGTACGGGCCGTTCATCGAGCACACCTTCGCCTGGGAGGGACACGAGGCTATCTGGCGGGGGTCGGGGGCCTGGAGCGCCGAGGACTTCGTGGAGCTGGCTACCTATGCCCGCCCACGCAACGTCATCATCGTGCCCCAGCTCGAGGCCATGGGCCACCAGACCCACATTCTGACCAAGGAGCCCTACAAGGAGCTGGCCGAGACCGGGGGCTGGTCGTTCGCGCCCGCCGTCGAGGGCACCTACACGCTGCTGGATGACCTGATGGGACAGATGTCGCGGGCCTTCCCCTTCCATCCCTACTTCGGGATAGGCTGCGACGAGGTCTACGACATGGGCCAGGGGCGCAGCAAGGAGCTGATGGAGAAGCTGGGCGGCAAGGGCCCGCTCTTCACGTACCACATAGGGCGGCTGAACGAGATCCTCAAGGCGTACGGACGGCGGCCCATGATGTGGGGCGACATGATGCTGAATCACCCCGAGACCATGGGCCAGGTGCCCAGGGACGTCATCATCCTCGACTGGCACTACGGGGCCACCGAGCGCTACCCCTCGGTGAAGCAGTTCCGGGACGCGGGATACGAAGTGGTGGTCTGCCCGGCACTGTCGAGCTGGGTGCGGATCTTCCCCGACTACGTGAACGGCTTCGCGAACATCCAGAATCTCATCGCCGAGGGTCAGAGGAACGGGGCGCTGGGTTCCATGACCTGCAACTGGGGCGACTGGGGCGCCGAGAATCTGGTGGACTACAACTGGCTGGGGTGGGCCTGGGCGGCCGCTTGCTCCTGGGCCGAGGCCGAGAGCCAGAGCCGGGACGAATTCGGATACGACTTCTGCCGCACCTTCTACGGCAACGCGAGCCGGCGGCTGGCGGAGGCCCAGTGGCTGCTCGCGGAGGCGAATCTGGCCTTCCCGTGGGGCCGTAGCCCGCTGAACCACTTCCACGGCGATCCCTTCGCGGGGGAGCTGGCTCAGAGCTGGCCAAGCCCCAGGCGGGCCGACAAGCTCGCGGGCCTGATCGCCGAGGCCGCGGAGGACCTGGATCGGGGCGGCGACAGAGTGCGAGCCCACGAGGAGACCGTGGCCTACCTGCGGCACCCGGTCCGGCGGTATCGCTACGTCGTGGACCGGGTCAGGGGGATGAGCGCGGCCTGCGAAGCCTACACGGCGGCGTACCAGGCCGCGGACGACGCGGAGCGACGCGACGCTGAGCTCCGGCGCTGCCTGGACCTGCTGACCGGGCTGCGGGCCGAGCTGGCGGCCTGCAGGGACGAATTCGGCGAGCTGTGGCTGCGCGCGAACCGGCCCGAGGGGCTGGACTTCGATCTGGGCAAGTTCGACGCGCAACTGGCGGCCTATGACAAGAGGATCGAGGCGCTGCGGGTGGCGATGGAGAACGGCGCGCTGCCCGAGCCGGGGGAGCTGGGCCTGGCATCGCGCACGAGACGCGCGGGCTTGGCCGTGGTGCCGGGCGACGTGGCCGCCGGGGAGAAGTGGTGGGACGAGCGATGGACGCGGCGCGTGGCCCTGCGGCTCGAGGCGGGTGACGTGGACAGGCCCGTGATGCCCGTGGTGCTGCAGATGGACCTCGCGGCGCTGGGCGGACAGGCGGTCGCGGCCGGATCGCCGCGGCTGGTGGTGGACGGCAAGGACTACCCGGCCCAGATCGTGCCGCTGTGGACGTCGGAGGGGGTGGAAGAGGGCGCGGGTGTGGCCTTCGTGCTGCCGCGTCCCATCGCCAAGGGGCAGACGTTGGAGGCGGAGCTGTACTGGGCCCCGGAAGGCGCCGCGCTGCCGGCGGCCGAGACCGACCTGTCGGCGAGGCTGGATGGCGACCGGGTGTGGGTCGAGAACAGCCGGATGCGCGTGATGATCGGGTCGGAGGGCGCGCACCTCTACGAGTGGCACGTGAAGGCCCTCGGCGACCGCGACATCACCCAGCCGGGAACCGAGGACTGGTGTGGGTTTCTGGACTTGAACTGGGTGCGGAAGACGCCCTTCGAGCTGAGGCTGCTGGCGGACGGGCCCGTGGCGGCGGTGGTTCAGGCAGTCGAGGAGGGCGGCTGGGAGAAGTGCGTCACGGTCTACGCCGGGCTGCCGCTGGTGGAGATGAAGACCTCTGAGCCGGTGACGTGGATGTGGAACTACGACAATCCGGACAGTTTCGCCGCCGACGGGCCGACGCCGGGATGGGGGCGCTTCGCCGACGGGACCGAGGCCGCGGTGCCCAAGGGGGGCGAGCAGGTGCACCTGCGGCCGGGGAAGCGGGTGCGCTGGGGCGCCAAGTATCGCGAGGACGGGCTGACCCTGGGGCTCATCACGCCCGGCGCCGACACGGACATGAGGATCGGCCCGGGTGGCGGCTGGGGAGGCGTGGGCATCGAGCAGTCGGCGGGGGCGGATTGGTTTGTGACCTACTGTGATACCACCGAGGGCAAGTGGGAGACCGTTGCGGCGCTGGCCGGGGCCCTGAGGCTGGAGACGCCGGTCCGGGTGGTTGCGGGACGGCCCGAATCGCAGCCCTAGGGCCGCTCAATGCCCCCAGAGAGGACAGCCGATTGACGATTCGCGTCACGGGAAGAGCGATGGCATGGGCGGCACTGGCGGTCGCCGTGCTGGCGGCGCCGGCCCGGGCGAAGCTATGACGGGGCCGTGCCTCCGGAGGGATAGGGATGCCCAAATGGGCGATGATACTGTCGGGGGTCGTGATCCTGGGCGGCCTGGTAATCGGGTATGTGGGCCTGGAGCCCGGGGTCACCAACGAGGAGCGCATCTACCGCATCATCAGCGACATGGAGCAAGCCGCCAACCGGCGGGACTTCCCGGCGCTGCTGCAGTACATAGCCCAGGACTATGGCGACGAGGCGGGGCAGTCGCGGGAGGACCTGAAGCGCCTGGCCCTGCAGGCGGGCAGGGGGGTCGAGTTCCTGCAGGTGGGCGTGAGGGTCAGGGGCCTGGTGGTCAGCGGCAAGCGTGCGACGATGCAGGCTGATCTCACGGTGCTGGAGGGGACGCGGCCGAAGCCGGGGAACTACACCGTCAACGTGACGTTCGAGAGACGCGGTCGGCGCTGGCTCATCGTCAAGGCCGACGGCTGGCAGGACGCCGTGCACGGCGATCTCGGAGGCGAATAGACATGCGCAGAACACTCCCTCTCCTGGTGGTCCCGGCCCTTACCTTGGCCCTGGCCCTGGCCGCCACCTGTCTTGCCCAGGACATTACGAACGGCAAGGTGACGGTCACCGCGGCCCGGGACGGGGGGAAGATCACGGGGTTCGACGTGCGCCTGCCCAACGGGCCTAGCCTGGGCGTGCGCTTCGGGTCCGGTGGCAACCTGTGGGCCGGGGCGGTCAAGGCCGAGGGTGGGCAGCAGTCGAGCCGGCTGGTCTTCTCGTCGCTCCAGTCCTCGCCCACGCCCCGGCTGGGCGAGGGGTCGAGCGTGGTGGTGGAGCTTGCGCCGGACGATCCCTACCCGCGCGTGTCCTTCAGGCTCGATCTGCAGGCCTTCAACGCCAGGCAATGGGAGGCGCGCTTCGGGACGGTGCCCTTCCACTTCCTGGCGATGTCGCTGCCCGGGGCCGAGATGTTCTACCACCGGGGCTGGCAGATCCCGACGCCGGTGGTTGATCCCTACCCCATGCAGGGCAAGCACACCAGCTACGGCAAGCAGATTCGCAGCGATTGGGACGACAACTGGACCTACGTGCCGCCGCTGGGGGCCCATCCCATGCCCGACGTGGGCCTGTGGTGGCCGAGCAGGAGCCTCTTCGCCTGCTATGACTTCCACGAGGCGCGGCTGACGGACCACTCGGAGAAGGACATCGGTACGGCCTACGTGTGGAAGCAGGGCGACCTGCAGCAATTCATCTGCCTGGCCTGGCCCTACGCCAACGGCTACCGAACGGAGCTGCGCTACCCGGAGGAGCTGCCGGCGACGGTGGCGAGCCGCTTCCACCTGATCTGGAGCACGGACGCGGCCAGCGACCGCGACCCGAACGTTATCGTGCAGGAGTTCGTGTGGCAGCGCTACGCCGGGCTGCTGCCCGAGGTGCCCAGGGTGAACGACCTGAGCTGGCTGCCGGACTCCTACAGGCCCGGGACCTATGAGACACCGCGCGTGGGCAAGGGCTACGGGACGATCAC
>CAZSOQ010000005.1:12754-44708 GCA_964608495.1 uncultured Armatimonadia bacterium | reverse complement strand
GGCCACACCGCTGGTACACACGGAGGCCGGGAGCCTGTACGCGGCTCACGATGAGGCGCGCCAGCGCTGGTACGTGCTCACCACGTCGGCGGCGGACCAGGTGTTGGCCCGCCGGCGGCAATGGTTCGAGGCGGTCGAGCCGCGGCATGGGCTGCCGAACTTCGTGCTGGGCGAGATGGCGCGGTACAAGCTGGACTACGAGATCGAGGAGTACCTCAAGGCGCGCCCGCGGATAGCGGAGCTGGCCGACCGCCTGCAGGAGGAGGCCGCCGACTTCCGCCACCTGGCGGACCGCCTGCACGGGGACCTGCGGCGAGGGGTGATGGGGCTGGCGCAGGAGCACGAGGCCATAGCCCAGCAGCACGAGGTGCTGGCGCAGGCGAGCGAGCTGATGCGGGTGCTCACCGACGTGAAGCTTCTGCGGGCGACCATCGAGGTGAACGTGGCGACGATGGAGGAGGTGTCCCGGGCCCTGGCCGGGGTCAGCTACCTGTGGGGACAGGACGAGCGCAAGCCGGTGTGGATCCACGAGCAGATGGCGAGGGACGAACAGCGCTGGGAGGCCCAGGAGGCCGGGGCCTCGGCCATCGTGGGCAACACCTGCGCCGTCATCGAGGTGCTGCGCCAGCATCGCGACGCCATCGAGTCCGCCTGGCACGGCGTCCTGGAACACCTCCTCGCCATCATCGCCACGGTGCTCGCCGTGGGGGAGGTTGCCAGCCAGACCACTGGGAGCTGGAAGTTGACGCTGCTGTGGATGACGGCGGCGGTGCCGGCGGGCTACCTGCTCAGCTCCCTGCTCCTGCCCCTACTGAGGCGGGGCGTGGTCCGCCGGGCCGTCGGGGAGTAGGGGGCAAGACCCCTCGGGCGTCACGTCGTAGACACACCGGAAGGCGCACCGTGGCCCGTTCCCGGCGGCCAGACTTTGCCGACGCCGCAGCGAGGGCAACTGGAGCACCGCCGCGGCGTTGTACCCATCCTCAGCCCCCATCATGTGAACTGCCGCGGGGTCGAGCTCCTCGCGGGAGGCCAGGGCGAACTCCGGCGCGTTGCCGATCATGTCGCGGACGCCGAAGCCCGGTGAGGCACCGGCCGGTGTGGCGAAGACCGAGACGGGGCCGACCGGCGCGTCCTGGGGGTCCAGCGGCGCGACGTTGTAGCGCAGCTCGCCGGTCGGGGTGAGACGCGCCCGGAGCAGGGCCTCGAGGTCATCGGCCAGGCCCGGGAGGATCGTGCGACTGGTGCCGCGGGCCGCCCGTTCCCATTCGTCGGCGGTGGGCAGGCGACCACCCATGTCGGCGCAGAACTCCCCCGCCACATGGAAGGGCACGAGGACCGGGTGGTCGGGCTTGTGTCCGTCGCCAAGGAACTCGCGCAGCTCCGGCCTCCCTGGATGGTACGTGTGCTGCCACCAGCGGTAGAGGTGCACGGTGACCGGGAAGACGTCCAGGGCGAAGGGCGCCACCTCGTACTCGGCCTGAGGGTCCGCCGGTAGATGCGCGGTCATCAGCCGCTGCTGGACCTGCTGGCTGCCCGGGAAGAGTCGGACGAGGGCCTCGGCCACGAGGGCGCGCTGGTCGGCGGTGAGACCTCGTGGCCCGCGCGTGGCGACAAAGCGGCCCGCCTCGTCGCGCTCGCCCAGCACCACGCGGCGGCGGGCGAGAGTGTCGGCGGTCTCGAGCTCGACCGTGGTGCGCAGCGCCGGGAAGAGGACAGTGGGCACGGCCCATCGGCTGCCCGCCTTCAGGCTGGTGAAGGCACCGGCCCGCCAGTCGGCCACGGCGTGCGAGACGCCGCGCGGCCGACCGATGAGCAGGTCTGTGAGCAGGCGCTCCTGCAGGTCGAAGGCATCGGAGACGCCCCAGGAGAAGTTCATGGCCACGATCACCGGCATCTCGCAGGGCTGCGCGGGGCCGGCCGCCGAGGCGTGGAGGTAGAGGCTGGCCGCCACCTGCATGGAGTAGCACCCGTTGAGCACGAGCAGGCGGGTGCGGCAGTCGCCCCCCATGAGGCGGGCAGCGAGGTCCTGGGCGGGAAGCAAGTCGCTTTCGAGGGAACGGCCGGCCTCGAAGCCTCGCGTCAGGACCAGACCGGGCGGGTCATAGCTGCCGTGGCCGATGAAGATGACGGCGTCGCGGTCGGTCAGCTCGTGGAGGAACTGCTCGCGCGTCGGGGCCAGGCAGTCGTGTGCGATGTCGGCGTAGGGCCCCAGCCTCTCCTGGAGGCGTTCGGCCTGCTTGAAGGCCCAGTAGGTGTTGAAGCCGGCCCGGTCGGTGGGGGATGAGGCGCACAGCCATAGCCGGGCGGGAAGCTCGGCCGGCGGTGGGACGACGTTGGCCGTGAAGAGCCTGACCATCCGCAGGGCGTTGGCACCAACGAGCCAGGCGGGCTGGGCGCCGTCGAGCGCGGCCGCGCTCGGGGGGAACAGCAGCAGCTCCCAGGGCCAGGCCAGGATGCCGGCGTCGTCCGTGGCCACGGCGAAGGTCGCCCTGGTCAACCCGCGCTCGCCCCGCAGCAGCTCCATCACCCCGCGCCACAGATCATTGTCGTCCGGGGCGTCGTCGGGGTCCGTGGGGTCACCGAAGAGAAGGGTGCCCAGGAGCCTGCCGGTCCGCCCCAGCTCCTCCGCGAGAGGCGTGCCCGTGGCCTCACCGGCGTTCTCGGGAGCCTGGGCCGTGGAGTCCGCTTGGGCGATGGCGCGGCGGGGGCCCTGGAACCACTCGATCCACCACCGCGCGTCGTGAATGCGCTGGTCTACCTCGCGGCGCGTCTCGGCCGGGCAGCGCCGTCGGCAGCCGGCCACCAGCGCCTCGCCGTCCACCAGAAGGTCCACGGCCAGGCTCTCGTCCGGGCCGGGGCGCAGGTGCAGGACGACGCAGGGCTGCTGCATGTGCTTCACCTCGGGCAGGCGGGCAGCAACGCAACGCGGCCGGCGGCGGCGTCTCGCCGGCCATCCATCCATGGCGCGCCGTCGGGGGACGGGCGCGGCGTCAGTGCGGGAGCACCGAGTCCCTCGGCACGTTCTGCTGGGCCAGGATCATGAGGGCATTGAGCAGCGACTCGAGCAGGCGCCTGCGAGTGGTCACCACCGTCGTGATGCCCTCGGAGCTTAGCGCGAAGCCACCGTACTGGAGCGCGAGGTTATACAGGTCCGCCGCCACGGTGCCCAGTATGTACTCATCGTGGTCCCAGGCCCGGTAGGCGTCCGTCGAGAGGACCTGCTCGAGGAGCTGTACCAGGGAGTTGTTGGCGTTCACCAGAAGCTCGAGGGCGCCCGACTCGTCAATCATCATCTTGCTGGCCCGTTCCAGCACTTCCAGCACCTCGCGCGGGAGCTCGGACGAGGCCCTCACCTTCTCCGTGGCCTGACGGATCTGCTCGAGATTGTGGCGTGTGCCCGCCTGGGAGGGCACCCTCAGCAGAATCGGCAGGTCGGCGGGCTGGAAGGCCGACACCTTCACCTCACACACCCGCGCCCCCAGCACGGAGCGGAAGAGGTCCTCCACCTTGCGCCACTTCTCGTCCTCCGAGGCCGGGAAGGCGTCCACCACGCGGTCGGCGGACACGAGCTCCATGCCCCGCTCCTGGGCGTACATCTCGAGGAAGCGCTTGTCCAGGCCTTCGGCCTCGCGGGGGATCACGTCGCCGCTGTCCATCTGCTGCTGCAGGCCCGAGGAGCCCCGTGAGGGGCGAAGCTCGACGGCCTCGAGCTGCCGCTCCTGCAGGACTCGGTCAATCTGGAACCGCTCCTGGGCGGACACGTTCACCGACACGTACAGGATGCTGTTGCGCCACTGCTCGTCCTCGCGCTGGCGAGCGGACTCGCAGTATTCGCGAAGGGTCTTGGTGCGGGCGTCGCTGCTCACGAAGAACCGCAGCTCGTCGGCGTAGGCGGCAAAGAGCTTGGGGTTCCTGGTGGCGCCGTACTTGAGCTCCATGTCGAAGGTGCGCTGGACGATGTGGAAGTCGCGGGGCCGTCCGGTGGCCAGCAGTCGCAGGCCGGCGCAGAGCTGCCTGCCCAGCTCGTCGGCGAAGTGCTGGAACTGGCTGTCGCGCATCACCTCGTCCTTGGACATGATCATCGTCAGGTCCGGGCAGTCTATCACCGCGTGGCAGAAGATGCTGCCCTCGGGGAGCACGCCGTCGCAGTCCCGTCGCACGAGCATGTGGCGCACGTACAGGTCCACCGAGCCGCGCATGTTCACGAAGTCCGGGTTGTTCGGGATGTAGACAACGCCCTGCATGTCCACGGCGCCGGGCTGGACCGGCATCACCCACAGGGGCGGGTTGACCACGTTCGGCACGGCCCGCCGCACCAAGTACTCGGCGAGAGCACGTTCGTCGTCCGGGTCACCGTCGCGCCAGGGCACCCGGCCATAGGAGTTGAGGGGGTCGTTGCTGGCCGCGTCCCGTATGGCCACCGGCAGCAGGTCGCCGTAGAAGCGCACCAGGGCGTGGAGCTGCTCGCGCAGCATCTGCCTGTTCTCGCGCGAGCCGATCTTCACCGTGACCGTCGTCCCGGGCGTGTCCACGCGCGCCGGACGCACGCGGGCCCTGGGCTCGCCCTTCTCCGCCCGCCACTCGGTGCCGCTGCCCGGATTGGGGTCCAGCACCGACCGCGTGACAATCGTCACGTCCTCCCCGAGCTTGAAGCAGGCCAACAGGCCGATGCCGAATTGACCGATCAGCTCCTTCAGCAGCTCGTGGTTGTGGATCTGCTCCTCGTAGATCCGCGTCCCGGACACACCGATCTTGGTCAGGTGCGCCTCCACGTCCTCCTGCGTCATCCCGCTGCCGGTGTCTCGCACGATGAGCTGATGGCCCATATCGTCGTACCGGATGTCAATGTGGGGCTCCGTGTTGTCCACCACCGGCTCCCCGCCTTCGATCATGTCCCGCTTCTTGGTGGCTGCATCGGCCGCGTTCGCCAGCAGCTCGCGGATCGCCATGTCCGCGCGGGGGTACAGGGAGTCGGCCAGCATGGGTAGCAGCCGCTCGACCTCAACGGTAATCGGTATCTCGCGCCATTCACCTTCGGCCATCACGGTCCCCTCCTTCGGGTAGGGCCTCAGCCCCGGGGCCATCCTCGGGCCCGTCGGCCCCGGTGGTCGCGTCTCGCGGGTCCTCCAGGGCGCCACGCAGCAGCAGCTCGCAGACTTCCATCGCGGCGCCGCCGCTGACCAGGCGCTCGCCGATGGGCAGCTCCTCGCTCAGCATCCTGGCCGTGGCGAGGATCGCCCGTGCCACCGGGCCCAGGGCGTCGAGAGGCCGCCGCGATTCCAGCGCCTCGCGCAGCATCCGGATCGCCGGGTGGCGCGTGTTGAGCAGCAGCATGGGCTTGGGCGGCTCCCCCGTCTGACGAGAGGCCTCGTCCAGCCGCTCGCGCTGTTCCTCGCTGAGCCGGTCCCTGTGCTGCTGTAGCTCTCTGATTCGCTCCGCCTGGATGTGCTCCTCCGAGTGGCCGATGAGCGCCGCGACGGTCTCGGGCAGCTCCACGGCCCGGGGCTGAAGGGACTCGTCCAGGCGTCCGAAGAGCCGCTCGACGGGCGCCCAGCGCGCGTCCGCCCCGAACTGGATGAACCGATGGCTCGCCACGTCCGCGCGCATAGGCCGCAGGCTGAATTCGTCGCAGACCTGCTCGAGCAGGGCCAGGTCGAGCCGGCTGCTGGCGTCCACGACCGGCAGGCCCCGCTCGGCGAGCAGCAGCGCGTGGGCGAACTGGGACACGTCGTCCACGTAGGCAACGCAGCCCTGAACCTTCTGCGCCGCCGCCACCAGGTCCGAGACCGACAAGGGGCGCGGGTCGCTGGCGCTGGGGAACGAGAGCGCCAGGGCGAGGACGCTGAGCATCTCGGGGCTGTCGAGGGCTGCCGCCTTGATGTGCTGGCCGTAGACCTTGTTGACCCGGGCCAGATCGGCGGGACGACGCCTGGCCAGCTCGACGAGAGCCTGGAGCACCTCCGCGGCCAGGATCTCCTGCAGCCGGGTCAGGTGCGCGTCGCGGGCCACCGCCTCGCGCGAAAGCAGCAGGTTGAGGCTGTCGCACATCACGCAGCCGTGGAGGAAGTCCCATCCGGCGGGCAGGAAGTCCGTGCTGCGCGCGATGAACAGACCGCGGGTGTACAGGGCCAGGCCGGGCTTCGCCGTCGGGCGACCCGGCAGGTACACCACGCCGTCCACGCCCTGGTCGGGGCGATGGAAGGGCCAGGCGAGGAGAAGCTCGTCGCCCTCGGCGATGAGCTCGTGGTCGCGAAGGAACTGGGTGAAGAGCTCGGGGTCGAAGGGCTCGGCCCAGGGCTTCTCGCCGCGGTTGATCGGCCGTGGACTGGTGCCCACAACCACGGGGAACTCGACCAGGTCGGCGTACTGCCGCGTCAGGCGGGCCAGGTTCACCTCCGGCAGCAGCGCGTCCACGTACCGCGCCTTGACGCGCATCACGACCCGGGTGCCCCGCTGTTGGACCTGGCACGGCTCCAGCGCGTAGGTCGCTCCCTGCTGCTCGTCGTAGGACCACTTCCACCCGCCCAGCGCGGGGTCGCGCGAGGTGTATACCTCGACGCCGTCGGAGACGGACATGCAGGCGAAGAAGCCCAGGCCGAAGTACCCGGCCAATTGGTCGGCGGCGGGCGCGCGGCCGGGCTCGATCTCGAGCCGCGCGCAGGACTGGGCCATGACGGACAGGAACTGCTCGATCTCTTCGCGGTCCATGCCGACGCCGTTGTCGGCGACCTCCAGGCGGCCGGTGTACGGATCGGGGCGCAGCGTGATGCGGCCCTGGAGGCGCTCGTCCTCGGGAAGCCGCAGAAGCGCGTCGCGGGCGTTGGCAATGAGCTCGCGGATGACGACTCGGTAGTCGCTGTAAAGATGCTGCGTGAGGAGCTTGATGAGCTCCGGGATGTTTGCCCCCAGGGGTCTCCGATCGGGCATCGGCGCTGGCACTTGCCTCCCGCGGCCCGGATGCTGCAGAATTCTACATGGTCCGGCCCGAACTGTCAGGCCGGGCCTGTGACCGCCGGGCCGGGCCTGGGCGCGCGGGCGCGAGAGCGAGGCCCGCTGGTGGCTTGCCGAGCTCCGATCCTTCGCGCGCAGGCGGGGGGGTAACGGGTAATGTCTGAGGTACCGCTCACGGTGCCGATCGAGGACGCCGCGGATCTTGAGGGCACGCGCCAGGTGCGTCTGCCGGAGGCCCTGGCAGAGCGCCTCGGGGCGGGCCCCTACGTGCTGCTTGTGCGCGGCGACCGGCGGGTGGCCGCTCAGGTGGCCCGGTCCCCGTCGCCGGACGAGCGCTGCCAGGTGGACAAGCACCTGCGTCTGCTGCTGCGCTGCGGCAACGAGGACGAAGTCAGCCTGGAGTCCGTCGCGCTGCCAGCCGCCGAGCGGATCCGGCTCGAGGGACCTCAGACCTGGGCGGACGACCAGCACCGCCAGATGCTGGCCCAGGCCCTGCGAGGGGGGCCGGTGAACCTCGGCCAGACGCTTCCGCTGTTCCTCGTCAGTGGCACGATGGTAGAGTTCCGCGTGCTGGGGCTGGACCCTGGCCCACACTGCGTGTGGACCCACACGACCCAGGTGGAGCTGGTGGGCCGCGGGGGTAAGGCCGACAGGGGAAGGGCCTTCACTTTCGCGGACGTAGGCGATCTGGAGGAGCAGAAGGCCAAGCTGCGGGAGCTGGTGGTCCTGCCCCTGCGGCGACGGGAGGTCTTCGAAGGCCTGGGCATCGAGCCGCCGCGCGGTGTGCTGCTTTGGGGGCCGCCGGGGACGGGCAAGAGCCTCCTGGCCCGGGCACTGGTGGAAGAGGTGGGCCTGCCCTACTTCCTCATCCGGGGCCCAGAGGTGTTCACGTCGCTGGTGGGCGCCTCCGAGGACCGGATTCGCGAGGCCTTCGACGCGGCGCAGAAGGCGGCTCCCAGCCTGCTGCTGGTCGAGGAGCTGGACACCCTGGCGGCGACGGGCCAGTCCTCGACGGGCGACCTGCAGCGGCGCCTGATAGCCACCCTGGCCACCATGTTCGACAGCCTGGCGGGCGTGCAGACGATCGTCATTGCCACCTGCCGGCGGCCGGAGGACCTGGACCGGTCGCTGCGTATGCCGGGGCGCCTGGACCACGAGGTCTACGTGGGCGTCCCCGGTCGGCAGGCGCGGCGGCAGATCCTGGATGTGTGCACGCGGCGCATGAGCCTGGCGCCGGACGTGGACCTGGACGAGGTCGCCGAGCTCACCCACGGCTACGTCGGCGCCGACCTGGCGATGCTGGCCCGCGAGGCGGGCCTGACGGCGCTGCGGCGCTGCCTGGGGGGCGAGCTGGACGACGATGCCGCCGTGCGCGCCGTGGATTCCGCCACGGCCATCACGATGGAGGACGTGCGCGCCGCCCTTGCCGTCACCTTCCCGTCGGCCCTGCGTGAGGTCCGCGTCGAGCTTCCCGAGCGCGTCAGTTGGGACGACATCGGGGGGCTGGGCAAGGTCAAGACGCTGCTGCGCGAGGACCTGGTCGAGACGCTGCTGCACCCCGAGACCTGCCGGCGTCTGGGCCAGGCGCCCCCGCGGGGGGTGCTGCTCTACGGGCCGCCGGGCAC
The DNA here is from genome assembly GCA_964608495.1 of uncultured Armatimonadia bacterium. GTDB lineage: Bacteria > Armatimonadota > Zipacnadia > Zipacnadales > FEN-943 > JAKORR01. The sequence goes on along the minus strand of CAZSOQ010000005.1, from coordinate 36,132 downwards.
GGGCAAGACGCTTCTGGCCAAGGCCGTGGCGAGCGAGAGCGCGGCGAACTTCATCGCGGTGCGCGGCCCGGAGCTTCGGAGCAAGTGGTTCGGCGAGTCAGAGGAGAAGGTGCGGTACATCTTCGCGCGGGCGCGGGAAGTGCTGCCGTGTGTGATCTTCTTCGACGAGATTGACGCCCTGGCCCCTCAGCGGGGGAGGCCAGGCTCGGAGCACTCGGAGAGCATCGTGAACCAACTGCTGGCCGAGATGGACGGGCTGGGGACGGGAGACGGTGTGCTGGTGATCGGCGCCACCAATCGCCCGGAGCTTCTGGACGAGGCGCTGGTCCGTCCAGGCCGCTTCGACTACTTCATCTACGTGCCGCTGCCGGACCACGAGTCGAGGCTGGCGATCCTGCGGGTGCACACGCGCCGGATGGCGCCCTACATGACGGACGACGCGCGGGCCTACGTGGACGAGCTGGCCGAGTACACCGAGGGCTACTCGGGCGCCGACCTGGCCAACCTTTGCCGCCTCACCGCCATGGCCACGCTTCGTGGGATGCGTGGGACCGACCAGGAGCTGGTGGTTACGCGCCAGCACCTCGAGGACGCCTTCACCGAGGTGCGGGCCACCCGGGACCGGCTGCAGCAGTCTCGCTCCGGCCCCTTACCGGGGGATCAGCCGCCATGGGAGCACTGACCGGTGCGTGCCTGGGCCTGCTGACGGCGGCGCTGTGCCAGGGACCTGCGCGGGTCGAGCTGCTGTTCCCGCGCGAGGTGACGGCCGGCGGCGGCGCGCTGGGCGTGGTTGTGCGGGCGTGGGCTGATCGAGGGCCGTGGACCGAGGAGCCGGGCAGCTACATGACGGCCGTGGTCGTGGGGCCGGGCGGCGTCGAGGCCGCTCGCGTGGCACTGCACGATGGCGGCGTGCCCCCGGACGCCGTGGCCGGTGATGGCGTCTGGACGGGCTCGGCTCTCCCTGCGCTCGCCCCCGGCGAGTATACTGTGCGCGTCGCGGCCCAGGGCTCGGGGGGGGCAGGGAAGGTGTGGGCCTCGCCCGAGGGCCGGCTGGTGGTGACGGGCGGCGCTGCGCCCACCGGCGCCGCATCGAGGCCCTGGCTGCTCTGGGCCATCCTTGTGCTGGCGGCCCTGGCGGTCATGCTGCAGGGCCTGAGCCTGGCCCGTCGCGGTCGGGGTGCGGACGCGCGGCGCGAGTCGCCCGCCGAGGCGGAGGCGGCCGAGGAGCCGGCGTCGGCAGGGCCCCAGGACGCCTGGCGCGAGGCCTTCGCCCACGCCGGACGCATCACGTCGGCCCTGCAGGCGGCCTACGAGCTGTGGCGCTCGGAGGCGACGGCGGGCGCGGAGATGGCGCTGCGGCTCGTGGCCGCGCTGGACAACGTCAGGCAGCTTGAGGAGGGCGAGGGCTGGGCGCTGGGCACGGTGGCCCACGAGTTGGAGCGCTCCCTGGGGGAGCTGGGGTACGAGCGCTGGGAGCCGGAAGTGGGCCAGCCCGCGCCGCGCGATTGTGAGAGCCTTCCCGTCGCGGAAGGCGATGTTCCCGTGGGCGCGGTGGTTGCCGTGCTGGCTCCCGGGTACAGGAAGCCCGGGGCGGACGGGGCGCAGGTGCTGAGGGCCCCGCTGGTTGCGGTCAGATCGGGCGTCGAGCCGGCGAAGGACACGCTGGCTGGCCCTGAGGGAGGATAGCCTGGATGTCGGAAGTCTACCTTGGTCTGGACCTGGGCACCTACAACTCCGCCGTGGCCTGCGGGGGATCGGATCTGGGCGAGGTGAGCATGCTCCAGAGCCCCGCGGGGCTGTGCAGGGGCTGCTACGTCTTCCCGAGCTTCATCTACTTCGACGCTCACGGCGAGCCGCGGGAGTATGGCGAGGACGCCCGCCGGCAGTGGCGGTCGGCGTGGACGCAGGTGGTCTGGGGGTTCAAGCGCCTGCTGCGCCGCTCCTACGCCGACGTGGCCGACGAGCTTGCCCGCTTCCGCTATGCGATCGAGGCCGACGAGAACGGCTGGGCCGTGGTGCGCATCGGCCCGCGCACCTACCGGCCCGAGCAGCTCTACCAGCTACTGCTGGGCCACGTGCTCGAGTGTGTGACCGACACCACCCTGAACCCTCTCATGGCCGGGCGCTCGATCGCCGGCACGCTGGTCACCGTCCCGGCCTACTACCGCCCCGACCAGTGGACGGCGACCCGAGAGGCGGCAGAGATCGCCGGTCTGCCCAACGTGGCAACGGTGTCCGAGCCCGTCGCCGCGGTCATGGCCTATGGGCACGAGCTGGCGTCCGTGCAGGACCAGATCATCCTGTGCGTGGACTGGGGAGCGGGCACGCTGGACATCGTGGCCGGCGTCATCATCCACGACGAGGACGGCGCGCACTATCAGGTGCAGGGCAAGTACGGCGATCCCCGGCTCGGCGGGCTGGACTGGGACTTCGCCATCCTCAAGCGGGTCATCGAGGTGGCGGGGCTCGATGAGCTGGAGGAGGCCCTGGAGGCCTACCACCGCGGGCAGGACGTGGCCGCCAACCTCGAGCAGGTCCGTCGCCTGCAGGCTATGGCCCGCCTGCACCAGATGGTCGAGGACGCCAAGCAGGACGCGGGCGAGCACGGTCTGGGCCGCATCCCGGTGCCCGGCCGCAACGAGGACCTGGCCCTGGTGCTGCGCGCCTGCGACGTGGCGGACAGCCCCGTGCCGGAAACGCTGGTCCTCGAGGAGATCCTGACCGAGGCGGGCATCCTGGGCCGCTTCGCGGATCACCTGGACTTCGTGATCGACGCCGTGGGTGGCGACCCGGCCATCTTCGACCGGCTGCTGCTGGTGGGCGGGCCCATGAGCTGCCCGCTGGTGCACGACGTGCTGGAGGAGAAGCTGGAGGGAGCGCCGGCCCTCGAGGACCTGGCGCGGATCCGGGTGGAGGGTTTCCCCGTTCAGCCCGTGGAGGCCGTGGCCCGAGGCGCTGCTGAGTACGCGCTCAGCGAGGCCCGGGTGCCTTCCGGGCCCGGCCCGGAGCGGCCTAGGCTGCGGACCGACAAGGGCGGGGACGTGGTGCCGCACGACTACGGCGTGGCGATGGCCGCCGCCAGCCCGGAACTGGACCGCCTGCGCGACATGCTGGGGTCCCTCGCCGCGGAGGGAGGCGAGTGGCTTCCCGGGTCGGGGCTCACGGGCCAGGTGCTCGTCGAGCGCGGCAGCCCGCTGGGGACGACGCAGCGGGCAGGCTTCAGCAAGCTGGGGGAGCCGGGCGATGCCGTGAGGATCATGGCCTTCCAGCGCACCGAGTCGGCGGCGGGCGTGGAGCATGTGGCCTTCGGCGAGTTCCAGTTTGTGCCCATCTACAACAGCGGGCTGGCGACCTATGCCGCGGAGATGACCTTCGGGGAGAACAATGAGCTGAGCCTGGCCGTCGAGGACCTGAGCACGCGCCAGCGGCTGCAGCTAGGGCACCTCGATCAGATACCGCCTCACCGCATTGAGGCGCCGCGACCTCCAGGCCAGGATACCGGAGAGGACGAGAGGAAAGGGCCCAACGCTCCCTGGCCTCCCGGCAAGGGCCCGGGGATCCCCGGTGGCGGCGGTGGTGGTGGGGGAGGCTTCCCGCCGCAGCCCGTCGGCGAGCGCCAGCCCGGCCTCGTGCCGGCCGGCCGCTACCAGCCCTGGCGCACGCGCGCCCTGAGCATCCTGCGCGTGGCCGAGCAGCATCAGGACACGGTGCCCGAGCTGGCCGAGCCGGTGCGCAAGCTCAGGGCCGCGCTGCAGGACTGCGAACAGCAGGCGACCAGCGAGGGCTGTCCGCAGGCGCTGCTATTTCCGCTCACAGCCGCCGTGGCCGAGGCCCAGAGCGTGCTTCTTGCCCACCAGATAAGCTTCGATGAGAGCTGACGGGTGGCGGAGCTGATGTGGCCCTTCCTGAGCTTCGAGGAGCAGATGAGACGCAGGCTGTCGCAACTCGTAGGCGCCGGCGGCTTGGCGAGGCTGTCGGGCGACGAGCGGTTCCGCCACGTGGCTGCCCTGGCGAAAGGCCGGGTCGGGGCGCGGCAGGCGGCCGAGGACGTGGCCCTGATGCTCCGCGCCGACCTCCCGCCGATCTGGCTCAGCGACCAGCAGGGCGAGAGGAGCATCGAGGTGTCGTCGCATCCCGTCAAGGGCTGCCAGGTCTGCGGCGGCAGCGGGACCCTGGGCACCTGTGACACCTGCGGTGGCTCGGGCCGGCTGGCCCTGGACACCCGCGAGGAGGTCTTGGCGGCCCTCCAGAGCGACGACGCCTTCTACGCCCGGATTCTGGAGGGCGCCCGTCGGGCCGTGCCGGACAAGCTGCCCAGCTTCCCCCTTGGCAGCCCACGCGAGGTCTTCGAAGACCGAGACCTCTGGTCCGGCTCGAACAGCCTTGGCGGCACCATCGCCGGTGACGGCTCCCGCCAGGGGGAGGTCATGCGGCAGCTCGCCGCGGCCCACCTCGTCCATCAGCCCGTGGACGATCGCCACATCATGGCCCGGGCCCTCTCGGAGCTGGTCAACATCCCGCTGCGAGTCTCCTGTCCGGTCTGCGAGGGGAAGGGCCGGGCGCCGTGCCCCGCCAAGAAGGACGTGAAGTTCCAGGTGCCAGCGGGGGTCCGCAAGGGCTGGATACTGGCGGGCCGGACGGCCCTTGGGGGCGAGCAGGTCTTCGCGGTGGTTAGCTAACGGCCGGGCGGTGGGCGACGACGTGGGCCCGGCTCCAGCAGTGTGTGGGGAAGACAAGCGGCCGATGGGGGCCGCTCGGCGACGAGAGCGTCTCGCCCGGTGTGAGACGCTTGCCCCGTTTGGTATTGGGAGATAGGCGGATGTCCGTGGATCCATCGAGCGACGACCTACGACGCGAGCTGCAGCGGCTCAGGTTCCTCGAGGCGCTGGGGCTGCCGCCCGGCGCGCCTCCGGCGCAGATACTGCTCGCAGTCGGCCGGCTGAGGGTCCGGCGGCCGGAGCTGGTAAACGACCTCAACCTCGTGCAGCAGTGGCTGATCCAGCGGCGGGCCAGGCTCGAGGAGGTGCGGGTGGCCCTGGCCCAGGCCGTGGCCGAGGCCGTGGTGAGCCACGGCCCCCTCGTGCAGGACTTGATGGACACCCAGGGGCTGGACGTGCTGCGCCGCGTCCAGACGCATACCAGTGGGCCGGGCTCCGCGAATCGCCTGTCCGACGTCGTGAGCAATGTGGTGCGCGGCGGGATTGCGTCTCTGCAGCGCCTGCGCGTGAGCCCGGGCGACACTCGCGTCACGGCCACGGCCCACATCGTCAACTGCCCGGTCTGCGGCGGCGGCGAGCGAGTGGACTGCCCGGAGTGCGGAGGCTCGGGCCAGTCCGAGCGGCGGTCACTCAGCCCGAGCGACGTGGTCAGGCAGATCGGCGGGGACCCGGCGCTGCTGGGCCAGGTGCGCGATGCCATGGCGGAGCAGCGGGTCCCCTCGTGGGTCCAGCCCGAGGAGTTCGTCCAGATCTTCGCCTTCGAGACCGAGGCCGCGGTGCGCTGCGGATACTGTCGCGGAGCGGGGAGGATGCCCTGTCCGAAGCTGCGGGAACTGAGCTTCCCGGTGCCCACAGGCGCGCGGGACGGATGGGTGGCTCGCAGTCGCGAGACGAACGAGGACGGGCAGCACGACTACGTACGGCTGGTGTTCCTGTAGGACCCGGCCGTGCGCGCGTCAGCCCGGAGCGGTCACCCCCGCCGCTACTTCCCTGCCTGCTCAAGCGGGTTGAGCCACTTCTGCGTCTCGGGGTCGTCCAGGTTCTCCTTCGTGACGACGAGGACGCCCGTGTCCACACGCTTGTCTATCTTCTCGCCCCGGATGGCCTTCACGGCCATGGCGACGCCCTCGTAGCCCATCTTGAAGGGGTTCTGGACGATGAGGGCCTGGCAGACGCCCTCACGCAGGGCCTCGATCTCGGCGTCCGAGGCGTCGAAGCCCACCAGCTTCACCTTGCCCGCCAGCCCACGCTGCTTGAGCACCTGTGCTGCGCCGACGACCGCCGGCTCGTTGGCCGCGAAGATCCCCGTCAGGTTCGGCACCGAGGTGAGCATGTCCTCGGCCTTCTGCATCGCCACCGAGGCGTCGCTCTGCGAGTACAGCGTGCTGGCGATCCTGATCCCGCGGTAGTCAGCGATGGCCTTGCGGAAGCCTTCCTCTCGCATATCGGAGGTCGCCGCGCCCTTGATGAAGGGGATCAAGCCGACCTTGCCCTTCTTGCCGACAAGCTCGGCAAGCTTGTGTCCACCCTCGGCGGCGCCCTTCACGTTGTCCGTAGCCACGAAGCACAGGGCGTCGTCGGTGCTGATGCCTGAATCGATGGTGATGACGGGGATGCCCTGGTCCATGGCCTTCTTGACCGTGCCCACCAGCGCCTGGGCGTCGCAGGCGGCCATGACTATCGCGTCCACCTTGCGGGTGATGAAGTCCTCGAGGATGGCGATCTGTCCTGTGACGTCGGTTTCCTCCGAGGGGCCGTTCCAGAGGATCTCAGCGCCCAGTTCGGCGCCGCCCGCGCGGGCCCCGGCCTCGACGGTCTTCCAGAAGACGTGGGCGGTGCCCTTGGGGACGACGGCGATGGTGTACTGGGTCGCTGGCGCCGAAGCGGGCGCCGTGGCCTGCGGGCCGGTGACTGGCGCCGCCGTCTCGGCTGGCGGTTTGGCGCAGCCTGCCAGGATCGCGGCCAGCAGGCCCGCGGCTACCAGGAGGCAAAGGCCGGTACGCTTCATGCTTGTCACCTCTGTGCGTCGCCCGCCGGGCACGGTCTCAGCGGCCCCGGCGGCGCTGGCGCAGATGATCCCACAGGACGGCGATGATGATTATGGCCCCGATGAACACTCGCTGCCACGACGGCGGGATCACCAGCAGATTGCAGCCGTTGCGCAGCACGGCCATGATGAAGGCCCCGATGAGCGTGCCGGGTACGCTGCCCTCGCCGCCCATGAGGCTCGCGCCGCCTATGACCGTGGCGGCGATGGCGTCCAGCTCGTAGAGGTTGCCCCCGGTGGGCTGGCCGATGGTCGTCCGGGCCGCCTCCATGACCCCCGCCAGGCCGGACAGTCCGCTGCAGACCACGAAGATCACCGTCAGGTACAGCCCCGTGTTGACGCCCGACAGCCTCGCCGCCTCCAGGTTCGAACCCATCGCATAAGCGTACCGACCCAGGCGCGTGCGGGTCAAGATGACATGCGCGGCCGCGGCGACTGCCAGCATTACCAGCACCAGGAGCGGCACCGTCCCGAAGACGCGGTGGGACCCGAGCGAGGTGAAGCTCGTGGGCAGGCCCGAGATCGTGCGGTCGTTGGCGAGGGCAAGAGCCAAGCCGCGGGCGATGCCCATGACGCCGAGGGTGACGATGAAGGGTGGCAGCTTGGCGCGCGTGACGAGCAGGCCGTTGAACAGGCCCCAGAAGGCGCCCATGCCGACGCCCGCCAGGGCCGCGATAGGCACGTCCACGCCCGCCTTCATCAGCAGCGCCGACGTCACGCCCGTGAGGGCCACGACCGAGCCGACGGAAAGGTCTATCCCCGCCGCCACGATGACAAAGGTCTCGCCGATGGCGATGACCGCGATCACCGAGATCTGCACCGCCACGTTGAACAGATTGTCCACCGTGGGGAACCGGTTGTTCAGGACCCCGAAGAGGATGACCAGCGCCAGGAGGAAGCCCAGCGGCGCCATCCGGTCCAGCGCCTGACGCCAGGCCAGGCCGCCGCCGGGGTCTGCGGTTGCTGTGGTCGTCTCCCGCTCCTGATGCGTTTCGCCACCTGAACTCATCGCGCTACCTGCTCTGGTTGCCCCATGCTGCTACCTGCCCACCGCCGCCAGCTCCAGCACCCGCTCCTGAGTGGCCTCGTCTCTGGGAAGCTCGCCTGTCACGCGCCCGCGACACAGGACGATCACCCGGTCCGCCAGCGCCAGCAGCTCGGGCAGGTAGGACGAGATGAGAAGGATACCCGCCCCCTGCTGCGCCAGGCCCTCTATCAGCCGGTACACCTCAGCCTTGGCCGCGATGTCTATGCCCTGCGTCGGCTCGTCGAAGATGAACACCCGGGCCCGCGTGAGCAGCCACTTGGCCACCACGACCTTCTGCTGGTTGCCGCCCGACAGGTTGCGCACAAGCTGCTCCAGGCTGCTCGTGCGCACGTCCACGCGGTCCACCAGCTCCTGCGCCACACGGCGCTCTCTGCTCAGGCGGATCAGGCCCGCCTGCACCACTTGGCCCAGGTCCGCGAGCGTGATGTTCGCCCGCACCGGCAGGCCCAGGGCCAGGCCGTCGCGCTTGCGGTCCTCGGTCAGCAGGGCGAGCCCCGCGGCTATGGCCTGCTGGGGCGAGCGGATCGCCACCTCCTCGCCGTCGAGGAAGACGCGCCCGGAGGTGCGCGGGTCGGCCCCGAAGATCGCCCGCACGAGCTCCGTCCTGCCGGCGCCCATGAGCCCCGCCAGCCCCAGGACCTCGCCTCGCCGCAGGGAGAAGCTGATGTCCTCGAGGTCGGGCGGGCGGCTCAGGCCCTCGACGCGCAGGACCTCATCGCCGATCTCGGCCTCGCGCCTGGGGTAGACCTCCTTGATCTCGCGGCCCACCATGAGCCGCACGAGGTCGCCCACGTCCGTCTGCGACACGGGCTTGGTGTCCACCCACCGGCCGTCCCTGAGCACCGTGACCCGGTCGCCGATCTCGAGCACTTCCTCCAGCCGGTGGGAGATGTAGGCAAGGCCGACGCCGCTGTCGCGCAGCGATCGGATGATGTCGAAGAGCCGCCTCGCCTCGGCCTCGGACAGCGACGCCGTGGGCTCATCCATCACGAGGAAGCGGGCCTGCTGGGAGAGGGCCTTGGCGACCTCAACCATCTGCTGCTGGGCGATGCCCAGGTCCGCGACCCTCTGGCGCGAGGACACGCCACACTGAAGCTGGTCCAGGTAGCGCTGAGCCCGGGCATGGAGCTCTCGGAAGTCCACGAGCCCGCCGCGCGCCGGCTCGCGACCCAGGAAGATGTTCTCGCCCGCGGTCAGGTGGCGCGCCAGGCAGAGCTCCTGGTAGATCATGCCGATGCCCATGCGCGCCGCCGCGCTGGGGCTGGCGATGGTGACGGGCCGGTCGTCTATCAGAATCCGGCCGGCGTCGGCCGCCAGGGCGCCGTTGAGGATCTTCATCAGCGTGGACTTGCCCGCCCCGTTCTCACCGACGAGCGCGTGCACCTCGCCCGTGCGCAGCTCGAAGTCCACACCGTCCAGCGCGACAACGCCGGGGAATCGCCTGGTGATCCCAGCCATCCGCAGAAGGTGGGTGTGGGTCATGGACGGCGCGCACTTCGCCGCTTTGACGGGTGGTTCCTTGGTGGGGCGGCACGGCAGCACTCGCGCCGTCGCCAGCGCCGGCAGGGCAACGGCCCGGTGCGGCGAACCGGCCGCGGCCGGGCTTGGGAGCCTGACAACCCCGGAGGTGATACCATGAAGACGGCGTCCCTTGCCGCGCTGGTGCCGGTCACTGCCCTGGCACTGCTGCCGCTCCTCGCCTGGCCCGCGCGGGCCGCAACCATCGTCGTCAACATCGGCGACTATCCTTCCGCGGCTCAGGCCGCCGGCGCCGAGGCCCGGGTGGACTGGCGCGACGCCGACCTGTCCGACGACACGGTCTGCACCGAGTGCTTCGCGGCGACGGAGCTACAGCACTACCTGCGCAAGATGACGGGGTCGCCGGGCGATTTCGCCATCGCTGACGACGACTCCGTGCCCGCGTCGGGTGACCTGTTCCTCATCGGCGGGGCGAAGTCCAACGCCCCTACCCGGTCGCTGTGTGAGGCCCTCGGCGTCACGCCCGAGGAGCTGGGCGCGCGCGGCCCGGAGGACTATGTACTCAGGTCCGCCGAGGCCGACGGTCGCCGGCTGGTGCTCATCGCGGGAGGCGGCCGCGTGGGCACGCTCTACGGCGTCTATGACCTTCTGCACTGGCTGGGCGTCCGGTGGTACGCGCCCGGCGAGATCAACGAGGAGGTGCCTACGCGGACCCTCGAGGCCCTGGGCGAGCTGGACGCCCGCGAGGCCCCCCACTTCCTGCTGCGTGGCTTCCACGCCTGGGAGAATCGCGGAGATACCGACTTCCTGCTCTGGATGGCCCGCAACCGTCTGAACTACTGGTGCGTCGAGCAGGAGCCCAAGGCCCTCGTGCACAAGCTGGGCATCCTGCTGGCCGGCGGCGGTCATGTGCTCACGGACTACTACCTCGGGCCGCGCGAGCCGTACCCCTACAACCACTCGCGCTTTGAGGGCGATGAAGCCCGGCCCGCCGACCCGTACTCCGTCAGCCCCGAGTACCAGGGCGACGCGAACGGCGACGGCAAGCTGTCCTACTTCGAGGCCCATCCCGAGTGGTACGGCCTGCGCGACGGCAAGCGCAGCCCGAGCATCCAGGGCGGGGGCGGCGATAACTTCTGCACATCCAACGCCGGCGCCCTCAGCGAATGGATGAAGAACGCCATCGCGGACCTGGCCGAGGGGCGCTACCGCGACGCCGACATCATCAACGCCTGGATGCTGGACGGGGGCAAGTGGTGCCAGTGCGAGCGGTGCGAGGCCCTGGGCACGCCTACCGACCGCAACCTGCTGGTGGTTCACCGCTACGCCCAGGAGATCAAGAAGGCCCGGGCCGCCGGGCGCATCAACCGGCCCGTGCGGCTGCTGTTCCTGGCCTACGCCGACGTGCTCGCGCCGCCCAGCCGGCCGCTGCCCGACGGCTTCGACCATTCCACCTGCATCGCGACCTACTTCCCGATCTGCCGCTGCTACGTGCACGACTTCGATGACCCTGGCTGCTCGCGTAACGCCCGCTACAACCAGCACCTGCGCGGGTGGGCCGTGGACCCCGAGAGGCACTACCGCGGGCAGTTGTGCATCGGCGAGTACTACAACGTGTCGGGCTACAAGTGCCTGCCCCTGTGCTTCATGTCCACCATGGCGCCGGACATCCCCTACTACGCCTCGCTGGGGGCGCGATACTTCCACTACATGCATTGCACCACGGGCAACTGGGGCAACAAGGCGCTCACCAACTGGCAGATGGCGCGGCAGTTGTGGAACCCCGGCGAGGACGTGCGCGAGCTCTGGCGCGACTACTTCCCCGGCCGGTACGGGCCGGTACACCTTCAGATGCGGGCTTACTACCGCCACCTCGAGGAGATGCTAGGCAATGTCACGGAGCTGAAGTACGGGCTGGCGCGACGACTCGACGCCGGCTCCGAGGACCTGTTCCCGACGACTCACCTGAAGTACGAGGCCACAAACTTCGCGGACAACGATGGCCCGGACCTGCAGGAGATGCTGGCTGAGGCCGATCGCTGTCGGGAGATCCTGAACCAGGTGCTCGCGCGCCGACTGCCGGACCGCATCGCCCATCGCGTCGCTGAGGATGAGCGCTTGTTCACCTATGGCGAGCGGACGCTGAGGTTCTACGACGCTTTGTGCCGCGCGTACTCACTGCTGCGGGCGGGCGATGAGGATGGGGCGCGACGGGCCTTTGCCGAGGCCGAGGCGCTCGGGGCGCTGCTCAAGGCCGACAAGACCTCGACGACCCTTTCCTCGAGCCATGCCAACGCCCCGAACGCCCTGGTCGCCAGCTTCGCCTCGGGAGCCCTGGTGCGGCTGGGCACGACGCTGGGGCCGTCCGACCCTCGCACGGTGCCTCTGCTCGACCCCGCGCGGGGGCCCCTGGTCCTCACAGGCAGGGACTTGCGGGGCGGCGGCGCAGTGCAGTACGGCTACGGCCTGCATGCCTATCCGGGGCGGATTCCCGTGTCGGAGGTGGGCAACTATGTGTACGGCGCGGGAGCGTCGCCCTACGACAGCATGGTGGGGTACTTCCGCCTGGGCGCCGTGCCCGCCTCCGGGCTGTCGCTGCGGCTGGTGGGCCTGAAGTGCCCGCAGCCGCCGGGAGGTGAGGTGGCGGCCGAGGTGAGGGTCAACGGCGAGCCCCTGTTCGCGGACAAGGTACCCTTCCCGGAAGACAAGCTCGGCGAGCTGCGCCTGCCAATCGGCGCCGGCCTGCTCAGGCAGGGCGTCAACGGGCTCGAGATCCGCAACGTGCAGCCGGGCGGGCGCTTGGGCAACCGGCCGTGGTTCGGGATAGATCGCGTGGAACTGGGGCCGCAGTAGAGCCCCGGCCCACCGGCAGGTGAAGCAGCGCTCTGGCGCGGCCCAGGCCAACAGGGGATCTGGGGCCGGGCCCCAGCGGCTACCGCTCGGCGTTGGTCAGGGCGCCTCGTTACCCGCCTCGCACCACCAGGTCGTTCCCCAGCCGCTCGACCTCCGCCTCGACCTCCTCGTCGGGCCAGGGCACCACGTACTCGATCCCCGGCACGAGGTCGAAGCAGTTGTCGGCGATCTCCGCCTCGCCGTCCACGTCCAGGCACACACCCCAGGCGAAGGCGTCCGACACGAGCGTGAGCCGCCCCTCCTGTATCCTGGTGGTGATGCGTGGCCGGGTGAACTCGAGGTCCCTGAACCGCTCGACGAAGAGGCGATGCTGGGCCACGGGCTGCCCGTCCGCGAGCAGGACGGCGAAGGCCCCGCTGCTGGTGAGGCCCAGCTTCTCCCACTCTCCGCGGGGCACTTGCGCGAGCCGCGTCGAGCTGTTGGGCTCTATCATCGCGGGCTCGGCCTCGTCCAGGGGCCGCTCGCCGGCCAGGGTGAACAGCCCGTACCGCAACTCCCCGGCCCAGGGCACCGGCTGGTCGTTCACCCCGTACACCGTCACCAGGCCCGCGCCCTCGGCCACTACCACCGTCACGGGGCTGAAGGCCCGCCGCACCGGGTGGTAGGCCAGCTTCCGGCGCAGGTAGTAGTCCACGATGGTCCATCCGTGCGTCACGGGCCACGAATCGTTGTACATCCAGAAGATGGCCGACGCGCTGCTGAACATCCGCCGCCGGTAGTTGCAGATGTACTCGCTCAGCCCCTCGGCCTGCAGCAGCGCGCTGGCGAAGGCGTAATCCTCCATGTCCATATCGAAGGGCTCCAGCCCCAGCCACTGACGCACGATCTGGTACGCGCGCCCCAGCTCTCCTTGCGAGCGTCCCAGACAGCCCATGGGATTGTCGTGGTGGTCCCAGGTGGGCGAACCCACGTACGCCTCGTCCTCCGGCACGAACTGGCCCAGCGTCGCCGGCGACGTCACCCCGAGCACGCCGCCCTCGTTCGGGAAGCGGTCCACGAAGCCCCGGTACATCCAGAAGTCCCAGGGCTCCTCGCCCTGGATGGACACCTTCCACGGGTGCTGGTCGCCCACCGTCGGGTCGTTGGGATGCTTGAAGTGCGGCGAGTAAGGGGAGCTGATCCAGTAGGCCGTGGAGGCGTCCTCGGCGGCCACGATCGCCGGCAGGTCGTGGTGAAAGAGCGCGTAGTGGGGGTGGGTGCGGTAGCTGCGGTCATAGCCCCAGTCCCAGTCGCCCCACTCGATCTCGTTGTTCCCGCACCACACCAGCAGCGACGGGTGGTGGGCCATGTCGCGCGTGGCCCAGGTCACTTCGCGCCGCACCTCCTCGGCGAAGTCCGGGTAGTCGCCAGGGTACTTGGCGCAGGCGAACAGAAGGTCGTGCCACACAATGATCCCCAGCTCGTCGCAGGCGTCGAGCATCGCCTCGTCCATGAAGATCCCGCCGCCCCACACCCGCAGCGTGTTGAAGTTCGCCTCCACCGCCAGCTCCGCCAGCGCGCGGTACCGCTCGGGCGTGACCGTGCTGTACAGCAGGTCGGCGGGCACCCAGTTGCCGCCCTTGCAGAAGATCGGGCGGTTGTTCACCGTGAGGATGAAGTACTCGCCCTCGACCGGGTGCGGCGACCGGTCAATCTCGACGCGTCGCACTCCCGTCCGGCGCGTCGCGGTCTGCGTCTCTCCGTCGGCGTCGAGGGCCACCTCCACCGTGTACAGGTACTGCTCGCCGTGGTTGATCGGCCACCACAGCCGGGGGCTCTCGACCTCGAGTCTCAGCTCCGCCCGCGTCTCGCCCGGCTGCACGGTGAGGGCAAGCTCAGCCTCTTCGCCTGTGTTGACCAGCAGCGCCCGCAGGCTCACGTCAGCCGGCTGGTCCGAGGCATTCTCGACCGTCGCCCGCACGGTGAAGCTTCCGGTGGACAGGTCCTCGCTCGGGACGGCGAAGACCGTGACGTCGTCCAGCCGCGGGGCCGCGCTCCACTCGAGCCTCACGTCGCCCAGGATGCCCACGTTCATCAGCCGCGCGTTCCAGTCCCACCCGGACTGGTACTGGGCCTTGCGGTGCCAGTGCCGCTTGGTGAGCAGCTCGATGTCGGCGCCCGTGTACTCCCGGGCCGGCTTGTCCGCCGCGTCGTGGATCCCCGTCTCGAGCCTCACGACCAGCAGGTTCTCGCCCGGCTTGACCACGCCCGTGACGTCGAAGCGTGCCGGCCGGTGGGCGTTGGCGTGATGCCCCACTTGCCGGCCGTTCAGCCACACCACGGCGTCGTACTCGAGTCGCTCGAACACCAGCCACGCGGGTTGCTCGGCGGCCTCCGCGGCCGCCTCGAAGGTGTGCCGGTAGATCCAGAACATCTCCTCGACCCAGCGCGCCTTGAGCGAGTTCAGCCCGTAGTTGATGTCCTCGACCAGCCCCAGGTCCATGAGCACCTCGTGGATCGGCGCCGGCACCTCGGCCTGCAGGAGCCTGCGGCCCTCGAGCTGCGTGCCCACGTAGTGCCCCCAGTGCATCAGGGGCGACCCCTCGGCCCACGTCAGGCCCCACGTCCCGTTGAGAGACAGGCTTCCGCTCATCGCTGTTCCCTCCGCTGGGTATCGAATGGGCGACCAGTGTAACCCGCGTCGCCTTCGCGGCCGTGACGCGCTCCCGGCCGTGCTACTCGCGGTACCACGGCGGCTTCTCGTTCTTGGCGAACCAGCCGCGCAGGAGCTTCTCCCGGTCGGTGGGCGTTTCCATGCGCTCGGTGTTCTTCGGGTCCGGCCCATGCTCCACGCTCCAGCCGCTCCATTCGCGGAAGGCGTGGTAGGTCCAGTCCCAGTCGTTGGCCTCGTAGATGTCTACCAGGTCGCGCAGGTACCGGTAGGCACTGTTGTCGGGCGCCCAGCGTATCGCGCTGAACTCCCCGATGTAGATGTGCACGTTGTAGGTCTGCTGGAACTCCACCACCGGCTTGAGAGCTTCCTCAAGCCGCGCCTTGTCCCACTGCTGTCCGTCTATCTCGCCCGGGTAGGCGTACTGCTTCGTCCACTGCCCGTGCACGCCCTGATGCGTGAAGGAGTGGGGCAGGTACATATGCACGCTGTAGACCACTCGCGGCACGTCAATCGGGTTGAACTGCACCAGCCCGAAGGGGTTCCCGCCCTGTGGCGGCTCGACGATGATCGCGTGGTCCGGGTCAATCTCGCGGATCGCCTTCGCGGCCCGCTCCGCGAGTTGCTGCCAGTCGTCCAGCCCCTCGGCCACAGCCTGCTCCATGGGCTCGTTGAGCAGGTCGTAGCCCCACACGATCCGCGAATCCCTGTACTTGCGCGCCATCTTGCGCCAGTTCTCGAGGAACTTGTCCTGGCACGCCGCGTCGCTGAACAGCGTCCTGCCCGACTCGGCGCCTCCGCCAGGGGGCGAGTGCAGGTCCACCACCACGTACAGCCCGTACTTCTGGCACAGAGGCAGGGCCGCGTCGAGCAGGGCCAGTTGCTCGTCCAGCCACGCGTCGTAGGCCGCCAGGTCCAGCGTGTTGCCCTGGGGCCGCCACCCCACCAGTTGCCAGCGCACCACGTTGGCCTTCCACTCCTGGCCGAAGAGCCGCAGGCTCTCCTCGTCCACCCGCGGGCTGATCATGGCCCCGCGCAGCCGGGGTAGGTCGTGGCCCTTGTACACCGGCCCGGCCTGAGCCGGCGGCTTGGGCACGAAGGGGAGCTTGCGCACCGTGATCGTGATGTCGTCGAACCAGGCCTTGCCCGTCACCGCCTCCAGGCCCAGGCAGAGCTGGATGCGCTTCACGTCCCGCGGCACGCTCACCGGGTAGACGAAGTGCTGCCAGTCGAAGCTGCCCACACCGATGAGCGCCTGCGGATGCTGCATCCCGCCCTCGGCCTCGATGCGGAGCATGAGCTTCACGCCGTTCCACGAGCGGGGCTTCTCCGACACGTCCTGGGCCCTCGCCCAGCCCGAGACGTGCAGCAGGCAGCCGCGGATCTGCTCCACGGGCACCTCGTGGTAAGACATGGCCGAGGGCTGGTCGGGGTCGGTGCGTTCGAGGGCGAGGCTCTGCTGGCTCTCATGCCCCGGCTCGAGCTTAGGCGCCCCGGTCCATCCCGCCAGCGCCTCGTCGCCCTCGAACTCCGTCTCGAAGACAACGTCCCCGACCTTGGCCGGGGTGTCCTCGGCCGCCGAGACGACCGCGCAGCCCAGGATCAGTGCGATCACTGCGGCGCAGACGACGCGCATACTGGTCTTCCCCCTTTGCTACCCGACCCGCCCGAGGCGGAGCCTTCGTTGCTTGTGGGAAGCCTGTTCCCGCCTCGCCGCCGGAGTCCTTGACCCGCCCTCAGTAGCCGCAGGCTTCAGCCTGCGGCGGTGGCTCAGTGGTGGTCGCTTGTCGGGCGCTCCCTTCCCTCCCGTCGTCTGTCCGCCGCCAGGCAGGACCCGGCACGCGTCCCCCCGAAAGAGCCTCGCGCGCAACCCGGCTGACGCCTTACCCTCGCCGTGCAGGAGCGCCGAACCGCGGGAGGCCCGGACATGTTGCCAGGACATCACCTGTTCCGCAGTACGATCCCCGGCGTTCTTCTGGCCGCGCTGCTCTGGCCGGGCGGCCCGGCCTGGGCCCTTCCGGCGGGCCTGACCTTCCACGTCTCCTTCGACAAGCTCTCGACCGACGCCGACTTCGCCGCGGGCGACGGCCACTCGACCTTCAATAGCAGCCTCGAGCTGCGCTCGGCCGAGGGCATCAGGGGCGTGGGCCTTCTGCAGCAGCCCGGCGAGCGCTGCAGCTATCCCGTGGCCGGCAACCTGGACACCTCACAGGGCACCTTCTCCCTGTGGGTCAAGCCGCTGAACTGGGACGGCCACAGCGGCAAGTTCCGCCACTTCCTCGTGGTCACGGGGCCCGCGACCTATCGCATGCTCTTCTACCTGTACCCCGTGGGCGACGAGGCGATCCTGAGCTACATCCAGGTGAACGCCGGGACACCGGAGGAGGCCATCTGGCGGGCCGGCGCCCCCGTGGACCTGCTCAAGCACAACGAGTGGACGCACCTGGCCACCACCTGGGACTCGACGGGACTGTGCGTCTACGCCAACGGCCGCCGCGTGGGGGAGGGCCTGATCTCCTCGCCCCTGCCGAAGATCGAGGAGGGCACCTTCACGGTCTGTCCCATCGAGTACTGGAAGCACGCTAAGTGGAGCGCCCCCGACGAGCAGACCCTGTGCGACGAGGTGCGCGTCTTCAGCCGCCCCCTGACCGACGATGAGATCCTGGACCTCTGCGCTGAGGAGGTGCCCGGCGGCTTGGCGGACCTGAAGCCCGAGCTGCGTGTGTCCCTCCAGCCCGACTACTTCGGCAACGCCCTGGCGGTGATGGTGCGGGCGGCGCACCTGGACGAGGCTTGGCGCAAGCGCCTGGAGGCCGGGGGCGAGGCGGAGATCACCGCGCGCGACCCGGGCGGCAAGGTGCTCCTGTCGCGCCGGGGCCCGCTGCCGGGGGACGCCCTTCGGGTGCCCGTCGAGCAGTGGACCGACGGCGACTACCTGGTCGAGGCGGCACTCACCGCCGGCGGCGAGACCCTACGGGCCCGCGAGACGATCACCAGGCCCCCGACGCCCTGGCTGCCGGCCGAGAAGGACTGGCGCGCCGATCGGGTGCTGGAGCCCTGGACGCCGCTGGAGCTTCGCGACGGCGCGGTCCGCTACTGGAACGGCGAGGTCTCGCTGGCCGGCGGTCTGCCCGCCCAGGTGACCAGCGCGGGCGAGCCGCTGCTGGCCGCGCCCGCGCGCCTGGTGGCCGATGGGCCTGCAGAAGGGGGCGCCTCACGCGTGACGGAGGAGAAGCCCTTCCGCATCACCTTCGCGGGCACGGGCCGCCTGGGCGATTTCTCGGCCTCCTGCGAGACGCTCATGGAATTCGACGGCCTGATTCGCGTGGACCTGACCCTGACTCCGCCCGACGGTGGCGCGGAGCTGCCGTCCTTGACCCTGGAGATCCCTCTCCGGGCCGAGGTGGCCGCCTTCTACCGCAATCCCACCTGCCAGGAGTGGGACGGCCAGGCCCTCGACGAGGAGCGCTTCCTGCCCTACGGCTGGGTGGGCACGGAGGAACGCGGCCTGTCCTGGTTCATGGAATCCGACGCGAACTGGCGGCTGAGCGAGGGCCGGCCCGCGCTCACCCTTCGCCGCGAGGGCGAGGCCGTGATCGCGCGCCTGCACCTGATCACTGAGCCGACGCGCGTCACCGGGCCGCTGACCTACACGATCGGCTTCGAGGCCACGCCCGTGCGTCCCCTCGACCCGGGGCGGTATGACCTGCGCTTCGCCTCGGGTCCGCAGTTCAGGGGCTCGAGCCTCTTCGTCTACGGCTGGGGCCAGCAGATCTCGGCCCTCAACGGCCGCCTGCTCGCCCATGACCCCGAGGCGCAGAGGGCCCTGGTGGAGAAGTGGCGCGCGGCGGGCAAGCACGCGATCTCGTATAGCTGCACCCAGTGCACCGCCAACCTGTCGCCCGAGTATCGCTTCTTCGGCGAGGAGTGGAACCTGCCCTACGGGGGGAGCTTCTCGGGCTACAAGCGCGTCGGCGACGACGCTCCCTACAGCATGGTGCCCGTATGCACGCGCAGCACCTTCGCCGACTTCCTCGTGTGGTGCGCGAAGGAGCATCTGCGCCAGGGCTGGGGCGACGGCATCTACACGGACATAGACGGCGCCACGGCCTGCGACAACGCCCTGCACGGCTGCGGCTTCACCGACGCCTTTGGGCGCTCGGGCCGCACCTGGCCCCTGTACGCCCACCGGGGCGTCTCGCGACGCCTCTACGCCGCCTGCCGCGACGCAGGGAAGGTGTACTTCGCCCACGCGCACAGCCACTGGTACTCGCTCTTCAATGCCTTCAACGATGGGTGGTGCCCCGGTGAGCAGTACAGCCACGCCGCCGCGGAGAGCCCCACCTTCTACATGGACGGCATCCCCGACCGCGTGTGGCGCAGCGAGTTCTACTCGCCGACCACGGGCGTGACGACCTTCCTCCTGCCCGAGCTGGGCCGCCTGGCCGGCAAGGACGCGCTCAAGGACCCGGGTCCCAGCGAGAGCTGCATCACGGCCGCGATGGCCTACGGTGTGCCCCTATGGGCCGGAAGCATCCACCAGGGAGTGGTCGAGGCGGTGTGGGCCGCGCAGCAGGACTTCGGCATGGCCGACGCGCGATTCGTGCCCTTCTGGAGCCAGGGCGAGCTCCTGTGCGCCGACTCCGACCTGCGCGTGAGCCTGTGGCGGAAGCCGGGCAAGCGCCTGGTGGTGGTGGCGAACTTCACCGACGAGGACCGGACGGCAGAGCTGCGGCCCGCCGCGCCGGCTGTGGCAGCCCGATTCACGGCCGCGTGGAAGGCGGAGGACCTGTCGGTCGCCGGCGGCGTCGCGCGCTTCTCCGTGCCGGCCAAGCGCGGCGCGCTCGTCGTCGTCGAGGGCCTGCCGTGAGGTCCCTGCGATGGGCGAGAGGGGCTTCACGCGGGCGGCGCGCCCGCCGGTGAGACCCGGATGGTCACGATCCCGTGCGCCCGCGCCGCGAGATCCACCCCGTTCCGGTCCACCGGGAGCGCCTCCAGCGGCTCTTCGGCCAGGTTCGCGAGCCATACCTCCCGCACCGGGAAGCCGAACTGCACCCTCCCAGCCACCTCCGCCGGCGCCACGTTCCACAGCCGCAGGATAACGGCATCGCCATCCTCGGCCCTCTTGACGGCGCTGAGCACCAGCTCCGACGGCGTGACGCTCAGCAGCCCACCCGGGCTTGCCTGCGGGCCTCCGGGGGCCACGCCGGGGGTCGTGAGGAGCTGGAAGGCCCGCGGCGGGTAGGCGAATCGCTGCGCCTGTTCCCAGGCCCGCCCCTCGAGCCAGTCGCCCCGGTGAGGATACAGGGCGTACTCGAAGGCTTGTGGGCCGAGGCACTGGGCCTCCGGCGTCGGGATGCGATAGCCCTGCACCGCCCAGTGGAGCCGCGCGATCCAGCCGACCGCCCGGAGCAGCGTCAGGGAGAGCTCTACATCATCGCCCGCCCGCGCGACGCCGAGCTCCGGTATCCCGCGGTTGAGCACCGCCAGCCCCAGGGCGCCGTCCGACACGTCGGCGAAGGTCTGCTGCCCGGATTCAGGGCACGGCGGATCGGCCCAACCCTCGCCGGGGGGCAGGTCAACGGGTCGCTGCACGACCGCGAAGGCGGTCTCGACGGCCACGGTGTCGGCCCGCAGGCCCGTTGGGAACACGGCCCGCAGGCGGTGGTCCCGCGCCCGGTTGTCGAGCACGACCCGGATCTCGGCCCTGGGCACGCCCGCCCACAGCGACACCTCGGCGCGCAGAGGGCAGACCACGCGCTCCTGGCTCCGGCCGCTCAAGTCCTCGGCGGCGCAGGCGGGCAGCGACCATTCGAAGTCCAGGGCCACGGTCGCCCGCAGTGGCCCGCGCTCGGTCACCTCGACTCGCGAGGGAGCCGGCGCGATGTGCACCTCGGGCTCGGGCGCTGTCACGTGGTAGTACTCGCCGCACAGGCTCTCCTCATCCTCGAAGCGATTCAACCCCGCGAAGGTATGGCCCGTGGCCTTGTCGGTCACGGATAGGGTGCCGTCGGGGGCGATATCCACGCGGAGAAGGGCGTTCTCGAGGCCTTCCGGGGTCGCTGAGACGCTGGAATCACGCCCCGTATCCCCCGGCGCCACGAAGAACACCTCGTCCGCCAGCGCCCCCAGCCGCGGCGCGAAGCACACCTCGAGCTCTCGCACGGGCTTGTCGTAGGGCAATCGCGCCCGCCAGAAGTAGGGCTGGTGGGTCGGCGTGACACGCTGCCGGGTCACCTGGCACGGCACGGGGGCGCCCTGGGCGTCAACCACCCGGAAGTCCATCGGCCCATCCTCGTCCGCGGACAGGTACAGGCGAGCGCACACCGGCTCCTCCATGGCCCAGGCATGGGGGTTGAAGGCCAGAACGGGGACGGCGCCGGGAGCCGGTGGCGCGGCCGCGGCCCGCGCGCCCAGGCGCTTGGTCGCGCGCTCCATCAGCACCTCCGCGATCTGCTCGGCGTGCGCGTAGCGGCGCATCGCGTCGTGGTACACCGGGTCGGCCGAGCAGCCACAGATCGTGTCGTGGAAATGGTTCTCGAGGACGGCGCGCAGGGCGCGCTCCAAAAAGACCCCGGGGTAGGCATCGCCGGTGAGCACCCACGCCGCCGTCGCCAGCGGCTCGGCATACCGGAACAGGTCTGCCTCGGCCTCATAGTTGGCGCGCTTCAGGTAACAGCGGGCGGAATAGACGTGGGCGAGGATCACATTGTGCCGGCCCGAGTGGAGCTCGCCCTCGATCACCGGCCACCCGCCCTCGGCGGGGAGCTGCGCGGCGTCCAGCCCGGCCAGGGCCTCGAAGTAGGTATCCAGCGTGCCTATCGCCATCTCCACGTCGTCGCAGGCGGGCTGGGCAGCCCCTGCCGCCGCGTTGAAGACGGCGACAGCCTCCGGCAGGCGCGGTCGCGGCGGCGCACCGTCGCCACCGTTGCCCACCAGGACCACGGGCAGGTCGAAGGGGTCGGCGGCCCTGATCGCCGCCCGAAAGGTCGCGACGATGCCCTCCTGCGACTCGGGTAGGTCCTGGGTCGTCTGGACGAAGTGAAAGAGGGAGAGCACTTGGGAGCCGTCGGGTGCGCGCCAGGTGAAGAGAGCGCCGAAGCCGGGCACTTCCTCGCCGACGCCGCGGCCCTGGACCGCGCGGCCTATGCCGAACCCACGCAGGATCTGCGGCATCTGCGCCGGGCGGCCGAAGGTGTCAATGTTGTGCCCGATGCGCATGACCCCGCCGAAGCGCTGCGCCAGCCGGCTTCCCAGGAGCAGGTTGCGGACCAGACCTTCGCCGGTGGGAATCAGCTCATCGGGGGCCACGAAGAAGGGTCCCAGGGGTAGCTTGCCCTCGCGCACCAGGCGCTCGGCGTCCCCGGTGCGCTCGGGCCGCAGCTCCAGGTAATCCTCCAGGGCGAGAACCTGGCCGTCGAGCACGAAGTAGGGCAGGCCTCCGCTCGCGAGCAGGTCCAGCACGGCATCCATGACGTTGTAGACAAGGTGCCAGCGGAACTGCTCGAAGGGGCGGGCGTGCTCCCGGTCCCAGTGGGTCATCGAGACCATGACCACGCGCTTGCTCATGGTGGCCTCCCCTTACGCGAGCGGCGCCCGAGCCTCCGGACGCCGCCGGCACTGCGGTCTCCTGGCTAGACCTCTAGCTTGCCCGCCCGCGCGGCGGTGATGTAGCCCATGCACCACTCGTCCATGCCCAGCAGCGCCTCGGCCGTCACCAGCTCCGCCATGATCTTCCCGTCCAGCGGGTCCATGATGGCCGCGTCGAGGCCGGCCATCATGCTCAGCGCCAGGAACACGCGGTTCATGAGCTTACGATTGGGCAGGCCGTAGGAGATGTTGCTCAGCCCGCAGGTCACATGGCATTCCGGGCAGTGCTCCTTGATGGCTCTGATGGCCTGGAACACGAGCAGCCCGGTGTTCTGGTCCGTGCTGAGGGGAGTGATGACGGGGTCCACGAAGATCCGCTCCGGCTGCACGCCCGCGCTCACCAGCGTATCTATCAGCCGCCGCGCGGTGTCCTCGCGCTGCCCGGCAATGCAGGGCATGCCCTCATCGCCCATCGCCAGGGCCGCCACGTTCGCGCCCGTGTCGGCCACCACGCCTAGCAGGCTGTCCAGCCGCGCCTGCTCGGCCGTGATGGAATTGACCATGGGTGTCTCGCTGCCGCGATAGACCTCGAAGGCAGCCTCGATGGCGGCGACGTTGGGGCTGTCGAAGCTCAGGGGCCTGTCGGTGGCGGCCTGGGCGGTCTCAACGAGCCACCTCATGTCGGTGACCTCGGCATCGCCGGTGGTGCCCGGGTTGACGTCTATGAAGGCCGCACCCGCCTCGGCCTGACGCCGGGCCAGGTCCGCCACATACTCGGCGTTCCTCTCGGCGATGGCCGCCTTGGGGTTCTTGCGCGTCCCGTTGATGAGCTCGCCGATGATGATCATGGCGCACCTCCTGGGTGGATGGCCGGTGGCGCTGTGCAGGCGCGTCTCGTTGTAGTAGCGCACGAAGCGCACCACCAGTGCCCTGGCCTCCTCGACGGTGGCGGGCGCGTTGGGGCGGATGGTGGTGACCTTGAGCGTCTTGTGC
>CAZSOQ010000005.1:0-12744 GCA_964608495.1 uncultured Armatimonadia bacterium | reverse complement strand
GCGGACGCTCGGCCCGCAGCCGACCGCGCGGAGCGCGGCGTCCGGGCGCCGGTGGGCGCCTCAGCGGCTTGCCCACAGAATCCCGCGCTGCACGATCGTCCGGGCCTCTGGCACGTCGAAGTCGGCCGCCACGTGCCCCAGCGAGCAGTAGAAGACCCGACCCTCGCCGTACTTGCGCTTCCAGACCACGGGCATGACGCAGCCCTCGATCCAGGGCGCGTGCTCGCCTGTGAAGGTCGCGGTCGCCAGCACCTCGTTGGACGGGTCCACGTGCATGTAGTACTGCTCGGAGCGCATGGCGAAGTCACTGAGGCCGGCCATGATAGGGTCGTCGCGCTTGACGATGTTGACGGTGTAGTCAACGATCCCGCCCGGGTGGGCGACCCACTGGCCGCCGACCATGAACTGGTACTCCGTGTGCTGGCGGAAGGCGTCGCCCATGCCGCCGTGCCAGCCGGCGATGCCGACGCCGCCGCCCACGGCTCCCAGCAGGCCCTGCTCCTGCTCCCTGCTGATCTCGCCCATGGTCCATATGGGCACAAGGACGCTGAGCGAGCTCATGTAGTCTTGGTCGAGGTACACGTCCATCGTGTGCTCGACGCGGACGTCGTAGCCCTGCTCGCGCAAGAAGGGCTCGAAGACATCCTTGCACTGCTCGGGCTCGTGGCCGTCCCAACCACCCCACACGATGAGTGCTTTCTTCATGTGTTGACTCCTCCCGTGGCAGCCTCCGTGGCAGGTCTTGCCAGAGTGCGTGGCGTGTGAAGTCGCATCGCGAAGGGCGTGTTCGGCGCCCACCGCGGCTTTCCTGCCCGCCGGGCGGGCCACGCCCGCCTGAGCTTCGGGGCCGGCGCCGGGCCCGTCCGGGAAGGTTGGCGCGGCCGGTGGGAAGAAGCAGCAAGGTGCCTGTAGCCCGCTTCCCGGAGGTAGTGCCATGTCCAGCGGCTCTGACGCGCGGGACTTGTCCCGCGTCACGGTTCACATGATTGGCAACGCGCACATTGATCCCGTCTGGCAATGGCGCTGGGAGGAGGGCCGCCAGGAGGTGCTGGACACCTGCCGCGCCGCCCTGGATCGCATCAAGGACACTCCCGGCTTCATCTTCTGCCAGAGCAGCGCCAGCATGTACGAGTGGGTCGAGCAGGAGGCCCCCGAGCTCTTCGCCGAGATTCGCCAGGCCATTGCCGACGGGCGCTGGTGCATCGTGAACGGCTGGTGGCTGCAGCCGGACTGCAACGTGCCCTCGGGCGAGGCCCTGGTGCGCCAGGGCCTGTACGGGCAGCGGTACTTCGCCGAGCGGTTCGGGCGACTGGCCCGCACGGGCTGGAACGTGGACACCTTCGGCCACGCGGGCCAGATTCCCCAGATCCTGGCGGGCCAGGGCATGTACCAGTACTGCTTCTTCCGGCCGGGGCCCCACGAGAAGCAGCTCCCGTCAACGCTGTTCTGGTGGGAGGCGCCGGACGGCACACGCGTGCTCGCCGCCCGCATGCCCGGGCACTACGGCACCGGCTCCGAGGCCATCGAGGATCACGTCCGGCGCTGCGCCGAGGCCACGCCGGCGGGCCTCGAGGACCACATGTGCTTCTTCGGCGTGGGTAACCACGGCGGCGGCCCGACGCTGGCCAACATCGCCAGCATCCGGAAGGTGGACGCGGACCCCGAGGGCCCGCGCGCCCTCTTCAGCACACCCGACGCCTTCTTCGACAAGGTCCGCGACCGGGCGGAGGGCTTCCCGGTGGTGGCCGAGGAGCTGCAGTACCACGCGCGCGGGTGCTACACGTCGGTCTCGGCGATCAAGCAGCACAACCGCGCGGCCGAGAACCTGCTGCTGCAGGCCGAGAAGATGTCGGTGCTGGCCGGGCGACTCGTGGGCCTGGAGTACCCCGCGGCCGACTTCGCCTACGCCTGGCGCCGCGTGCTCCTCAACCAGTTCCACGACGTACTCGCGGGCACCAGCATCCGGCCCGCCTGCGACGACGCGGTGCTCGACTACCAGGAGGCGGAGGTGCTGGCGCGCCGGGCCCTGCGGACGGCGATGGCCCGCGTGTCGGCTCAGATAGACTGCCCGGGCGAGGGCAGGCCCATCGTGGTCTACAACACCCTGTCCTGGCGACGCAGGGAGGTCGTCTCGGCGGAGGTCTCCTGGCCCAACCACAACGACCTGGTGCACATGGTGGACGAGAAGGGGGAGCCGGTGCCCTTCCAGGTGGTCCACACGAACATCAGCGGCCGAGGCACCACGATCCGCGTGGTCTTCGCCGCCGACGTGCCGCCCTGCGGCTACCGCGTTTACCGCATGGTGCAGGGCGCCGGGCCGGCCCAGGCCAACGAGTTCCGGGCCGGCGGCTCCTTCCTCGAGAGCGCCCTCTATCGGCTGGAGCTCGACCTGGACAGCGGCTACCTCACGCGCCTGCTCGACAAGCGCACCGGCCACGGTCTGCTGTCGGCGCCGGCCAACGTCCCCCTGGTCATGTACGACCCCTCCGACACCTGGAGCCATGGCATTGACAGCTTCCGCGACGAGATCGGCCGCTTCCACGCCCGCAGTGTCGAGATCGTCGAGGTGGGGCCTGTGCGAGCGCGGGTGCTGGTGGGCATGGGGTTCGGCGAGTCGATCCTGATGCAGGACATCCGGCTGTACCGCGACGTCCCGCGGGTGGACGTGCTGCTCTCGGTGGACTACTGCGGCGAGCACGAGTTCCTGAAGCTGGCCTTCCCCACGGCCCTGGACGACGGGACGGCGACCTACGAGACGCCCTACGGCCACGCCGTGCGCGCCGCGTCGGGCAACGAGGAGCCTGCGCAGAAGTGGGCGGACGTCACGGGGCGGCTCGACGACGGCACGGTGGCGGGGCTGGCGGTGCTCAACGACGCCAAGTACGGCTACGACATCCGCGGCGGGGAGCTGCGGCTGAGCGTCCTGCGCACGCCCATCTACTGCTTCCACGACCCCGCCAGGCGCGATCCGCGCCGGCGGTATGAGTTCGTGGACCAGGGGCGGCAGGACTTCACCTACGCGCTGCTGCCCCACGCCGGCGACTGGCGCGAGGGGGACGTGGTGCGGCAGGCGCAGCAGCTCAACCACCCGTGCCTGGTGCGCGAGGAGCCGGCGCACGCGGGCAGGCTGCGGCCGTCCTTCTCGCTGGCGGAGATTGACGCCGACAACGTGATCCTCGAGGTCATCAAGGCCGCCGAGCGCGGCCGAGGCGTGGTGCTCCGGGCTTACGAGACCCATGGCCGGGAGACGCGTGCGACCCTGAAGCTCCGCCTGCCCCGCGCGAAGGCCACCGAGCTCCACTTCCGCCCCTGTGAGATCAAGACGCTGGTCTTTTGGGGCGGCCGCGTGGCCGAGACGGACATGCTCGAGGGGCTGGCCGAGGAGCTGGCGGGCCGCTAGGCGCCCACCGGCGCCGGAGCCCCTCCCCGTCACGGGTTCTCGCCGGGGCAGAGGCATCAACAGACGAGGAGATGATGGGCATGAGATTCCCCGAGGACTTCGTCTTCGGTGCGGCCACGGCGTCCTATCAGATCGAGGGAGCCGCTTACGAGGACGGCAAGGGCCTGTCCGTGTGGGACATGCTCTGCCGCAAGGAAGGCGCGGTCTGGCAGGGCCAGTCCGGCGACGTGGCCTGCGACCACTACCATCGCTACCGCGAGGACGTGGGCCTGATGCGGGAGATCGGGCTGAACGCCTACCGCTTCTCGATCTCCTGGCCGCGGGTGCTTCCGGCTGGGGTGGGCGCGGTGAACGAGGCCGGGCTGGGCTTCTACGACAGGCTCGTGGACGAGCTGCTCGCCGCGGGCATCGCGCCCTACGCGACCCTCTTCCACTGGGACTACCCGTACGAGCTGTACTGCCGCGGCGGCTGGCTGAATCCCGACAGCCCCGACTGGTTCGCGGACTACGCGCGCGTGATCGTGGACCGGCTGTGCGACCGCGTGCGGCACTGGATGACGCTCAACGAGCCCCAGTGCTTCATCGGTCTGGGGCATCTCACGGGCGGACACGCGCCCGGCGACAAGCTGGGCCTGGCGGAGGTGCTGCGGGCCGCGCACCATTCGCTGTTGGCCCACGGCAAGGCCGTGCAGGCGATACGGGCCGGGGCGAGGAGCGAGAGCCTGGTGGGCTTCGCCCCCGTGGGCGCGCCGCGCATGCCCGCCTCGGACGACCCCGCGGACATCGAGGCGGCGCGCGCCGCAATGTTCTCGGTCGGCGGTCGCGACCTGTGGGCCAACGTCTTCTGGATGGACCCTGTGTTCCTGGGGCGCTACCCGGAGGACGCGCTGGCGAACTTCGGGACGCTGATGCCCGTGGTCCGCGACGGCGACCTCGAGACCATCTCTCAGCCGCTCGACTTCTTCGGGGTGAACACCTACTCCGGGTCCTACGTGCGCGCGGGCGCGGACGGCAGGCCGGAGGGCGTGGGCCTGCGGACGGGTCATCCCATCACGGCCTTCAAGTGGAACGTCACGCCCGACGCGCTGTACTGGGGGCCCAGGTTCTTCTTCGAGCGCTACGGGCTGCCGGTGGTCGTCACGGAGAACGGCATGTCGGACACCGACTGGGTGTCGCTGGACGGCCGCGTGCACGACGCCGAGCGCACGGACTACCTGCACCGGCACCTGCTGCAGATCGCGCGGGCGATCAGGGACGGCGTGGACGTGCGGGGGTACTTCGTGTGGACGCTGACCGACAACTTCGAGTGGGCCGAGGGGTTCAAGGAGCGCTTCGGGATCGTCTACACGGATTTCGAGACCCAGGAGCGTGTGATGAAGGACTCGGCCCGGTGGTACCGCGAGGTCATCGCCACACGGGGAGAGGCGCTGGGCGACCTGGACCGGGACCAGTCGCTGCACTAGCCGGACGGGCCTTGGCGCCCGTTGCTCCCGCGGACGTTTGACGCCCGCCCCCCGCGGGGAACCCTGGGGTCTGGTCGTCTGTTACAATGCTGCGGACACCGGCAGCAAAGGGGGACCGTCCATGAGTTCGAGTGGCATGACCCGTCGGGAGTTCATCGCCGCCGGCGCCGCGGTAGGCGCCGGGGTCCTGACCCTGGGCCGCGCCTTCGCCCAGGGCCAGCCAACGGGCGGCAAGAGTACCGTCGTTCGCTGCCTGCGACCCGCTCACTTCGCCGGCGGGGAGCTGCCCCAGCAGTCCGTGGCCAACATGGTCAACGCCTGCGTGAGGCGTCTGGCCGGCGAGGATGACCTGGCGGCCGCCTGGGGCAGGTTCGTGGGGCCCGATGACACTGTGGGGCTGAAGATCAACTGCCTGTTCGGCCCGGGCGCCTCGACACGCATCGAAGTAGTGCACGCCGTGGCAGCGGGCTGCCGGGCCGCCGGCGTCCCGGCCGAGAGGATCATCGTCTGGGACCGAACGACCAGCGACATGGCCAAGACCGGCTACCCGGAGAACCGGGACGGCCCCGGCGTTAGGTACTACGGCACGGACGGGGACTATGAGCCCAATCCGACCGTCGTGGGCAGCTTCAACGGGCGGCTGAGCAGGCTGCTCACGCGGGGGATGACCGCCATGATCAACCTGCCCGTCCTCAAGAGCCACAGCACGTCGGGCATCACGGCGTCCATGAAGAACCAGTACGGGTCCTTCGACAACCCCGGCAACCACCACGGCGACTTCTGCGATCCCTACATCGCCGACGTAAACTCGGTGCCCGCCATCCGCGACAAGACGCGCCTGATCATCATGGACGCCGTCTTCCCGATCTGCGAGGGCGGCCCGCGGGCGCGGCCGCAGTTCACCTGGCCCTACGGCGCGATCCTGGCCGCCACCGATCCGGTGGCGCTTGACCATACGGGCCTGAGCATCCTCGACGAGCGGCGCAAGGCCATGGGGATCGGACCCATCGGCACCGCCGCCAGGCACATCGCCACCGCCGCGGCCAAGGGCCTCGGCACCAACAACCCGGCGCAGATAGACCTGGTTGACGTCTAGCCTCGGGGTACCTCGGGCCCCCGGCCGGGTCGTCCAGCAGGGACCCCCGGCCCGGGTGGGCGCGCCCAGGGCCGGTGCTCGGCCGGGCGCGGCTTGATAGGGGCGGCGAGCGGGAGTAGAATTGCCGCTGTACAGCCGCTCTCCGCGCGAGGTGAGCCGAGGTGTCAGCAACCGCGTCCGCCTTCATGCTTGCGGCGCTCTACACGCTGTGCGCGGGCAACCTGCCCGACGCCATCGAGCGCGTGGATGGTGCCGTGGTCACGATCCTGGCTGGCGGCGACAAGGTGGGTGCCGGGTTCGTGGTGTCCCCCCAGGGCTACATCGCCACCAACTCCCACGTCGTCGGAGATGCGGAGACGGTGAAAGTGCGTCTCCGCGACGGCAGTGAGGTCGAAGGGAAGGTGGTCGCCAAGTCCGCGGACCGCGATGTGGCTGCCGTCAAGATCGAGCGTAGGAACCTGCCGACTGTGCAGCTCGGCTCCTCGAAGTCGCTGCGCACAGGCGAGGAGGTGGCGGCCCTCGGTGCTCCTCTGGGCTTGGAGCATTCGGTCACCCGCGGCGTGGTCAGCAACCCCCATCAGGAACAGGACGGGAAGGTCTTCATCCAGACCGACGCGGCGCTGAATCCGGGCAACTCGGGCGGGCCGCTCATCAACAGCAGCGGACTGGTGGTGGGGATGAACGCGAAGGTGGCGGCGAAGGCCGAGAACGTGGGCTTCGCCATACCCGTCGAAGAGGTGGGCGCCTTCCTCGATGACGAGGGGATCACGCACAGCGTGGCCTTCACCGACGAGGAGCCGGCCGGCGAGGCGACGACGGAGGACCAGAAGCCGGCCGACAGCGAGAAGGGCAAGACGACGAAGGGCGATGAGGAGGCCAAGGGCCCCGAGCCGGCCAAGCCTTCGCCCACCGAAGAGGAGCCCTCTTCGCCCTTGAGCGGCGCGCCCAACCTGTGGACGGTCGTGCTCGTCTCGGCGGCGGTTTCGCTGGTGATCGGGGTGCTGAGCGGGACTCTGGCGGCGCGGCTGGCGGTGCAGAGACTAGCGACGCAGGTGGTGCAGGCCGGTGGGCCGCCGACGCCTCCGGCCGCCGGTGGCGGCGCTCAGCCGCCGCCGGATCAGGATCTTTCGGACCTGGATATCGAGCTTTACTGAAGGGGCGGCTTCGGGCCAACCAGGAGGTCTCGACAGTGGGCAAAGTCACCGTCACCATCATGGACGCCACGGGCAGCAAAGAGCAGAAGGCCAGTCTGCCGGACGACGCGGCGGTCAACCGCATCATCGCCAAGCTCGTACAACTGATGAGCCTTCCCACCACGGGGCCGGACGGCCAGCCGCTGAGCTACAAGTTCCACCACAAGCAGTCCGGCAAGCAGCTCTCCGACGAGCAGACTCTGGGAGACGCCGGGGTCAAGGACGGGGACGTGCTGCGCTTGCAGCCGGAGATAACGGCGGGCCTGGTGGTGTGTAGGTGAAGGCAGAGGCGGGTGACCCGGAGCCTGAGCTCGAGGTGGAACTGCAGCCCTCGCCGCAGCCCGAGCCGGAGGCGGAAGCCGCGCCTGAAGTGCAGCCCGACGTGCTCGACGTCCAGACCGGCGAGGACCGCTACAGCCGCCTCCGCCTAATCCACTGGTGGGACCAGGAACGCTTGCGCAGCGCCAGGGCGCTGGTCGTTGGGGGCGGTGCCCTGGGCAACGAGATCGTCAAGACCCTCGCTCTGCTCGGCATCGGCGGCATCTTCCTGGTTGACTTCGACACCATCGAGAGCACCAATCTCTCGCGCTCGGTGCTGTTCCGGGCGAGCGACGTGGGGCGCCGGAAGGCCCTCGCCGCCGGCGAGATGGCGCGCCAGATCAACCCGGAGGTGGCGGTCGAGGCCCGGTACGCCAACATCGTGTATGACGTGGGCACGGGCGTCTTCGCCGAGATGGACCTGATCTTCGGGGCGCTGGACAACCGCGAGGCGCGAGTGGCGATCAACAGCTTCGCGTGGCGAGTGGGCAAGCCCTGGATAGACGGGGCGATCGAGGTGGTCCGGGGCGTCGTGCGGCTCTTCGCGCCGCCCGACGGCCCCTGCTACGAGTGCATCATGTCGGAGCTGGACTACAAGCTGCTCAGCGTCCGCCGCTCCTGCGCCCTGCTCTCACGCGAGGACGTGGAGCTGGGCAAGGTGCCCACCACCCCCACCATCGCGGCCATCATAGCCGGCATCCAGGTCCAGGAGGGCGTGAAGCTCCTCCATGCCGACCGCCACCTGCCCACGCTCTCGGGCTGCGGCTACGTCTTCGAGGGCCTATACCACCAGTCCTACGTGGTCGAGTACCAGCGCCGCGAGGGCTGCCCGGCCCACTACACCTATCCCGAGATCCTGCCGCTGGACCGCAGCGTCCACGACACCACGGGGGCGGAGCTGCTGGCCCTGGCCCGCGAGACCCTGGGCGAGGACGCGGTGGTCGAGTTCGAGCGCGAGGTGTGCGTGGGGCTCAACTGCGCCCAGTGCGGCACTCACGAGGATCGCTGCGGGGCCCTCAGCCGGATCACGGAGGAGGAAGCCCGCTGTGAGTCCTGCGGCGAGGTGCGCGACCCGGATCTGACCCACGCTGTGTATGGGCACGAGGACTACGCGGACCGCCCCCTGGCCGAGCTGGGGCTGCCGCCCTACGACGTGGTCACCTTCCGCAGCGGGATGACTATGCGCCACTACCTGCTGGCGGCGGACAGGGAGCTGGCGCTGGGCAAGGTCGCCGCAGTCGGAGTGAAGAGCGATGGCTGAGCAAGACGATCCTCAACCCGAAGACGACGACGTGCATCTGGACGAGCCGTCGAACGGCGACCCGGGCGAGTGGCACGGCCCGCCCGCAGTGCTCATGGCCCGGTCGGTGCAGGAGACGGTCTGGAACCACGCGGAGTCGGACACGGCCCGCGAGGTGGGCGGGATTCTGGTCGGGCGGGTGGTGGGCGGCCCCAGAGGGACCATGGTCGAGGTCGAGACGGCCCTGCCCGCCAAGCACGCCGACGCGGGCAGCGCGCATGTGACCTTCACCCACGAGAGCTGGAGCGAGTGGTACGAGGCCCTGGACACGCGGTTGCCGGGCCTGGCCATCGTGGGCTGGTACCACAGCCACCCGAACTTCGGCATCTTCCTGAGCGAGCACGACCACTTCATCCAGCGCAACTTCTTCAGCCAGCCGTGGCAGGTGGCCGTGGTGGTGGACCCGGTGCGCCGCGAGATGGGCTGCTTCGGGTGGGATGAGGGTCGGGTGACGCGCCTGAGCGGAGACAAGGTGTACCAGACCCTGGAGCGGAGGCCGGCGGAAGAGGCCGGCGAGTTCGCGCCGGAGGCGATACCAATGACGGCCGTGGCCGGTTCGGGCGGCGAGGGCAAGAGCTTCGCCGAGCGCGCCTGGTGGTTGGGCTGGGGCGTCTGCCTGGCTCTGTTCGTGGTGCTGTTCATGCAGGCCTACGGCATGACGCGCCTGCAAAGCTTGGCCGACGTGAAGGCTGGCGTCGCGGACCTGCAGGTGTCGGTGGGCCGGATGCAGCAGTCGGTGCAGGGCCTTCAGCCGCCCGCCTTCGGCCGGTGGTACACCGTGTCCGACCGAACGAGCCTGGCTGAGGTCTGCGACCTGGAGTACGGCCGCGAGGAACTGGCGGCCGTGGTGCAGGTGATCAACGGCCTCAGGGACGAGAGTCTGGAGGCGGGAGACAGGGTCTGGCTGCCCGCGCGCGAGGCGCTAATCCCGGAGGTGCGGGGCGTCCTGCCCACCGACGAGCCGCCGGCCATCGCGCCGGGCGAGGACGTCGGCGAGGGAGCTTCCGTGCCGCGTGACGAGCGCCCCGAGGACGTGGGGCCGCCATCGCCCTCTCCCGACGACAGGGGGGAGACCGCACCCGGTGCCGGGCCCTGAGCGGGATGACGCGAGAGAGCCGTCCGGTGGCGAGGACGCCTTGAGCGGCGCTGCCGCCGGTGGTGATGACCTTCGCGGCGCCGCCTCCGCTGGCGAAACCGAACCCGAGGGCCGGGCGCCCGAGGCCGACCGCGTCGAAGCCCAGGCCCCGGCGGAGCCAGCCGACGCGGCCGACGATGATCTGAACATCGAGCTAGGACCCATCGAGGTCAGTGAGCGCCATGCCCGGCCTCCCGACCCGGGCAGGGTCGTGGCTCTGGGACGTCCCGGCTGGCCGTGGCTGGTGCGGCTGTGGTGGCCGGCTCTGATGAAGGTCCTGGCGCACACCGCCGAGAAGCCGGATACCGAGGTGGCCGGTCTGCTGGTCGGGTCCGTGGCGAACCCGGGCGGCCGGGTCAACACCTTCATCTGGGATACGGTCGTGGCCGGCGAGTTGCCCGCCAGCGCCGTGGAGGTCACAATGACCCACGAGGCCTGGCGGGAGTCCATGGAGCAGGTCTGGCGGCGTGAGGATGGCGCCGGCGTGGTCGGATGGTACCATTCCCACCCCGGTTTCGGGGTGTTCATGTCCGGGGCCGATTGCTTCATCGCCGAGCACTTCTTCGGCCATCCCGGTCACGTGAGCCTGGTCTACGACAACCGGCGGAGACAGGTCGGGGTGTTCTGCCGCCACGGGGAGCGGATCCGCGCCTTCCAGGGAGTGCAGCTCGCCCTAGCCCGGCAGGCGGCCGACCTGGACTGGCAACGACTACGGTACTCGGGCGAGCGAAGCCCGCTGCAGAAGCTGGCGGCGTGGCTGCTGAGGCGGCCGGGCGCTCCCAGCCTGCTGTGATGGTGACGCGCAATGGTGGGTACTCCGAGGCTGCGACGGCTATACGCGGACTACCAGGCCGTGCGGGCTGAGTTTGCGGGGCATCCGCACATTGAAGTGCGTCCGCTTTACGGCAATCCGCCTGAGGCCTACGAGATAACGTACAGAATACCGGGCGTTATGCTCGATCCCGCAACGAACCGGCCCGTCGTCTGCCACGAGCACCGTGCCCGCCTTTACCTCCATCGCGACTACCCGCGCGAGAAGCCCAAGTGCGTCATGGAGACGCCGATCTTCCACCCCAACTTCGGGTCGTACATCTGCATAGACGACTACTGGGCCGCGGGCGAGACGCTGGTGGACATCATCATCCACATCGGCCAGATGATTCAGTACCAGAACTACAACCCGCGCAGCCCTTTGAACCCGGTGGCGGCGCGGTGGGCGTCCATGCACCAGGACCTGTTCCCTGTGGGCAATGTGGACCTGTACCAGCCCGATCTGGATATTGACCTCATGGGCGATAGCGGCGCCTCGGCTGACGTCGCGCCCGAGGACGAGGCCCAGCCGGCCCGCGCGGACGACATGGACATTGAGCTACTTTGACAACCGCGGAGTGAGTGCGGACCTAAATGCGCTGCCCCTTCTGCGACGGCAAGTTCACCTTGCAGGGGCCCTTCTGTCCCCTGTGTGGGCGGCGCATTATCGGTCGTGAGCCGGACGGCTCCCGGTCCGGCTCGCAGCCGCAGGAGGACGTCGCCTCGCCGCCCCCTCACTCAAGCCCGGCCGCCGTGGCCCCGCCTCCGACCGGCGGCGGCGACGACGTGCTGGTCGTGGAGGTCGAGGATGTGCCGGCGCCGCGGCCGAGGCCCGGCACGGCCGCCACGCCGGCGGCGCCCTCGGTTCCCACCGGCGGGGCCGCCTACACGGCCTCGCCCGTGAGCGGCGAGTACGTGGGCCGGCTCTGCCCCTACTGCCGATTCCCGCTCAAAACGCGGGAGCGCATGCTCGTTTGCCCGGCCTGCCGGGTTGCCCACCACGCGGACTGCTGGGGGGAGAACGGGGGCTGCACGACCTACGGCTGCGGCTACGCGCCGGACGCGCACCCGCCGCAGGCGGTGCCCGTGGCCAGGCCCGGTCCGGCCGCCGGGGGGTCGCCGCGTCCCTCGCTGCCTCGCGGAATACCCTCTCCGGCCGCCGCCACGGCCGCCGCGGGCCTGGAGACCGCCGCTACCAACGGCTTCGTTCTCGCCATCCTGGGGCTGTTCTCCTTCGGCATCCTGGGGCTCGTTGGGGCCATCGTGGGTGCGGGGGTGCTGGCCCGTATGCGAGCCCTGGGTATCCGCATGCAGTCGGCTCGGGGCAAGGCCGTGGGTGCCATCATCCTCGGCCTGGGCACCATCGGCTTCTGGATTCTGGTCGTGCTGGTGAGCATGAGCTCCACCGGCGGATTCTGAGGCGAGGGCCGAGCGTCCTGGCAGGCAGGTTGCGGGGCAGTCGGCTGTCCCGGGCCTGGGGCGCACCTCAGCGGGCGCTCGGCCGGAACCAGCAGGGGGTGTACCGCCAGTCGTGAGCGACGACGACGATCTTCTCGATCTGAGTGCGGAGGACCTGGATGAAGAGCCCGGGGAGCTCGCGGAGCCGGAGGCGGCCGAGGCCCCGGCTCCCGGTCCGGCTCCGACAGAGGCGTCCGGGCCGCCCCTGCCGCCGGCCCCCCTGCTGCCGGGCCGGGCGCCCGAAGCCGGCGAGGATGTTCTTGACATAAGCCTGGAGGACCTGGACGTCTCGGCGGTGCCGGGCCCGTCGGCGTCTCTGCCTCCCGTATCGGGGCCCCTGACCGGCCCCGTCGAGTCGCTGCCGGGCGACGGGATGGTGCCCAAGACGAAGAAGTCGGCCGTCGAGACGGTGGTCGCGGCCACACTCAACGTCCTGCCCCTGGCCCTGGCGGGCGGTCTGGGTGGCCTGCTGGCCTGGGCAATCCTCGAGCCCTTCACCACCGACACCCCGGCGCAGGAGTCGCTGGGCGAGGCTC
Source organism: uncultured Armatimonadia bacterium (assembly GCA_964608495.1). Classification (GTDB taxonomy): domain Bacteria; phylum Armatimonadota; class Zipacnadia; order Zipacnadales; family FEN-943; genus JAKORR01. Next base: position 35 of record CAZSOQ010000005.1, on the reverse strand, counting down.
TGGCGAAGATTTTCGCGAAACGGGGGATCGATTGC
>CAZSOQ010000004.1:0-48161 GCA_964608495.1 uncultured Armatimonadia bacterium | reverse complement strand
ATCCATAGTATGTTACCTCCGCCCGCGGCCGTCTGTCAACGCGGGTGGGGCCTATTGCCTGTTCCACGACAGCCGCCACTATGGCCCCCGGCAGCCGGCTTGTGGTAGCATAGGCATGCGCCCGCCTTCGGTCCACGACACGCGACCGGCGGTGGGGCGGGTACGGCGTTCCCACAGTCACTTGGCGGAGTAGGTGCTGATCACCAGGGCCGGCCCAGCTACGACACACGCGAGGAGGTGAGGGCAGTGCGTTGGGCGCTGGCTGCAGTTGCGTTGTGCCTTTGCTGTGCCCTTGCGCTGAGCGAGGACCGGGCCGCGAAGGCCAAGGGGGCCAGACCACCGGAGGCGACACGGTTGGGGCCGGGAGACGTACTGGTCGTGCGAGGAGCGTCGCCCGGGCTGCGGGTGCTGGCTCCCTCAGGGAGGACGGGCACCACAACCTTCGGGGGTGAGCGCTTCCGCGTGTGGGGCGGCTGGCTTTGCGGCCCCGAGCGCGGCGGCGTACTGTACCTGGGCTTGCTGAAGCCCAGGAACTTCGCGCCGACGGTCACGCTCCCGGTTCCGGAGAGGCGATGGTTCAAGCGACACCAATAGTCTTGCTGCTCTGTGTCATCCCGCAGGGCCCAGGACCCCAGACTGACCCGGGTCCTGTGTTCAGCGTGTTGCCCGTCAACAGAGGCGGCACTGTGCTGGCGCCCGCCGGGCCTTTGGCCGAGTGGCTTGGGGTGGGCTTCGAGGTCAGGGACACGGAGGCAGTGGCCGGGCCCGAGCTCTCCCGTCCACGGCTGATTCTGCGTGCGGGCGATCCGGTGGCGACCCTGGCCGGCAGGCCGCGCCGACTGCCCTTGGCCCCGGAGATCAGCCACGGGGAGTTCCTCGTGCCCCTCCGCTCCTTCGCGGAACACCTTGGCGCTTGGGTCAACAGCGAGGGGCGCTGTGTGCATCTTGCCATGCCTCAGCTTGGGCTGAGGGCCGATCTCATGGCTCCCCCGGACCCCAGCGACCATCTGGGCAAGATATGGAAGGTGGTGGCGCAGTGGTTCGGGCTCCGCGATGCGGACGATGTCGGGGATCCGTGGGAGCTGCTCTCTGCTCGTCGTCGGCAGAAGGTACTGGCCAGCGTGGGCGCTGACGCCCCGCGTCTGCTGCGCGAACGCTTCGATGCGGCCGTCACGCACGGCGTGCGCATCGTGGCGGACGGGACGAACCTGCACGACGGCACGGGGTGGGTGCTCGCGACCCTGGTGCGGAAGGATGGGTCGGCGTCGGCTGTGCGGTTCGAGATGGTGCTGGAGAGAACGGGGTGGAAGGTGGACCGAGTGGAAGAGGAGGTTCTGTTGCCCGCCCAGGCCGCCGGCCGCGCCGGCGCTGAGGAGCCCGTGCCCGCGCCGCAGAGCGCAGGGACGGGGTAGAGGACGGGGCACTGCCGCGGGAGCGGGGGAACTTCGTGGGGGCTGGGCGAGGCCGGCTGAGCTCCGGCGTTGCCGGGGAGGAAGAGGGGGCTCAGCCTGGAACACGCACGCTCGGGCGGGAGCGACCCGATCGGGCACGGCGGCCGTGCGGAACGGTCCGAGGCCCGAGGACAGGGCCCGCGATGGCGGTCGAACCACCTTGCGGGTAGGATGAGGGGGTGCGCACCGAGCACGCTCGGGGCATGGATAGCTGCCATGTGGTTAGTGCCTGGTCCGCGGGGGCTCCCGCGGGGCACAGGCCAAGGAGGTAACCCAATGCCGGACGGCGACCTACAGAAGCAGGTAGAGCAAGTGATGGAGGAGATAAGGCCTCACATAGAATCCCACGGGGGCGGCGTAGAGCTCGTGAGCGTCAGCGAGGACGGGGTGGTGGAGGTGCGGTTGCAGGGGGCCTGTCGGGGCTGCCCCATGTCGGAGTTGACGCTGCGACTGGGCATAGAGCAGGTCCTCAAGGAGTCCATCCCAGAGGTAACTGAAGTGCGCTCGGTCGAGTGAGCGCCCTTTGTCCCCACAACCCAGATACGGGGAGGTAGCGCAGTGAAGTTCTTCATAGACACCGCGAACGTTGGTGAGATACGCCAGGCTGCGTCCTGGGGGATCCTCGACGGCGTCACGACGAATCCATCGCTCGTAGCGCGCGAGGGCCGGGACTTCGAGGAGGTAGTGAAGGAGATCTGCCGCATCGTGTCGGGCCCGGTGAGCGCCGAGGTGACGGCCGTTGACACCGACGGCATGGTCGCCCAGGCCCGGGAGCTGAGTGCCTGGGCCCCGAACATCGTCGTGAAGATCCCTCTTCTCCCGCAGGGGCTCCAGGCAGTGCGGGTGTTGAGCCAGGAAGGCATCCGCTGCAACGTGACGCTGTGCTTCTCGCCGGTGCAGGCTCTGCTGGCGGCCAAGGCCGGTGCCGCCTACATCTCGCCCTTCGTCGGTCGCCTGGACGACATCGGCCACGATGGGATGGAGCTGGTCGAGCAGATACTGACGATCTACGACAACTACGGCTTCGAGACAGAGGTGATCGTGGCAAGCGTGCGCCACGTGCGGCACGTGGTGCAGGCGGCGCTCATGGGCGCTCACATCGCCACTGTGCCCTTCGCGACGCTCGAGAGGCTGTTCGCACACCCGCTCACGGACAAGGGTCAGAAGGCCTTCCTGGCGGACTGGGAGAAGCTCCAGCAGGAGCTCGGCGGCTCCGGCTAGCTCGCCGGGAAGAGCGGCGAGTGGGGGCTGGTGAGGGGAACGCGGCGGGGAGTCCGCCCGGTCGGACCCAACACTGGCGTGCATCGTCGCCGCCGCTTTGAGGGCGGACTCGGTAGTCCTGGCGAGGAAGCCCTGCGGTCGGGGAACTTCGCGGCGATCGAGGTGTCAGTTTAGGGTAGCCAAAGGCTTGCGGGCGGGGTAGGGCATGTAGTATACTGTGGGCCAGCGGCCCGGGCAGGGCCGGTCGCCGGCCGAATGTCGCTGACATGACGAGCTCACCACGAGCGAGGCAGCAGGAGGGCTGGCCGGTGTCGAGGCGGCGGGCACGTGGCACCGCGAAGTCGGTCGGGCGGCTGGTGCCTATGCCTTGGGCGTCCCGGGTCGCGGCCAGGGCAATGGGAGAGACGGTCCCAGAACAACAAAGCCTCGCTTGCAGCCTAGGCCAGGAGAGTGATTGCAGTGCTTAGCGGCCGTCATATTCGGGCCGTGCCGTTGATTGCCTTGGGCCTGGTCCTAGCGTGCATGCCGGTGTGGAAGGCAGTCAGTCAACAGGGCGCAGGACCCGAGTACGGCCCCAATCTCCTCCCCCTAGTGCCTCCCCCGATGGGCTCCGGCACCACCCACGCCTTCATAGGACACTCGCTGCCGCCCCTGCCGCGGCAGGTGAGCCCGGCTCAGGCGGGCCCATGGCCCGACTCCAACCTCAATCCCAACAGCCTGGCCACCTCTGAGATCGAGCCGGCGGCCGCGCCGGGCGCCACGATGAACAGGGTGGCTTTCGCCACCATCGGTGTGGACGAGGACGAGGATTTCCGCATTGACCCCACGCTGCCGACCGACCCCAACTTCTCCCCCAACTACAACATCTGGACGATGCGCCCCGACGGCTCGGAAGCGCGACAGATAACGGATCTTCCGGGCGACGAGCGAGAGCCGGCCTGGGACCCGGGGTCGCGCTGGATTGCTTTCTCCTACCAAGAGACGGCTGACGCCAGCTGGGACATCTACCTGATCAACCTCAACACGCTTGCCGTGCAGCGGCTCACCTTCGGCGAGGGGAACAAGCGCCATCCGACCTTCTCGATGGACGGGAACTCGGTGGCCTTCCAGTGGGACATCAACGGGGACTGGGACATCTACAGGACGCCGACAGCGGGGTGGTCGCCGCAGCGGTTGACGACGGCGCCGACCGACGACACCGACCCCGCCTGGTGCCCGGCAGCCAACGTGATCGCCTACACGGGCACGGTTGGGGCCGGCAACCGCATCTTCCTGATGGACTCGGACGGTGGCAACCAGCGTGTGGTGAGCAACGGCGGCATCGGGGGCCAGGGCGCCGACGTGGAGCCCGCCTGGCTGTGGATCGAGACTCAGGCGGTAACCAACGTGGACGTTGTCTTCGCCTCCAACCGGCTCACCAGTGGCGGGGACGGCAACCGCGACTTCAACATCTTCCGGATGACCCTCCAAGGGGAGATTGACGGCCCTGAGGCCGTGTTGCTGTCCAACAAGGACGAGCTGCAGGATACTGCGGACGACCGCAATCCGGCCGTCAGCCCCGATCTGCAGCGGGCCTCGATGCGGCTGTTCTTCCAGTCCACGCGTGACGATCCCGCCAACACGACGTGGGACATCTGGACCTTCTTCGTCACCGATCGGCGCGCTCCCGAGCTCGTGCAATTGCCCTGGGTGAGCCAGAGGGAAGTGTCGCCGGGAGCGCCGATCACCATCTACGCCCGCGTGCGCGACTGGGATACGGGCGTGCGCAGCGTGGTGGCCATACTCAAGAACCCGGAGCCCTTGGATCCGGTGCGTGGGGGCCCCAACAGCGGCAACTGGCTGGTGAACTGGACCTACCACGACCCCGACTTCGACACCCAGACGACGGGTGTGCGCTTCCTGGAATATGAGTACCCCGAGGTGGCCCGCGTCCCGCTCGACATCGAGCCCGGTCAGACCTCCGTGCCGGGGCAGGGCGCGATCTACTCGGGCGCCTATGACACACAGCTCGCGGGGCACGACTATGTGGTGGACATCGAGGTAGTGGACGAGGTCGGCAACAGCCTGAGGTACGACGACGTCTACGGCTTCACGACGAGGGCTTTCCAGCCCAAGACGAACGCCCTGCTCGTCAACGACTACTGCGAGGGTCAGAGCTTCCTGTACAAGCTGGGGTACAACAGCGACTACGCCGCCGCCTACCCGGTGGAGAGCTACTACACGTACAACCCCGGCGGGCTGGACTTCCAGGGCGCGACCCCCTTCGGCGGCGTTCGGTTCGACACCATCCGGGGCTACTACCTTGAGCGCTACGATGTGTGGCGCATCATCTGCCGCGGGCCGATACCGGCGTGGGTGTACCAGTACTACCTGCCGACGGTCGAGTACCAGCTCGACCCGCAGGAGGCGCTGGCCGAGCCAGACACTGCCCAGCCGACCCGCCGCGTGCTCGTGGCGGACCGGGCCATGGTGTGGGCCACGCCGCATACCGGTAACCTGTGGGTGGCGGACGGCAGTCTGATAGACGCCGCCACACAGGCAGACCTGGCCCTCTATCTGGACAGGGGCGGCAGGCTTTTCGCGTCGGGCGAGGACATTGCCTGGGCGCTGACCATGAACGGCACAACGCCCAACGAGTTCCTCTCCCAGTACCTGAGGGCCAGCTTCGTGCGAGACACGCCTGTGCTGACAGGCACGTACCCGCGCTACACGGGGTTTAGCGGGCCTTACCCCGACCTGGATGAGCCCATCATTGACGGCCAGGCCCAGTGGTGGCGTCTGCCGCGTGAGATCGGGTACGAGTTCCAGGCTGTCAGCCGTAGTGGCGACCCGGTGGCCGACGACCCGTGGGCAGGTTCGGGCCCGATCAGCATGGAGCACGAGCAGTACCTGCGCATCAACCAGCAGCCTGACCACCCGGTCCAGCTCGTGACGCCGCGGAACGCGCCGACGGCGCCGGACTACACAGACGCGGCCGAGTTCTCCTTCAGGCCGGACATCATCCAGGAGCTGGCCGGCTCGGTGAAGCTGTACGCGCTGGGCACGAACTACGACACCGGTCAGACGATAGGCCTGCGCTATGACAACCTGACGTCAGGAGCGAAGGTCGTCTACCTCGCCTTCGGCTTCGAGCAAATCCATCGGACCTGGAACAACGGCATCTGCTACAACCACCGCGCGAATCTGATGCACAACTCCCTGTGCTGGATGCGGACGAGTGGGTTCCAGGGCCAGGTGCTGAACGTAACAGGCAAGCCCATCAGCGACCCCACGCCGATCATCTACTGCTACCGACAGCGGGCCGGGCAGCCACGGGAACTGGTGGCCGCCGTGCGGTGCCAGGCGGACGGCACGTACGTCATGCAGGGGCTGGGGGCCGACTTCTACAGCCTCGAGGCAACGCGCCCGGGCTACACGATAGACCACTACGACGGGGAGTTCGTCCACGGCGGACTTAGCTTCCGCGTTGTGGATTTCGTTATCAAGGAGCGCGAGCCAGGCACCATCGCCGGCCTCGTTACCGCCGAGACGACCGGCGAGGCCGTGCAGGGAGCCCGTGTGTGCGCGACCCCGGTGATTGAGCTGGACGACGACGGCCAGCCGTTGGACCCGCCGCCCGGGACGTGGCCGCAGTGCACCGACACGGGTCCCGATGGCAGCTACACCATCACTGACCTGCCGGCCGGCGACTACGAGGTGACAGTGGACGGCACGGCTGCCGGCTACGGCGCGGTGGGCCCCGACGTGGTGACCGTGAACGCGGGCGGCACCACTCGGGCCGACTTCGCTCTGCCCGCTGCGGACGGCGGGATCGTAGCCACGGTCATCGCGCGGGACGAGGATGGGAACGTGGTTGGCCCCCTGGCTGGCGCGACGGTCGAGGCGCTGCTTGATGCGCGGACGGTGGCCGAGGGCACGACGGACAACAACGGTGAGGCCCGCATAAGCATCCAGCCTGGCCAATACACGGTCGTGGCTGATGCCGCGGGGTACGGACGATCGCAGCCCCAGCCGGTGATCGTGCGTTCGCAACAGGATGAGCCGGTCACGATCTTCATGGATCCCCAGCCGGGCGGCACCATCAGCGGGCGCGTGGTCAGCGCCGTTAGCGGCCAGCCGGTTGGCGCTGTCCAGATAAGGCTGCTGGTCGGCGGCGTGGAGCGGGACAGGGCATACAGCACCGCCGCTCTGCAGCAGGACACGCCGGACGGGCCCTGGTACAACTGGAAGTTCGTGGATGCCCCTGCCGGCAGCGTCGTCATACGCCCCGTGCCGGACGGCTACACTTCCCAGCCGGTGGAGCAGCGGGTGGTCGTAGTCAGCGACGACGAAGTCAGTGGCGTGCTGTTCCGGCTGAGCAGCCTTTACACCTTCCCTGCGGGTCTGCAGTTGATGTCGCTGCCGGGCACCTACACCGGCGTGGACCCGAGAACCATCTTCGGGCTGACGGGGACGGAGCGACTGCGGCTGGCAGCCTGGGAGGCGACTCGGAACCAGTACTCGGTGTACCCGCAGGCACCGGCCGACAGGATCCGGCCGGGTTGGGGGTACTGGCTGTTCCTCGACCGTGCCACGGAGCTGACCCGAGAGGGCGGGCCAGCTCAGGACCCGACCGAGGTCGTGCTCTATGGGCGCGGTGACGGGCGGCCCACATGGAACCTGCTGGGAGCCCCCTTCTCCAGGTCTGTGGACATCTACTCGATTACAGTACGCGATCTGAACGGCGAGGAGATGGACTGGCAGACGGCCCAGAGCCGGCGCAAGATCCTGAGCGTCCTTTACGCGTATCTGCTTGGGAGCTACCAGGCCTCGCAGACACTGACGCCCTACCTGGGCTACTGGGTGGCCGTGAACGAGCCACTGACGCTCACGATACGTGACGTGAGCGTAGCGGCGGCGGGGTCCCAGCCGGCGCAGGCCTTCCCCGCCGTTGGCGAGCGGGGGTGGGCGCTGCCCCTCGTGGTCCGAGCCGGCGACCAGGTTGACTCCTGCGTCCATCTGGGCGTGGGCACGGCGGCGAGCGACGGCTTCGACGCGGGAGTGGACCAGCCTAAGCCGCCGCCTCCAGGGATATCCTCGTATGTCTACGCCTCCCTGGTGCACGACGATTGGGGGGCCATGAACGGCCGCTATGCCGTTGATCTACGAGGGTCGGCTGAGAACCAGACCTTCCGCGTGCTCGTGGAAACGAGCATGGTGGGCGAAAAGGTGGACGTGACCTGGCCGGATCTCTCGGCGCTCCCCGCGGACGTGAGGCCGGTCCTGTGTGACAAGGCGACGGGCAAGCGCGTGTACATGCGCACTGCCAGCAGCTACACCTTCACGAGCCGGGGTCCGCGAGAGCTGGAAGTGGGGATGACTTCGGCCAGCAGCGGGGCACTGGTGGTGGGCGCCCTGCAGGCCGCGGGCCGCGGTCGGCAGGTGCAGGTGCAGTACAGCCTGTCGCAGCAGGCCCGGGTGCAGGCCGAGGTGATGAACATCAGCGGCCGGCTGGTGCGAGTGCTGGCCCGGGATGAGCTGCAGACTGCGGGGAGGAACGCTCTGGTGTGGGACGGCCGCAATCAGGGCGGCAGCCCCGTGCCTTCGGGCCGTTACCTCGTGGTCGTCAAGGCCTATAGTGAAGACGGGCAATGCACGAAGGCTGTTGCGTCGGTCGCGATGGGCCGCTGAAGCCGGCGCAGGAGCTGGCGGACATACTGTTGGCAAGATCCCGTGGCGCCGAGGACAAGGGCGCCGGGAGGGAGAGGTAAGCCAATGACACGCAGCACGAAAGGCGCCAATCTGGCAGTGGCAACGATGCTCGTCGTCTGGGTAGCCGCGACTGGCTTGGCCTGGGCCCAGATGGAGGCCAAGGAAGTCACTCACGCGGTCGTGCTCCCGGTTATCGACAAGACGGGGCAGCAGTCCCGGGCCGTGCTCGAGAAGGCGACGGCGGCCGTTGCTCTGGCCCTCGAGGACTCCGGGGAGTTCACCGTTGCTTCCACGGCCGAGGTGGAAAGGGAGCTGTCAGGGCTGGGCTTGCGTCCGCCACTGAACAGCGCCGAGCAGCTCCGACTGGGCGATAGGCTGCATGCTGACAAGATGATCACAGCCTACATCCACCGGCTCGTCGTGGACCTGGCCTCCGGGGCGGGCGAGTGCCAGGTGGAGATCCAGGCACTGGACGCCCATGCAGAGGAGGTTACGTCCGGTGGGACCGGGGTGGCGAGCACCAAGCCGGTGCCCGGCTGGGATCGCGACTCGATGACTGTGGTGAACGAGCTCCTGCGGCAGGCCGCCGAGCTGGCCGTGCGAGAGATGCTGAAGCGGCGCGTGCCGCGAGGGTTCGTCGAGATGATTGACGACCTCGGGTACGTGAACATCAACCTGGGACTGCGCGACGGCATATCGCCGGGGCAGGAGCTAGTCGTGATGCGCGGCTACTGGCAGCGCGAGCTCGAGAAGTCTGTCATGCGCAAGATCGGCACCGTGGCGGTCAAGCAGGTGGGCGCGGACAGGCTCACGGCCACGGTCAGTTCCGGGATGCCGCCCAGGACCGGGGATCGGGTGTACGTGCTGTACCGTCCCGTCGAGGTGCAGCAGGCCTTGCAGCGCGGAAAGAAGATCACGAAGGGCACGCGGGTGCTGGCCGCGCTGGCCCTGGCGGCGGGGATTGTGGCCACGGCGACCGGGGGCGACCGCGGTAGCGCGCCTTCGGGCGGGGCGGCACCGGCGCAGGGGATGGCGACCGCCGGGCAGACGGCGCCAGGTCAGACTCCCACGATACGGGTTCTCAACGTCATGAGCGGCAACAACCCCGACGCGAGGGTCATCAAGGGATACATCGTGTTCCGTGCTGAGACTCCCTACCTGGACACCAACGATCCCGAGAACATCGTGCACGTGTCCGGCGACTCGAGATTCCAGGCCTGGGACGACGACATGACGGCGCGGGCGGACATCAACGCCCAGAAGGACTGGACCTTCATAGGGCGTGACGGCGAGGAGGACGACGCGAGCTACGACATCACCTACAACCATCGGCCGCTGGAGCCAGGGCGGACCTACTACTATCGGATGCGGCGAATCGTGAGCCCCTACCAGCCGGTGGTGCCGATCGCGACAGCGCAGGTGGGCACGGCGCAAGAGCCTGAGTACGTGGACGCTGAGTGGACGTTCGAGCCCAATATGGATGAGGTGCTCAGCGACTCGAGCAGCCCAATGGGCCCGGCCACCTACATCCTGCCGGCGCTTCCCCGGGAGCCGAGGGACGGGCTTACCACGGTCAATCCCCAGGAGATCACCTTCATCTGGGACCTGCAGACGCCGCCGTCGGCTGGGCCCGGCGCCGCGAGTGCCCAGTACGTGCTGCTGGTGTTCCGCGCGAGCGACCTCAACAACCCGGTCTACACAAGCGAGCCGATGCGGGCCCAGGCCACGATGACGATCATCGTACGGGACCCGAACCAGGACATCTTCAAGCGCAATACCGAGTACGTGTGGATGGTCGGGTGCTACGTGAACGGCGAAGCCCGGCCGAAGAACAGGTTCCAGGCGGTACTGAGCGAGCAGTACCACTTCCGCACCGTGGACCTGCCGCCAGGGCCGGCGATGGTGCGACCGGCCGGAAGCGACGAGATGGTCCCGGTCCGACGTGGTTGGTGGGGTGATACGCGTACACCCAGGCGCCCTCGCTAGCCTTGGCGCCCTGGGCCTGGTGGTACAGCCTTGTCTCGGCGCGCCGCGCGCCGAGTGGGGCGTGGCTCTGTATCTTGCGGGGGAGAGCGATCTTTGGCAAACGGCTCGGTACGTGGCGCAACAGGTTGTAGGCCTGGCCGACGGCACGGTGGCGGTTGCCGCCCTGCTGGATGGCCCACTGGGCCCCAGCAGTGAGGCGCGAGTGGCCCTGGCATACGGCGAAGGCGTGAAGAGCTGCTCCTGGGGCCGGACCGATACCGGCGATGGGACCACCCTTGCCAGGTTCGTGCGGATGGCTCGAGAGGAGTTGGGGGCCAGGCAATGGCTGCTGGTCCTACTGGGACACGGTGAGCCGCCGGCAGCGTCCCGAGGAGTGTGGCGCTCATCCCTGCTTCCCGGCGGGCTGGCCGCTGACTGGGGAGCGGGCGGTAATGCGCTGAGCCCCAGGGAGATTGCCGCAGCTCTGGCCGACCAGCGGTGGGACGTGGTTCTTACGGCCGCTTGCCACAGCGCCTCGGTGGAGTATGCAGACGCACTTCGCGGCAGGGCAAGATGGATGGTGGCGAGTCCTGGCGAGGTGTCCTGCTCGGGGAGGGCCGTGGTCTCCCTGGTGGAGACCCTCCGTGCCAGGCGAGGACGGATGTTGGCGCGGGAGGTGGCGGCCGCCGCGGCGAGAAGCTTGGCCGCGGAGTCGCCCGAGAGACGACCTGAGGAGCTGGTTGTCGTCGTGGACCTGGCGCGGATGGGTGACGTGGCGGAGAGTGTGAGCGGCCTAGTCGCAGAGCTGAGCTCGGACCCGGTCGTCGGGGCCAGCGCGCTGGAGGCCGTGCGGACATGGGTGGTGCGCTGGGGGCCCGGAGGCGAGATGAGCGACGTCGCCGCCCTCGGCGCGGCCCTTTCCGAGGCCCTGGCGGCGGGGCCCGCACGGTCCGCCGCCGAGGGGTTGGCCCGGGCAGCGCGGATGGTTGTCCCGATCCGAGAGGGTCCCGGTGTCCGGTGGGCGGAGGAGCGTGGCGTGGCTGGTATAGGGATATTCCTGCCGGCACCACTTGCCGAGCCGTGGAGCGAGTACGTGGTGGAGGCGCCCTTCGCCCGCGAGACGGGCTGGGCCGGGCTCCTGGAAGCTGTGCGAGCGGCAGCGGTCGAAGGCGTGGCAGCACCGGACGCGCAGGGCGAATAAGAGACAGCACACGGCCGAGGCCGATCTCTAGGGGGAAGCCCAAAGTGGCAGGCTTCTGGCGTACAGGCGCAATAACAGTCGCAATCATGGCAGCGCTCCTGGCTCACTCCGCCGCCCTGGCGGCGGGGAACGGCTGGGAGGACCTTGCCGGACCTCTGCGGGCAATGGCCGCGGACGCGGAGGCCGGGCTGGCTGTGCAGGCCCAGGCCGCCAGTTCGGGCGTGCGGATGGTGCGCGGGAACGTGCTCGTCGAGGTCTGGGGGAGGGGCGGCGGCGTGCCTGCCCGGGCCATCGCGCGCCTGGGTGGTACTGTCCGAGGAGTGGCAGGGCGGCGCGCGGAGGTCCTGATCCCGCCGCGTGCGTTGCGGTCACTGGCCGCGTTGCCCGAGGTGGCGCAGGTCGCGCCGGCTGTGGAGTTCATTCCCCTGCAGGGCTTCGGCACCACCGTTAGTGAAGGCGTCCAGCTCACCAATGCGAGCGCCTTCTTCTACAATGGGATCCGAGGAGAGGGAGCGCGTATCGCCATCCTCGACCTCGGGTTCCTCGGCTACGCTGCGGCTGAAATCCCAATAGACCCCACCAATCCCCTGCCAAAGTCCTACCGTGCAGACTACAGCATCACGGCCAGCGCGCACGGCACGGCCGTGGCCGAAGTCGTCGCGGACATGGCGCCTGCCGCGACGATCCACATGCTCGCCGTCGACACGCCCGAGTCGGTCATCGCGGCGCTGCGGGACGTCGTTAGGAGCGGCTACACGATTTGCTGCATGTCGATAGGGTTGCTTGAGGGGCCCTTTGACGGCAGTCACCCGGTCTCGCGACAGGTGGACGTGGCTCGGGCTGCGGGCGTGCTGGTGGTGGCGGCAGCTGGGAACTTCGCCCAGCGGCACTGGGCGGGACCCTTTGTGGACCGGAACAACGACGGGATCTGCGAGTTCAAGGGCGGGGATGACCTGCTCGACCTTACGCTCCCAGCCGGGGACTTCCAGGCCTACCTGTCGTGGTTCGAGACGGCCGGGGACGAGACGGACCAGGACTATGACTTGGTGCTGCTGGACGCCACGCGACGTGAGATGTCGCGGTCGGCCTACACGCAGAACGGGGACGACCCTCCGCGGGAGATCCTGATCGCCAATGTGCCGGCCGGGACGTACTACCTCCAGATCCATAACATGGGTGCTCTGGGGGCGGACTACTTCCAGTTGTTCGTGCCGCAGGTGGACATTGACGCGACGCTTCAGGTGACCACGACGAGCCTCTGTATCCCCGCGGAGAGCACCTCGGCGCTGTCCGTCGGCGCGTCCCGCGGCTCCACGATCGATACGGCCCCCATCAACGTGCCGGTCGTGACGCTGGACAGCCTGGAGCCTTTCAGCTCCCGCGGACCCACGGTAGACGGACGGACGAAGCCCGACCTGCTGGGCCCCGATGTGGTCACGACAACCATCGCTGCGGGAACAGGCCCTTACCGGGAGAACCTCAACCCCTTCGTGGGGACGTCGGCCTCCGCGCCGCACGTGGCGGGCGCGGCCGCGCTGCTGTACTCAGAGGACGAGCAGCGGACTGCCGCGGACCTGTCGGCAGCGCTGACCCAGATGGCTTTCCAGTACTGGAAGACCCCCATCCTTGCGGATCGGCCGCCGCAGGACATGGGCCCGGGACAGGACGACAACTACGGCTGGGGCCGCCTGACGCTTAGGGTGGCGACAGGTTTCGACGGCCTGCCGCCGGACATAAGGATCCTCTACCCCGGGAACGGGGAGACGGTGCTGACGAAGGTCCCGACGATCATCGCGCTCATCCAGGACAACAAGACAGGGGTCAACGCGGCCTCGGTGTCGGTCGTGCTGGACGGCGTGCAGAGGACGGGCTTCACCTTCGACGCCACCAAGGGCACGCTGACCTACACGGTGACCACGCCGCTGTCCACGGGTGTGCACTCGGTTTCGGTGCAGGCGGCAGACGTCGCCGGCAATGTCTCCGATCCGGTGACCCACACCTTCCAGGTGATCCCGCCCAGCATCCCCGCCGGGCTGCAGCTGATCTCGCTGCCGTACTGGAACATAAAGAACCCCGATCCGGCGAGCATATTCATCCCGCCGATTGCCGGCACTATCCGGCTGGCGCGATGGGTGCCATCGGATGAGACGAGCAGCAAGTACCACGTCTATCCGGACCCATGGGCAAGCCTCACCCCGCCAGACGCAACCACGACGAATCCCGTAGTTGCGCAGCCGCCGGCGGGGCTGGGCTACTTCGTGGTGACACCTGGCGTGGGCCTGACGCTGCTGAACGTCCAGGGGCAGACGGTACAGGAAGAACGCTACGAGATAGGGCTGGTACGCGGGAGCGTGTACCCGCAGGGCTGGAACATGATCGGCAATCCCTACACCAGCGCTCTTCAGTGGGGATCCGTTGAGTTCATGACGAAGGGCGAGCGGCAGGACCTGCTGGAGGCCATCGCCGACGGGGTGACAGCCGGGATCGTCTACGCGTTCCGCAACGATGGCGAGAACGGCTACTACGACTTCCCGTCCGATCCCCTGGCAGCGGTGCTGCACCCCTTCCAGGGCTACTGGGTGCACGTGTCGAAGGACACGCGCCTCCTGATCTACTCGCCGGGCGTGGCCGTGACCTCAGCCCCGGCACGGAAGAACGGGCCGTGGCTGGCGGAGGGCAGTTGGCGGCTGCGCCTGGTGGCTTCGGCGGGGGCGTGGCGGGACCCGACGCTGTTCATCGGCGCGGCGCCTGGCTGTACGACGGGACACGACGCGGGCCGGGACATACCCAAGCCACCACCCCTGGCCAGCCCGCTCCAGACGTACATGGCCAAGTCAAACTGGGGGGAGTACGACGGGGCCTACGCGCAGGATATGAGAGGCACGGCGAAGGGGCAGAGCTGGGACCTGGAGGTGCTCTGCAACGCGCCGGGCACCCCGGTGACCCTGAGCTGGCCGGACCTCAACACTGTGGTGCCCCAGGACGTGCGGCTCGTGATGGAGGACCTGGACGGCGGCAAGTCCGTATACATGCGAACCAGTGCGGGGCTGACCTTCAACTCCGGCGAAGGCGGAGTACGGCACCTGCGGGTCAGAGCGGTGGACGAGGGGAGCGAGGTACTGCAGGTGAGCAACGTCTACGCCCAGGCCGCCGGGGGCCGCGGGGCAGTGGTGAGCTTCTCGGTGTCGAAGGCCTGTGTGGCTACGGTGCAGGTGCGCAATATATCGGGTAGAGTGGTTAGGCGCTTGGCGGAGACGCAGGCCTTACCCGGGCAGGCGAACCAGGTGCAGTGGAATGGCCTATCAGATACAGGCGCTCCGGCGCCGGCTGGACGGTATCTGGTCTGCGTGACCGCCCGGGCTGACGACGGCCAGGTCGTGCAGGGCATCCGAGCGCTGCAGATAGGACGGTAAGACGATGACGTACCGACGTAGCAAAGGGAGCATGATACCCATGCGGGCGCCTGCTGGCTGGGTGAAGATTCTCGCTGCGGCGGTCGCACTGTCAGCGTGCGTGATCGAGGTGTCCGCGCAGTTGTCGCTGACTGTGACGGTGACACACCCGCGCAACCTGACGCGGCTCGAGGTCGCCGACGAGGTGCTTCTGACCGTGGCGCAGGCGAGCACCACTGATCCCTTCGACTACTGGTTCACCCCCGGCGGGCGCTTCAAGCTCTACACGGGCCGCAATGTGCCGCTTGGCGGCAACCCGACCTATGAGGGTGACGAGGACAAGCGGATTGCGGGCCGCGCCGGCCCCACGGGTACGGATCCAGCGGATCCCGCCTACTACGGGGACTGGACCTCGGGCTTCCTGGTGGCGGTGGACCCCGACACGACCACGCCGCAGTTCATTGACCCCTTCAACTCGGCTCTGCAGCAAGCTCAGGGAGACAACCCTTCCGACCTGACGCAGTTCTGGCCTCAGCGGGTCTCAACTGGATCGCGAGACGCCGTTGGCACCTGCCGCGTGCCCATCGAGGTCACGGGCACAGGCAGCAGTCAGACGGTCGTGGGTTGGGTGAGCATTCGGACGGAGTACCAGCTTGTGGGAGACGCGCTGCAGGTCGCTCTGGTGGTGACCAACGAGGGCACGACCTCCCACACCTTCGGCCTGCGCATAGCCTTCGACGCGGGGTTCGATCTGCCGGGCACCGTGAACGACGGTCAGCCCATCTTCCTGCCCAACGGGCAGGTGCTCACTGCCGAGACCGTGCTGACCGGCCCCTTCAATGAGGACAACGCCACCTGGGTTGCCTACGACAACCCCCAGCAGCCGGTGGTGGGCGTGCGAGGGTTCGCCGGCACTGCGGACACGGATGAGCTGTTCAACCGTGGGACGGCCACGGAGGCCGCGGGGATGCCCGACCAGGTCGAGTTTGGGCAACTGCGCAATGCCGGCGTCGGTGTGTGGAACTTCATCCCGAACGCCGGGTCGCCCCTTCTGGGCATGGACTGGGCCTATGGCGTCAAGTGGGCAGCGAATCGGCTGGCCCCAGGGCAGTCGCGCCGGTATGTGACATGGTACGGTGTGGGCACTTCGAGTCCCAGCTACGACTACCCCTTCGCCATGATGGGCTATGTCCCACTGCGTCTACAGGCCGTTCAGGACCCCATCACGGGGGAGTACCATATAACGGACATGCAGGGGAACTCACCCATCCCCGTGTCGCTGTACATTGACAACTTCGGCCCCTCGCCTCTGCTGAACGCTACGGGGAAGGTCCGGCTGCCTGCCGGCTTCGAGCTTGCGTCTGGATCGCCCACGATCAACCTTGGGATCATCCCCCACGACGAGCTGGACTCAGCAACGTGGGACGTGCTTCCGACGGCCACCCGTCCCGGACGCGTGGACTTCAAGTTCACGGGCCCCAGCGGGCGATCGGTCACGGCGGACGTATCCATACCGGTGCTGCCGATCCTGAATCCCTTGCCAGCCACTCAGCCCGCCTTCGAGATGGTCTCGTTCCCCTTCATCTTCGCCAACAGCAGCGCCAGGAGTGTCATGGGGTCGCTGGGCGACCTGTCGCCGGGGGGGCCTGCCACCATCGTGAGGTACGATCCGCTCCAGGCGGACCCCACGGTACGCTACAAGTTCTACCCGGACCCGCACGCGGCCACCATCCAGCCGGGGGCCGGGTACTGGCTGCTCAACCTCAACAGGCTGCCCGTGACACTGCCCAACGACCGGACGGCCGTTGGCAGCAACGTGGCCTACAACGTAATCGCCTACCGGGGCTGGAACCAGGTCGGGAATCCCTTCCAGTACACCATAGACTTCATGACGATTGAGGTGATCGACTCCGCCAACCGGCGCTGGACCATGGACGAAGCCATGGCACGGCAATTGGTCCTGCCGACGCTGTTCGCCTGGGATCCGCTGAACCGCAAGTACACGT
This sequence comes from uncultured Armatimonadia bacterium, assembly GCA_964608495.1. Taxonomy (GTDB): domain Bacteria; phylum Armatimonadota; class Zipacnadia; order Zipacnadales; family FEN-943; genus JAKORR01. Next base: position 31,234 of record CAZSOQ010000004.1, on the reverse strand, counting down.
GGGAGGTGGACCCCTACGACGTGGAGCTCGACCCCTACATGGGGTACTGGCTCAAGGCGAATGACAACCTGGTGCTACTGGTGCCGCCGCCGGCCTTCCAGTGGACCTTGGCGGCGCGCCCGCAGCGAGTCAGGGCGAGTTCTGAGCCGCCTGGCTGGCGGATGAACCTGGTGGCGTCCACTGACCAGGCTCAGGGAGAGACTATCCAGCTCGGGGTGGCGCCGGGTGCCAGTGAGGGCTGGGACCGGTGGGATCTACCGACGCCGCCTGAGCCCGCCGCCTTGCGGGAGGCTCGGGTACGGGCCACGGCAGTGGGGCCAGAGGGCACTCCATGCCTCGTGGACATCAGGCCGGAGCAGCAGGCGGTGCATCGGTGGGACCTGGAGGTGCGTACGAACCAGGTGGGCGCGCCAGTGACTCTGCGGTGGCCCGACCTGAGCAAGCTGGCGGGCAATCTGCTGCCCACGCTCATTGACCTGGAGAGCGGTGCGCGGCGGTACATGCGCACGACGAGCTCCTACACGTACACGAGTTCGCCGGTCGGCTCCCCGCGGCGCCTGCAGGTGGTAGTGCAGGAGCGGAGCACAACGACGCCGATGGTTACGTCCGCGCAGGTGCAGCCGCGGGGGCGCACGGCGGCGGTAGTCTACACGTTGTCGGCTCCGGCGGAGGTACAGGTTACCGTCCGCAACATGGCTGGACGCTGCGTCCGGCGGCTGGTCGCCGGGCGTCTGTACGAGGCGGGCACGAGCCAGGTAGTGTGGAACGGGCTCAGCGACTCGGGAGCACCTGTGCCGGCCGGCTGCTATCTGGTGCACGTATCGGCCCAATCGCCCGACACCGGCCAGTCCTACCAGGTTGTGCGTTCAGTGCAGCTTGGTCGCTAGAACAGGTACCGCAGCATGGGCTACAGACCCAATCGCAGGGGGGAAGTAGGGCAATGACACTCTCGAGGATCTCTAAGCGCTGTCGCGCGGTCGCTGCCGCACTGGTCGGCCTGGTGGTGCTGACCATCGCACCGGCTCCTCTGACGGCCGTCGCGGCTCCGGCCCAGGCCCCGCTGGCGGCCGGCAACGAGCTGAACGTCCTGTTGTTCCCGCTGCAGGTGGCCGTGGAGGGCGCTCCAGAGGACATGGGGCGCTGGGCCACTAACGCTCTGCAGACGGCCCTGGACGAACTGCCGACGATGGTGTGCTTCGACTTCTCGCGCACGTCGCCGCTGGTCCGGCGAGCCGCACGAGAGGGCAATGTGCGGACGGTTGATGTGGAGCAAGGGGTCACCGATCCGGCCGTGGCCGTTGAGGTGGGGCACGCGATGGGGGCCGACATCGTGGTCATGGGCACGCTCCAATCCTACCGCCTTTCCGCGGATCCCATGCAGGCCGAGGTCGTTCTAGGGGGCCAGGCCTACGACGTGAAGTCCAACTTCGACGAACAGACGCTCGAGGCGAAGAAGGAGCTCCAGGTGTTCCGGGCCTTTGGCGTTGTCGGCAAGTCGAGCGAACGGGCCGACTACTTGGGCAAGGAAGGAGTCCTTGCGCGCGAGGCGCTGCGCGACGCCGCTTACCGCGCTGCCCAGGTGCTGGCTGGCGTGCCGGCCGAGGAGGTGCTGGCCAAGCCGGAAAAGGGCAAAAGCAACAAGGCGTGGCGGTGGTTCCTGGTTCTGGCCGGCGTCGCCGCGTTGGCGGTCGCTGTGAACAGCGGCACGGAGAGCAAGCCGAGGCCGGTGGTGGGCAACGAGTTCAGGCCCCGGAACCTGACGGCCGTGGCCCAGCCGGCCGGTCAGAACGCCATACTGGTGTCCTGGCAAGCACCTGGAAACCGCGTCAACCTGATGGGCTACGAGCTGCAGCGAGCGTCTCGAGCGAAGACGTCGTCCTCGCCCAGCCCCTACGTTGCGGTGGCTGGGCTGACGCAGTTGACCAGCACGAGGACCGAGTGGATAGACCACGGACTGCAGGGCACGAACGTCTATATCTACCGGCTACGGGCCAGGTACTCAGACCGACAACCGGTCACGGATGACTGGGTGTACACTGGGTGGGTCGGCTTCAGCGGGTAACAGCACCAGGAGGAGTCGAGAGTGAACGGAGCCGCCCGGTGCCCGAGGCACGGGGCGGCTCGTCTTCACTGACAGATGCCATGAGGCGAAGGGTCACGGGAGGATCCGTCTGTCGCCGGCCGCCACGAGGGCACCTGCTCCTCGGGGGCAGCTACCCGTGCCGCGCCCTGTCACGGGCCCTCCTCATCGCCGGGCTGGGCCTGGCAGCCGGCGTGTCCCATGGCCAGGACGCATGGCTCGGCGCCGTCCGCCTCGACCTGCGAGCCAACCCCATGCGTCTGCCGGCCGACGGCAAGACCGCCTGTCGCATCCAGGCGGAGGTGAGACGCTTCGACGGCACCGCCGCTGCTGACGGCACGCGGGTCATCCTCAACACCGACCTTGGGTGGCTGGGCATGGGCGAGGGCGACCGCCGAGGGAGCCTCACCGTGGCGACGCGGGGCGGAGCCGCCATGGTGTTCCTGCGGTCCCGGGCCGCCGGCGTCGCCACGGTCTACGCCCGTATCGAGGACACGCGGGCCAGCGTGCGGGTGTCTTTCATCGAGCCCGGCGGGCTCGCGGCGCGCGCGGAGGCGGAAGCCGCGCCCAGGTCCATAGCGGTGTCGGGGGACTGGGTTGGCTACTGCGTTGACGAAAACGCTGTCGAGGCAAGAGGGCGGAGCCGGATCCGGTACGGCAGTCTGACGGTTGACGTCGGAGACCAGGCGGTACTGCGCGTGGACACGATGAGGCTGCAGGCGACGAACGTGGTCGTGCGACGCGAGAAGTACGAGGTGGACGCCGAGGCGCTCGTATCGGACCTCCTGACCGGCGAACTCCTCGTCCAGCGGCTGACCGAAGGGGTGGTGTTGCGGCAGCGGCTGTCGTCGTCGAACCTGCAGCCGCTTGAGGACGAAGAGCCCATACCGTCAGGCACCTTCACCTACGCGTCGGTTGAGGGAGGCACGTGGTTCGTTGCCAACTCCCTGCGGGTCTTCCCGGGCGAGAGGGTCGTCCTGCAAGGGGGAGCGCTGTATTCGGGGCTGCAGAAGGTCCTGTCCCTTCCGCCCTACTGGATCATCGCGATGCCGGGCTACACGGGTGCGAGCAACTCGTCCATGCTCAGCCTGAACTCGGCTGGCGGGCTGGCGCTCGATGTGCCCTTCTTCTTCCAGGTGACCGACACCTGGACGGGGGCGGTCAAGCTGCAGAGGGGAACGACTGCGGCGGGCGTGTCGGCTCGGGAAGGCTGGACACTGGCCGTGCAGGAGGAGTATGCCGGCTCATCAGGTGCACGGGGTGCGCTGTACGTCGCAGGCCTGCCTCGCAGGGACTGGGGGCTGGGCTTGCGCGACAATCGCCCTCTCCTGGGTGACTTCGACGTCTACACCGACCTCAGCCTGCCCGACCACGAAAGCATGTTCCTCAACACGATGGCCTACACCAGCCGACGGCACCACCGTTTCAGTCTCCGGGCAAGCTATGACAAGCCGGTCGGCTACACGGGCGCTTACGGTGCCACCGCCGAGTGGTTGACCCATCCTCAGTCCTTCGCGGGTAGTAGCCGGGCCGACTACACGGTGGGGACGGCACTGAGTCTGTCCAGGCAAGTCGGGACCGGGGGCGAGGGGGACTGGTTGATGGCGCAAGAGCTATACGGGGCTCTCGATCTCAGGCCGTATTCGCTGGGCGGCCCATGGTCGCTCAGGCCGAGGATCGAGGACGTGACCGCCCTATACAGCACTGGCGACAGGACGAACTCGGCGCGCGGAGAGCTGGGTCTAGCTGGTCGGCTGGGGAGGTCCACGGACCTCAGACTGGTCTACTCGGCGGAGCACGCCAGCGGCGAGGTGTACCAGCCCGGCTGGCGCCAGGCCCTGGACCTCTACTCCACCGCCGAGAGTGGCCGTTGGTATGCCTACCTGAATGCCTCCCGCGACCTGACCAACGACGCGGACCTACTGACCCTGGCGACGGACTACATGCTATCCGACAAGTGGCGACTGGGAGCCCTGCTGACGTACTACAGCTTCACCGAGGAGCAGTTCCAGGACGTGGAGCTCACACTGGGGAGGGTGTTCTTCGGGCAGGAGATGGGCCTGCGCTGGTCGCGGCAGTCCGGCAGGCTGAGTGTGAGCGTGTCGGGGCTGTCGCGCACCTTCTGACCGTCGCGGCGGCGTCCCTCGTGGGGCGGTCCCCCCCGGCAGGAGGCTGTGCCGAACGATCGTTCATCGCGAAAGGCGGTGCCACGCGAAGCCCTGGAGGGAAGAAGCTAGAGGGGCCTACAGGCCGACGTGGAGGAGGTGGTGGGGAGGCCTTCAGGGCCATGCTTGACACTGGCCGAAGGCCACCGCTATAATCGCACTCCGGGCTGAGAGAGGTCGAGAGGGCGCGGGGAGGTAGATCAACACAGAGAGGAACGACAGCGTGCCAGTAGAAATCGGAGAGGTGGTGGCGGGTCGAGTCGTAAAGATACTCCGTTACGGAGCTATCGTCGAGCTTGAGGGCGGCGAGACGGGCCTCGTGCACATTTCGGAGATCGCCCCGGAATTCGTGGTGGCCGTGGAGGACCACCTGCGGGAGGGGGATGACGTTCGAGTGAAGGTTCTGGGGATGCGAGAGCCGGGGCGGTACGACCTGTCTATCAAGCAAGCCGAACACGCGGACACGCCGCAAGAGGAGCCGCGTCGCTTCCGGCGACGGCCGACATCGGCGTCCTTTGAGCGGCGGCTTGGGGAGTTCATGAAGGCGAGCAACCGCCGGCAGAGCGACCTGAATCGGGGGAAAAGCGGACGCAAGCGGGGCCGTCGCTAACCGGCATCGGTCCGGCCAGCCCACATGTCTACCGGCAAGCAGCCAAGCTAGAGGGTGCTGACTGACGGTGTCTCATACGCCTGAGGAACCGGAGCAACTCCGCAGGGAGCTGGAACGTTACCGCCTGGTGGTCAGTGACCTTCAGGGCAGGATCCGCAGCCTTGAGGAAGAGATACGGGCGAGAGCCACGATCGCGGAAGTGCCAGCCGTCGTGGTCACCAGGCCGGAGCTGCGCCAGACCCTTGCACGCCTCATCAACAACGTGGCGATGATCGTGCAGGCGGAGAAGGTGTTGGTTCTGCTGTACCAGGCGGACACGGGGGATTTCGCGCCGCTCCCCCCTGCGCTGGGCGTGCCGGAGGATCTGCTGACCAGCCTGAGTGTGCCGGTGGACACCGGCATTGCCGGCATGGTGTTCCGCACGGGCGAGGCGGCAGTTTACAACGACGCCTTGAACGATGCCCGGGCGGATCAGGAATTCATTGCTCTGCTCCGCGTGCGCAACGGGATCGCTGTGCCTCTCACCATCAAGCGACGGGACGAGGAAGAGCAGATCGTCGAAGAGCGCATCATCGGGGTGCTTGAGGTCTTCAACAAGCGGTGGGACGAGCAGTTCAGCGACGATGATCTGCGTCTTCTCCAGCACATGGCCGATCAGGCCGCGGCGATCATCTCCAGCGCCCAGCTCTACATCCAGCTCCAGGAGGAGCGGGATCAGCTCGAGGAGACGCTGGAGAGCATCAGAGCGGGTCTCATCGTCGTGGGAACGGACGGCACGGTCCGACTGATGAACCCGGCGGCGTGTCAGCTCCTGGGGCACAGGGAAGGCGACGTCTGCGTGGGCAAGGCCATGCCGCAGGTTGTGAGCCACCAGGAGCTCCGTCAGGTCTTCGAGGAGGCCTTCCGCGAGCGCCAGGCCGTCACTCGAGAGCTCGCCTTTGAGGACGGCAAGCGCATGTACCGGGCTGAGACCAGCCTGATGTTCGACGAGGGCGGGCAGTTGCAGAACGTGGTGGCGATAGTCTACGACATCACGGAGATCCGTCAGCTCGAGCGTATGAAGACGGCCTTCGTTAGCACGGTGTCCCACGAGTTGCGCACGCCGCTGACCTCCATCAAGGGGTTCATCTCCACGCTGCTGGATGACACGGACGGCATGTACGACGACGAGACCCGGCGGGAGTTCTACGAGATCATTGATCAGGAGTGCGACCGTCTCACGAGGCTGATCAACGATCTGCTGAACGTTTCGCGGATCGAGTCTGGTCGTGCCTTGGAGATGTACATCACGCACGTGAGTCTGCACGAGATCGCGGACGCGGTGTGCCAGGCTCAGCAGGCGTACACGGAGCGTCATCGACTGGTGAACGCCGTGCCGGCCGACTTCGCCATCATCGAGGCGGACGCCGACAAGGTGACGCAGATTCTGGACAACCTCGTCGGAAATGCGGTCAAGTACTCACCCGAGGGCGGAGAGGTACGGGTGTCGGCAACGGACGAGGGCGAGCACGTGCGCGTGGACATCACCGACCAGGGGCTTGGCGTGCCCGAGGAGCATCGAGAGAAGATTTTCGAGCGCTTCCAGATGGTGGAAGACGAGAGCCGCAAGGCAATCAAGGGCACAGGGATCGGGCTGTACCTGGTGCGTCACCTGGCGCGGGCCCACGGTGGCGATGTCTGGCTAGACTGGTCGGAAGCGGGCAAGGGCTCCAGGTTCTCCGTGCGCCTGCCCAAGAAGCAACCGGCTCAGCGCGAGGAACACAGCGTGTAGGACGCCACGCGTGATGCCGTCCGGAGCGTGTTGCTGCGCCTCCTCACAGTAGGGGGCGCTGTTTGTGTGGAGGGAGCGATCCCATGCGAGTAGCCTTCGGGTGCGACCATGCTGGCCTGCCGCTTCGCGAGGCCGTTGCCGAGGTGCTGGCCGCGATGGACCTTGACGTGGCGGACATGGGCACCTTCGATACCGCTTCGGTGGACTACTGCAGGTATGCTGAGCCAGTTGCTCAGGCTGTTGCGCGGGGCGCGGCGGACGTGGGCGTCCTGGTCTGCGGGACGGGTGTAGGGATGGCCATCTCGGCGAACAAGGTGCCCGGCGTGTACGCGGCCCACGCCTCCGATCCCTACACCGCACGCATGGCCCGGGAGCACAACGCGGCCAATGTCCTGACCCTCGGCGCCCGGGTGGTGGGCCCAGGAATGGCTCAGGAGATCGTGAGGGCCTTCCTGACGTCCACCCCAGCCGACGAGGAGCGCCACGAGAGGCGCCGCGCTCAGGTGCGGCAACTGGAAGCGCGCGCTCTGCGGGGTAAAGGGCCTCAGTGACGGGAGGCGGCCCGGTGGCAGAAGGCAAAGGTGACGGTCGGCCCGCCTGGGACGACTACTTCATGGAGATCGCCTACGTCGTGGCGAAGCGCTCCACATGCCTGCGGCGCCGGGTCGGCGCACTGCTCGTGTCGGAGCGCCGGATCCTGGCCACGGGCTACAACGGTCCTCCGCAGGGCCTTAGGCACTGCGACGAGCTCGGCGGGTGCTACCGGGAGCGACTGGGGATCCCCAGCGGGCAGCGGCAGGAGCTGTGCCGGGCGGTGCACGCCGAGCAGAATGCGGTGATCCAGGCCGCTGTGCATGGCGTGGCCCTGGCCGACGTCACCCTCTACTGCACGACCCAGCCCTGCGTCACCTGCGCCAAGATCCTGATCAATGCCAACGTTAGGCGGATCGTGTATGCTGGCGACTATCCCGACGAGTTCGCTACGGAGCTGCTGGCGGAGGCGGGCGTGGAGTTGGCACGGTGGATCCCGCGGGAAGAGCGTGAATGAACGGCTACCCCAACGCAGTGGAGCGCATCCTCCTGGCAGCCGCGGGTGCGCTGGCCGTCGCCCTCGTCCTGACGCCTGTCGCGCGCTGGCTGATGCGGCGGCTCGGCATCGTTGACATGCCCCGAGGCCGCCACCACCACCACGCGCCGACACCGGTCGGCGCGGGCTGGGCCATCAGCGTGGCGCTTTTCTTCGGGCTCTTCCTGTCCGATACGTCCGTGAGTGGTCCGATAGCGGGCCTGGCCGCCGGGCTGGGGCTCCTCATACCCCTGACGTTGATTGACGATATCTGGGGTCTGCCTGCGCTGCAGCGCCTGGCGGGGCAGGCCGTCGCCGCTGGCATCGCCTGGAGCCTTGGCGTGCGCATCGAGGGGGTCACCAACCTCGTCGTCCCCTGGTTCGGGGCCAGCTACGTGGCTCTGGGGTGGCTATCGCTACCGGCGACGGTGGTCTGGCTGGTCCTGCTGACTAACGCGGTCAACTGGCTGGACGGGATTGACGGCCTGGCGGCGGGGGTCTCAGCCATAGCGGCTGCGACTTTGGCGTGTATGGCCTACCTGGCCGGCATGACTGACGTGGGCTGCATCGCGGCCGCGCTGTGTGGAGCAGCGCTGGGCTTTCTCCGGTACAACTTCACCCCCGCGAGTGTCTTCATGGGCGACGTGGGGGCCATGGCGCTGGGCTTCGTGTTGGCGTGCCTGGCCGCCATCGGCGCCTTCAAGACCACCGCGGCTGGGGCGCTGGCGGCTCCCTTGCTGATCGGTGGGTTGCCCCTGTATGACGTCGTATCCACGATGTGGGGCCGGTGGCGTCGCGGTCAGGCGCTGCACGCGGGGGACCGGACCCACGTGCATCACCGCCTACTCGGCCGCGGGCTTACAGCGCTGCAGGCTGTCCTGGTGCTGTACGGCGTGACGGCTGTACTCTGCGTCGCGGCTCTGTTCATCTGGAGGCTTTAGCCTGATGGTCAAAGCGACCCTCGTCTTTGGGACTCGCCCGGAGGTGATAAAACTCGCCCCCGTGTACGAGGCCTTGCGGCGGCGGGCGGACAGATTCTCCGTCCAGGTCATATCCTCGGGCCAGCACCGGGACCTGGTGGCTCAGATGGTGGCGGTCTTCGACATTCCCGTGGACGTGGACCTGGACGTCATGAAGCCCGGCCAGAGCCTGGGCGGCTTGACGAGCAGGATTCTCTTCTCCCTCGAGCCCGTACTGCAGGAAAGCTGCCCCGACGTCGTCCTCGTCCAGGGCGACACGACTACGGTCCTGGCCGGGGCCCTGGCGGCCTTCTACCAGCGGGTGGCGGTTGGGCATGTCGAGGCCGGACTGCGCACCCGCGACAAGACGCAGCCCTTCCCGGAAGAGATGAACCGTCGCCTCACCGATGGGATCGCCGACCTGCACTTCGCGGCCACGCCCCAAGCGCGGGAGAACCTGCTTGCGGAGCGCGTCCCGCCCGAAGGGATCTTCGTTACCGGCAACACAGTGGCTGACGCCCTGCAGATCGCGCTCAACCGCAGGCCGAGCCTGGCAGGCAGTGAGCTGGCGTGGGTCGAGGAGTGGCAGGGGAGGGTGCTGCTGGTGACTGCTCACCGGCGCGAGAACTGGGGTGTGCCCATGGCCTCCATCTGCCAGGCCTTGCGGCGGATCCACGACGCCTTCGAGGACCTGCTCCTGGTCTTCCCGGTCCACCCCAACCCGACCGTGCGCGAGACCGTCCATGCGATCCTCGGCGGCGCAGAACGGGTGCACATCATCGAGCCACCTGCCTATGGGCTGTTCGTGCCCCTCCTGCGCCGCGCTGATCTTATCATCACGGACAGCGGAGGCATCCAGGAAGAAGCGCCATCGCTGGGCATACCGGTGCTCGTGGCTCGCGAGACTACCGAACGGCCGGAGGGCGTGGAGGCGGGCTCGGCTCTGTTGGTGGGCGCCGACGAGGAGCGTATCGTGGCCCAGGCCACGCGCCTGCTGTCCGACCCGCGGGCCTACCACTCGATGGCAGCGGTCCGCAACCCCTATGGCGACGGTAGGGCCGCCGATCGCATCGTGGACGCTCTCGAGTTCCACTTCGGCCTGCGGGACCAGCCGCCCGAACCCTTCGCACTTCCCACAGAGGACGGGGACCGTGAGGCAGGACACTGACCCAGCTCCCGGATTCTGGACGCCCGGCCGGATCGCCCTGGCAGCCGCGATAGTGGCGGCTATGGCCTGGGTGGTCTTCCGGGGCTCGGCGGTAGTCGCTGGGGCCGTGGGCCGCCTGGCTGACGTTCTTGTCACTCTGCTGCTCGCGGTGGCCCTGGCCTACATCGTCTGGCCCGTGGTGAGGGCCCTGGAGCGCCCGCTCGGGTTCCTCAAGCCGCGGACGAGGCGAGCAGTGAGCGCCCTGATCGTGATCGTGGGCTTCGTCGTCGGCCTCGTGGTTGTGGTAGTGCTGATCGCGGGGCCGCTTGTCAGCGAGATGGGCCGCCTGGGAGTGCTGGCCCGACAGTGGTTGATGGGACTGCCCGAACAGATGGATCGCTCGGCCCATGCTTGGGCCAGGTATCTGCCGCCTGACACGCTGGCCCTGATCCAGGGGCGGATGGTGGACTACGTCACCTCGCTGTTCGCGGGACAAGTGGACGTCTTCAGGGGGTTGGTTCTGCGCGGCTGGTACGTAGTTGAGCTGTTCCTCGTGCCCGTTCTTGCTTTCTACTTCGTGACCGATGGGGCGGCGCTGGCGGAGCAGTTCGTGGCGAACCTGCCCGCGAGCAGGCGCGAGCGCGTGCGGGCCATGGGCGCCGAGATGAACGCCCTGATGCACAGCTATGTGCGGGCGCAGGTAGTGCTGTGCTTCGGCATGGCCCTTAGCACATCACTGGTCCTGTACCTCGCCGGAGTGCGGGTGTACCTGACGCTTGGCGTGCTGGCAGGACTCGGGTGGGCTGTGCCGACGCTGGGCCCGGTCATCGCCGGAGTGCCGATCGTGGGCGTGTGCTTGGCGCAGCAGGGGCTGAGGACCGCTCTGATAGTGCTCATCGCCTACGCAGGCATCAACGCCCTGCAGAACAAGGTGATCATGCCCAAGGTGCTCAGCGCCGGGGCCCGTCTCCATCCAGTCGCGGTGATCGTCGCAATCCTCGTGGGCGCCGAGTTTCTCGGGCTCCTTGGCATGTTCATCGCTGTGCCCGCCGCCGCTGTTCTGCGGGTGGTCGTGGCGAACCTGCGCACGGCCGGCGACCAGACAGGAGACCGAGAGTAGTGTCTACGCTGCAGGCTATCGTGCTCGGCATCGTCCAAGGGCTGACGGAGTTCCTCCCCGTATCGAGCTCGGGCCATCTGGTGATTGTGCCGGCTCTGCTGCACTGGGAGCAGCCGGGGCTGGCCTTCGTGGTCGCAGTACACCTCGGGACCTTGGTCGCCGTGCTCGTTTACTACTGGCGCGACTGGTGGCGACTGATTAGCGCAACGGGTGGCTGGCTGGTGGGCGGTCGCCGGTGGCCGCCGCCCGATGACGTGGGCGTGGTGGGGCTGCTGCTCCTAGGGACGGTACCTGCCGCGGCTGTGGGGCTGCTGCTTGCGGACGCCATCGAAAAGCTGTTTAATGACGTGGCTTTGGTGGCGGCTGGGCTTATCGTGACGGGGTTGATGCTGCTCCTGGCAAACGCTCGGGCCCACGACCACGGAGCGTCCGGCAGGCTGAGCCTGACCCAGGCCCTGCTGGTAGGCTTCGGGCAGGCCGTGGCGATCGTGCCGGGGATCTCCCGGTCGGGCACCACGATCAGCGTGGGTTTGCTCGCCGGCCTTCAGAGGGACTGGGCGGCGCGCTTCGCCTTCCTGCTGTCGGTGCCGGTCATTGCTGGGGCAGGCGCGAAGGAAGGCCTGGACCTTCTCGAGGCGAACATCACGGCCGACCAGTGGCTGATGTTGGGCTACGGGCTTCTGGCAGGTGCGGTGAGCGGGCTAGTCGCGATCCATGCTGTCGTGCGCGTGGTCCACACCGGGCGGCTTTGGTGCTTCGGGATCTACTGCATCGCGGCTGGAATGCTCACGCTGAGCGCCCTGGTTCTAGGGTTGCTTCGCTAACACATGCCTTGCCCGACGCGAGCTGTCGGGCTACACAAGGAGGAAGTCAAGATGGAGACCAGTATGCAGCTCACTCCCTTCGAGGACGCTGCACTGTGGGGGGTGCTGGTGGCGGCCGCGATCGGCCTCGTCTACGGCGTCTACCTGCGCAGCCGGGTCAGGCGCATGGAGGAGGGCACGGAGGAGATGCAGCGCGTGGCGCGGCTGATCCAGGACGGCGCCTACGCCTATCTCAATCGCCAGTTCAAGACCATCGCTTGGCTGGTGGTCATACTCTTCATCGGTCTGACCCTGAGCGGCTGGGGGGCCGGCTGGGACATAGGTCTGGCTCGCGGCCTCGCCTTCCTGCTCGGGTGCTTCGCTTCAGCCTTCACCGGGTGGATGGGCATGACCCTGGCGGTGCAGGGCAATGTCCGGTGTGCCAACGCTGCTCGGCGGAGCCTTCGGGAGGCCCTCTTTGTTGCCTTTCGCTCCGGCGGCGTAGCCGGCATGTACACGGTGGGCATGGGCCTCATCGGGGCGACCATCATCTTCATGATCTTCAAGGAACGGGCTACGGAGGTGCTCCTCGGCTTCGGCTTCGGCGGCTGCCTGCTGGCGCTGTTCATGCGGGTGGGCGGCGGCATCTACACCAAGGCCGCCGACGTTGGCGCGGACCTGGTGGGCAAGGTCGAGGCAGGCATCCCTGAGGACGACCCGCGGAACGCGGCCGTCATAGCAGACCAGGTGGGCGACAACGTGGGCGACTGCGCGGGAATGGCCGCGGACATCTTCGAGTCCTACGAGGTGACCCTCGTCGCCTCCATGATCCTGGCCCTGGCTCACGCCAGCGCGGGGGCCTCCGCCGAGAGCATGGACCTCGCCAAGAAGTGGATCATGTTCCCTCTCATCGTCCGCGGTGTGGGCGTGCTGACATCCATTCTGGGCATCACGCTGGTCTACGCGAAGTCGGAGGACGAGCACCCGATGGCCGGCATCACCCGGGGCTTCGTGTGGTCGTCCGTCGCGTCGATCGCCCTCTTCTTCATCTTCGCCAAGTACTACGTCGGCGACCTGCGGCTGTTCTGGGCCACTACCAGCGGCGTGGTTCTGGCGGTCGGCATCTACAAGCTGACCGAGTACTACACCGCACCCCAGTTCCCGCCCGTGCAGGGGATCGCCCATGCCACCCAGACGGGCCCGGCCACGACCATCCTGCAGGGGCTTGCCGTCGGCTTCGAGGGAACGGTATGGGCCCTACTGCTGATCTGCGCCGCGATGTTCTTCTCGATGCTCGTCTTCGGTGGCGAGGGAGAGTCCGCGGTGTCCATCCTCTACGGCGTATCGCTCACCGGCCTCGGGATGCTGACGACCACGGGTGTCATGGTCTCCATGGACACCTTCGGCCCGGTGGCGGACAACGCGCAGGGCATCGCCGAGATGGCCGGCGTCGCCGACGAAGTCGGGCCTGTGACGGAGATGCTCGATGCCGTGGGCAACACGACCAAGGCGGCGACCAAGGGCTTCGCCATCGCGTCGGCTGTCGTCGCGGCGGTGTCGCTCTTCGGCGCCTACCTGTCCAAGGTGGCCCTGGCCCAGAGCGGCGCGGCCACTGGCAGTGACGTTGTGAGTGCCGAGGCGCTCGAGCGGCTCAGCGTTCCCATCAACGAGCCGGCCGTGTTCATCGGGCTGCTTATCGGGGGCGCCATGCCCTTCCTGTTCAGCTCCATGACGATCAGAGCCGTGGGGCGCGCCGCCTTCTTCATAATCAACGAAGTGCGGCGTCAGTTCCACGAGATCCCTGGCCTGATGGAGGGCAAGGCCGAGCCCGATTCCGCCCGCGTGGTTGACATCTGCACCGCGTCGGCCCTGCGTGAGCTCGCGGCTCCAGGCCTGCTGGCGATCCTCGCTCCGATCATCGTTGGCGCCTGGTTCAAGTGGCCGGGTCTGGGCGGCTATCTCGCAGGGATCATCGTCTCGGGCCAGCTTCTGGCCGTCTTCATGTGCGACGCTGGCGGCGCCTATGACAACGGCAAGAAGCTGATCGAGGACGGCCTATATGGCGGCAAGGGCTCTGAGGCCCACAATGCTGGCATCGTGGGCGACACGGTGGGTGACCCCCTCAAGGACACCGCCGGTCCTGCGCTCAATCCGCTGATCAAGGTCATGAACCTTGTCGGCCTCCTCGTCGTTCCACTGGTGGTCAGGGCCGAGCAGTCGGCATGGCTGCCCGTCGCCGGCATCGTCCTGGCGGCCTGCGTGGCAGTCGCCTTCATTGTGAGCAAGCGAGAGAGTCACGAGACCGAGAAGGTGCACGAGTCTCTCGGCGGTGGGCAACTAGGGTCCTAGGCCCTGGCGAGGAGTGACAGGCTGCCTTCCTGAGTTCGCGGGGCAGTCGGGGCTAGAGGTGGGGGTCTTTTTCGCTGCCTGGAAGGTAGCGCCCGGACAAGACCCGACGCCGGGCTGGCGCTTTGTCTTGAGATGGCAAGCTAGCTGGTTTGCAGTGATTTTACGCCGCGGGCTGATGCCCGCGGCGTCAAGTCTTGGGGACCTCGTGCCGAACCTAGTGGTGGAGCAGACAGGACCATGCGCGGGCGCTCGGGAGACTCCACTCCGGGCGGCCGTCCAGGCCAACCGGCATGCCGCCCGGGCAGTGGCACGACCACCATGACCAGACCACGTGTGCTGATCGTCGAAGACGATCCTGCGATGGCGAGGGCGCTCAGCGATAGACTCACAAACGAGGGCTTCTCCGTATGGGTGGCCGCGGGAGGTGAGGATGGCCTCAGAACCTGGCGGCGAGTGGAGCCCGACGCGATCGTGCTCGATCTGATCCTCCCCGACATGGACGGCTTCGACGTATGCAACGAGGTGCGCCGGTCGTCAGCGGCGCCACTGATCATCGCGTCAGGACGCACCAGTGAGGCCGACCGCGCGTGCGGCCTGGAACTCGGCGCCGATGACTACGTGTGCAAGCCCTTCGCCCTCGAGGAGCTTACGTGCCGTCTGCGCGCACTCCTGGCCCGGTGCCGGAGGTACACGGGATTGGGCCCCCCTCCCGAGGAAGCCGTCGACCTGGGGTCATTGCGCATTGACTGGACGCGGCATGAAGTGCTCGTCAACGACGAGCGGCTGGAACTCACCCCCAAGGAATTCGAGCTGCTCTGGGCTCTTGCCCAGCAGCCGAACCGGACTGTCTCCTCCCGGCGGCTGTTGTGGGACGTGTGGGGGTACGACGACAAGGTTCGGACCCGCACGCTGGACGTTCACATCGGGCGGCTGCGGCGCAAGTTGGAGGAGGACCCGCGCCATCCTCGCCTGATCCTTACGGTGCCCTCCGTGGGGTACCGGCTGGCCGTGTCGAGGGACGGCAGGGACCGTCAGGTGGCTTGACCAAAGCGTGGTCTCCAGTCGGCCCGGCGCTTCACGGCGGCTCCGGACTCCCTTGCAGGATATCGTCCTCGCCCCCAGAAGACCCCGCGGCGAGGGGGTAGGTCTCATGCTTGGGATCATTGCCAGCAGCGGGGCCAGGAAGCTGGGCGAACGTCTCGGCCTAGCCCCACACACTGTGGACACGCCCTGGGGGGCGGCCCAGGTCCGGCTTGGCGTGTTGGCGGGGAGAGAGGTCGCGTGCCTTGCCAGGCATACCGAGGGCAAGGTGGCGCCGCCTCATCGGGTCAACTACAGGGCGAACGTGGCAGCTCTCGCCGCCGTAGGCTGCACAGGGGTGCTCGCCACCAACGCGGTCGGCTCGTTGTGCACGGAGTTCGGCCCCTTGGCCCTGTGCCTGCCCGACCAGATCCTCGACTTCACGCGCGGGCGCCCTCTCACCTTCTCCGAGGACGAGATCGTCGCGGTGGACTTCACCCAGCCTTACTGCGCTCGGCTGCAGAGGGTCGTCGAAGCCGCGGCGGAGACATCCGGCCTGAGGATCCACTCAGACCTGGTCTATGCCTGCACGGAAGGGCCGCGCTTCGAGACCGCGGCCGAGATCAGGATGCTCCAGACCCTAGGCGCCCATCTTGTCGGCATGACCGCGATGCCTGAGGCGGCCCTCGCGAGGGAGAAGGGGCTCTGCTACGCTTCGCTCTGCGTCGTGACCAACCTAGCGGCTGGCGTCGCGGGACATCACCCGTCGGGAGTCGAGGTCACGGAGACCATGGAACGGAGCTGGCACTCGGTGGGGAAGATACTCAGCGCTGTGGCCGCAGGTTACGCGGACGACCCCGATTGCCCATGCCGCGGGGGTGCGGCCGGCCGAGTCTGACTCTGGGTCAAGGCCTCCGCCTCTAGTGCGCCTCCGCCTCGGCCACGCCCTCGGGCGACGACAGGGCCGCCACGAGGCCGGAGAGGGAGGCACTGCCGGACAGCCTCAAGTGCACAGTCAGCGCCTGGTGGGCGTCCTGCTCCGGGCCGATCTCCAGTCCCTGGAGCGAGGACCCCGTGTGCTCCACAGCCGCTGCGACGTCATGGATCAGCCGTGGGGTCAGCACTGCGGTCACTGCGATGGTTGCCTCGCCTGCTTTCGGGCGCAGGGCGTGGGCCAGAGGACGCAGCAGGGCCAGGGTGAGGAAGACGAGAACCGCGGCGATGGCGGCCGCCCCAAGCCAGCCGAAGCCACAGGTCATGCCTGTCGCCGCCGTCGTCCATACGGTGGCGGCCGTCGTGAGGCCATAGACTGCTGCCCCGGAGCGCAGGATCGCCCCGGCGCCGATGAAGCCAATACCCGTGACGACGCCCGCCGCTATCCGGCCCGGGTCGTACCGGTCGCCGGCAACGACGACCGAGAGCATCGCGAACAGCGCCGACCCCGCGGATACCAGCCCGTGGGTCCTGAGCCCTGCGCCGCGACCGTGGCGCTCTCGCTCAAGTCCCAGCAACATACCGAAGACCCAGGCGGCCAGCAACCGCAGGAAGGTATCGGCCAGGGACAGTGTCATCAGGGCAGGCTGGGTCTCCACGTCCTTCCTCACCGGAGCGCCTACGCTCCAGCCGCTATTGTACCACCACGCCCAGGCGCGGACACAGGCCTTCGAGCACGCACTGTCCGCACCGCGCACGGCGGGCGCCACAGGTAGCACGGCCGTGTCGGATCAGGTTGACGTGGAGCTCATAGCGCAGCCTCCGGGGGATCAGGGGCTCAAGCGCCGCCTGAGCGTCTCCAGCCGAGGCCGCCGTCCCAACCCACCCGAGGCGCTTGGCCAGACGGAGGACGTGCGTGTCGACGGGGAACACCGCGCGTCCGAGCTCGAACAGAGCCACACAGGCCGCCGTCTTGGGCCCAACCCCTGGGAGGGACCGGAGGTACTCGACCGCGGCGGCGGTCGGCATGTGGCGAAGGTAGGCGGCCCCCAGAGACGGATCCTCAGCGACCAGGCGGCGCACTACGTCCTGGATCGTCTTCGACCGTTGCCGGGCGAGACCAGCCCCTCTGATCGCGGCCGCTATCGTGGAGAGCCTGGCGTCTGCCACCTGGCGCCAGTCGGGGAGTCTTGTCCTGAGGCTGCGGTAGGCGGCCTCCGAGTTGCGGCCGGTGGTGTTCTGGGACAGGATGGTCCGGACGAGGCTCCCCACGACGCCCTGCGGTTCGCTGGGCGCGGGCACACCGTAGGCCTGTCTCAACAGACGAGCGACGCGGCCGGGAGAGGGCTGTGACCGGGCAATCGCGGGTGGACGGGCCCCCGCCCTACTTGGGCTCCTTGGGCGGCTCAGGTACCTTCACCACCAGATCGGCGTGGTTGCCGGCGGCGTCACGCACGCGGAAGGTCACCTCCGTCCCGGGCTTGATCTCGGCGGGCAGCGTGACCCGGCAGGTCTCAAAGCGCCCGCCGTAGGCGCCGTCAGACGCGGCCACGCCGTACCACAGGTCGGTCTCGGGATAGCGCCAGGCCACGGAGGCCACGCCGCTCATGGCGTCGCTCGCCAGCAGCTCATACCCCGTCGTGCCGTCCTTGCCGCGAACCGGCTCGGAACCCATCTGCAGCTTCGGCGCCGTGTTGTCCACGATCACCGGGCCCACGTATACGTACTCCGTCGCCGCATCCTCCGGTCGACTCGGCAGGTCGCTCACCGATACGCGCAGCCGGTAGACGCCGTCCCCGAGACCCTTGGTCTGCCACTCGTAGGACTTGCCCGTACAGCGCTTGGCCACTTCCTGCCAGGTGCTCTCGCCCTGCTTCTGGGCGGCGATGTCTACCTGTATCGTGTCCTCGTCAGGATCCTCTGCTTCCCAGGTGATCTCCGTCTTCTCGTGAAGGCCGCTCCCCGGCTCCGGAGCGGTCACTTTCAGCGTGGGCGCCTTGTTCGGAGGCCCATACCGGACCACGGCGGACCTGAGCACCTCGTCGGCGCCGCCTGGCAGGGACACGCGCAACTGGACGTAGCGCCCCGGCGCGCTGCCGAGGCTGTACGAGAGATCACCGGGCAGAGCTGCGGCCCACCCGGCCCAGAGCCCCCCGTCGTAGTAGGGCGACGGGCCTGTTCGGGTCTCCAGGCGGAACTTCGTTTCCTTGGGCTGCGGATCAGCCATCACCTGGAGCCAGTGCGCGGGCTCCTTGGCGTCGTAGGCTGCCGAGAGGTAGACCAGCTCCCTGGGGTCGGGGTCCTGCGCGAACACCTCGCCCGGGAGGCACGCGGCTGCCCAGAGGCGCTTCTCCTCGTCTAGAGCGAAGGCACCGAAGAGCTCTGTGCCCAGATCCCTGGCCACTAGCTCCCAGTCGTCCAGGCCTCTGGCGCGGATGATCGTGGCGGGCGCTCCCAGTCCGGCGACCGCCGCATCGCCCGTGGATGTCAGGGCGTACAGGACCGAATCATCGTCCTCGTACCAGGTCTCCAGCTTGCCGTCTGGGCGGAGCGCTACTATCGAGGCCTTGTTGGCGATCCCCACGGCGATCGTGCCGTCGTCCAGGGCCGCGAGGCCCGTGGGCTCCTCCTTGGGCCAAGCCAGTAGCTGGTCGGCCCGACCCTCTCCCAGGCGGTAGAGGCCGCCGCGGTCTACCGTGGCAGCGTATAGAGCGTCGCCATGGGCCGCCAACGCCGTCACGTGCTCCTCCGGAACCACAGCGACGAGCTGCTTCTGGCCCTCGGCCGTCAGGCGGTAGACGCGCGCCGGCCGCCCCGTACCGACCCACAGGTCCTGGCCCCGGGCGAGCAGGTCCCACACGTAGTGCTCGTCCAGAGCCGTGCGTCCACGCATGCCACCATCAGGCCCGAGCACGTACACCTTGGCCTCCGGGACTACGGCGCAGGCGACCGAACCGTCCGCGAGAACGGCCACGCTGGTCACCAGCAGGCCCTCGGGGGCGCTGAAGAACTCCTCCGCCTTCCCGTCGCGGAGCACGTAGAGCTTGCCCTCCAGGCCGGCTGCCACGTAGCACGTGCCCTTGCTCACCGCCACGTCCCAGATCATGGGATCGGGCACCGGAAGCGGCTCCCGCCAGCGCAGGCCGCGCACGAGCCAGCCTCTAGCGTGGGCCGCCAGGCCTTGAGGGTCTCCCTTCGCCAGCTCCTCGTAGGTGGTGAGCGACCACTTCCCAAGCTTGGCCTTCACCTGCCCCTTATCGGCGCCGAGGACCTCATCTTCCTTCTTGGCGCCTTCTCCCTTCGCCTTGTCCGTGGAAGGAGTCTTCTCTTCGGCGGGGGCCTCCTCCGCGGCTGCCCTCGGACGGATCAACGGCAGGACCGACACGCGCCCGCCGCTCCAGTCGAGCTCGGGCACCGTCCCCATCGCGACTGCGTTGACCGTGAGCGCGAGCTTCGCGCCGGCGACCGGCGCTGAGCTCTCCTTCTGCTTGGGGGGAGTGGGCTTGCCTCGCTCTCCGCTGCGTGTCACCGTCGGCAGCGCCGTGACGTACTCGCCCTGCACCACCCAGGGCAGGTCTATCGCCCTGATCTCATAGTCCCGAATGGCCCGCACCCCAGTGCGGTTGGCGGAGGCCAGACGGGCGCGGTAGGCCAGCGGCAGACCGGGGAGAGGCGTGTCCTCCACAGCGACCCCTTGCCGGGGCAGGGCAAGCATGACGAGGAGCTGATCATTGCGCTCCAGGGACTCCAAGTAGCTGACCACGCGGTCCAGGCTGTGGAACTCCGGCGTGAACCCGCCCAGCTCGCGTCGCAGGTAGTCCGCAGACTCGCCGCTCGCCACTCCGAGGTGCACGCCCGCCTTCGGCAGTTCCCAGGGCAGGTCGAAGGTCACCACCTTCTCCACCAGGGGCTTGCCCACGGGTTTGAGCAGCACGTGCGCGGTCAGCTTGCGGCCCGCCACCGCTGCCTCCTCGTCGGTGTACACGCGCTCGATGCGCGCCACGTCTTGCTCTGCCCGCAGGTGGATCTCGGCGGAGACCTCGGCGATGTCCTGGGGCTCGAACCTGTTGTCCGTGAAAAGCCGCATCGAGGAGAACATCTCCCCGCCCACGGCCGTGCCTGGGTCGCCATTGTGGTAGTAGACATCCGATCGCTGGAGGAGGGCTCCCTCGCTCCCTTGCAGGCGGTAGCGGATGCGGATGATACCCGGCTTGTCCAGACCATAGTACAGGGCGTCCATGGCCGAGAAGGCTGTGCTGAGGCACAGGCCCGGCGTCATGGCCCGGTCGTAGGCGAGCCGAACACTGTAGGTACGCTCGCGATCGTTTGTCTCGTCCACGACCCGGTAGACAGCCGGCACGCTCTTGGCCTCGCTGCCGACCACGCCGCCGATGGCCCAGGGGCAGTCAACGTCTATCGTGCCCTGACGGTCCATGATGACGCCGTCCTTGTCGGTGCGTCGGTAGTTGGCGACGAAGTCGTGGATGTAGACACTGGTGAGAGGCAGGCTCAGCGTGCCCTTGTTGGAGAAGGGGTGGCCGAAACCGAGCACCTCATCGCCGTCACGCCACGTGAGAGTGCCAAAGGTGTAGACCAGGAAGTCGCCACTCGCCAACTCCACGCCCAGCCCCGAGCCCGGCTTCATCTCCACCGGCACAGGCAGGTGTGAGCCCGCTCCCGGCGTGCCCTCCAGTCCGATCAGGTCCAGCAGGCTCCGCTGCCACGCGTTGCCCCGTTCCGTACCCTTGGAGAAGTAGACGGGACTGGCGATCGGTTGCAGGGGCAGGGCGTGGGGATCGCCGGTGGCGCCAAGCGCGACCTTGGTGTACTCGCGCCCGGCCAGACGAACCGGCTGGGGCGTGAAAGCCTGGGTGACGCGCTGTCCCGTCGTGCCTTCGATCATCGCCTCGATGCCCGTGATGCCGCCGCACGGCTCTTTCTCATACAGGTAGGTGTAGGCGATGGCGCCGACCAGCTTCCCGTCTATGAACACCGGGCTGCCGCTCATGCCTCCCATCACCGGCGCGTCGCGCTCGATCAGGGGGCCGTCCGTGACGCGGAAGATGATGTAAGGCTGCCCGAGCACTGCCTGGGGCACGACGCCGAGGATCCGGACCCCGAACTTGCTCGGTTCGGTGCCCTGGAATACGCTGAGACCATACCCCTCCATGCCGCGCTTGACCTCTGAGGCTCGCATCATCTTGTCCGGGTCGAAGCGGATCCCCAGAGCACAGGCGAGACCTGTCAGGCTCGTTGCGGCCGCGATGGCGAGCGCGCGGAGAAGTGGTCGCGGCATGGCTTGATACCTCCTCGCACCCGCGGCCATGGGCGGGTGCCCCAAGAATCGGGTCGGGTACGGCTGGGATTGCGGTTAGCCCAGTTCGGCTATCTCCACCACTCGGTTCTCCGCCGCAGCCAGGTTGGCGGCGAGGCTGACTGCCAGCGTGCGTACAGCGTCCGAGTAGCCAGAACGGATGCCGCTCGAGTCGCCAGTCGCCACGGCGCGGACGAAGGCGGTGTCCTCCGCCAGAGTTGCGTCGCCCTCGAGCTTCAGGTCCTCCGTGCCCTCGGCGCTGCGAAGCACGAGCTGGCCCGGGTTGATCGTGGCCGTCGCGTCGCAGGCGATCACGTCCAAGCCCACGCGGAACCCCATCTTCAGGTGGCAGCAGTTGGTGATCGTGCCCACGGCGCCCTTCTCGAACAGTAGCGTCGTGGTGCCCACATCGGGCACGTCCAGGTCCTCGACGTCCCGCAGGCACAGCAGGCCATAGGCGGCCGATATCGACTTCACCTCCCCGGCGAAGAGCCGGGCAAGGTCCACTATGTGCGTCGTCTGCTCCAGCATCTGGCCGCCCGACAGCTCCATCCGCCGCCACCAGTACACACCTGGCAGGCCGCCCATCCAGTAGCCGAGCACAGCGGTGACAGCCTTCCCCGCCAGCGCCTCCTCGGCCCGAAGGGTGCTGGGCAGATAGCGCCAGTGGTAGCCCACGGCATTCACGACGCCCGCTGCGTTGACTGCGGCCTCGATCTGCCGCGCCGTCCCCATGGCGATCGCCACGGGCTTCTCCAGGAAGAGCCCCAGCCCGCGACTGACGACGGCCAGCTCCTCCTCGCCGTGCGCGAAGGGAGGCGTGCACATGTAGCAGGCCTGGAGCCCGGCGTCGTCCAGCATCGCGTCCACGCTCTCGTAGGCCTGGCCACCGCAATCGCTGGCGGTCTTCTGGGCCCGCTCCGCATCCTTGTCGAAGAACGCCACCATCTCAGCGTCCGCGATCTTGGCGAGCGTGCGCATGTGGTGATTCGCAATCCCGCCGCATCCGATGAAACCGATCCTTACCGGCATTGCTCTCCCTCCTGGCGGGAACAAGCAGGCCCCCGGGGTCGCAGCCCGGTTACCTCAGGCGGTCTGGGTGCGCAGCCGTGCCTCACGGCATCTGGCTTCGCAGGAACTCAGCGCACCTGGGCAGATCCTCTTCGGGCGGGCCCGGTACACGGCACTCAAGGGCCATGTACTTGGTGAACCCGATCTCCGCCAGCGCGGCGAAGCCCGCTCTGAAGTCGGTGTGCCCATAGCCGGGCAGCCACCGCAGCGAGTCCGCCAGGTGGATGTGCTCGATCCACTCGGCGTTCTGCCGAAGGCTGTCCTCGATGACCGGCTCCTCGATGTTCATGTGGAAGAAGTCGGCCATGATCTTGACGTGGGGGTTGTCCACCTGTCGGCAGATCTCCACGGCCTGCTCCAGGCGGTTCAGCAGGTGGGTCTCATACCGGTTCAGCGGCTCGAGCAGCAGAATCGCGCCGACCTCAGCCGCCGTCTCGCCGAGGCTCTTGCTCAGCTCGACAAGGAGCCGCTTCTCGAGAGTCACCGGATCGGCGAGAGGCGACAGGTCCGGCACGCGGGGACCGCCGAAGATCGGTACGAAGATTAGCCCGACCGCCCCAATGTCCGCCGCCACCTTCAGCAGCACTCGGGCGTCCTCGATGGCCAGCCGGCGCTGCTCGGCGTCTGCATCCAGCGGACAGCCGCGGTACCCGGCACAGATCGTCGAGGGCCTGACCGGCGAGTTCGCGCACGCGGCGTTGATCTCGTCCACCCGGTCCTGCAGCCCGCTACCCCAGAACTCGATCCCCTCGTAGCCCCACGCAGCCAGATTGGCTAGCTTCTCACTGAGGTCTCTTCCTGGAACCAGGCCTTCCTGACATGCTAGTTTCACAGTGAACCACGTCCTTTCGGGTCGCTGGCTTGAACCAACATGGCGGAGGTTATTCCGCCTGGGCGCCCCGGCACCTGCACCGCGCCGCCGGCGGCGGACGCCCGAGCGGCACGGGCAACGCGGCCGGGTTCCCCGTCGGTTCCCACGGCCCGGGCCTGACTTCGGCGAATCACGGTCTGAGCAGCGCCTTGACCACCTGAAGGCTGCCGTCGCCCAGCCGGCTCAGTACCTCCGGCCCCCTGTCGAGCGGCTCAGTGGCACCGACAAGGAGGCCGGGGTCGAGGACACCGCCCGCAAGCTGCGCCAGGGTTGCGGGCACGGTACCGCGGTGCAGGCGGCTGCCCAGGACCTGCAGCTCTCCCCGCATGATGGCTGCCCCGGGGATCTGCACCTCACCGGACCAGAACCCCAGTACGACCACCCGGCCCGCGGGGGAAACCACGTCCAGGGCCAGGCCGAGGGTCTCGGGTCGGCCCGCCGCCTCGACGACGACCGTCGGCCTACCGTCCTCGCCCCAGTCTCCCATCGCCTCGCCCGCTTCGGCGGGGGACGTGACGATCTCGGCCCCCAGTGAGCGCGCGATGTGCGCCCGCCAAGCCACTGGCTCCACAACGGCACAGCGCGCGCCCCGGAGCCTCGCCTGGAGCAGGACGCTGAGGCCGATCATGCCGGCGCCCAGGATGGCGACGCAGTCCCCGCGGCCCACCCGCCCTGTGTTGCAGGCCTGCATGCCGATGGACAGAGGCTCCGTGAGGGCCGCAAGCTCGTCGGTCAGGTGGTCTGGTACAATGTTGACGCAGTCGGTGCGAACCGAGACGAGTTCCGCCATGGCGCCGGGCAGGTGGACGCCCAGGACTTGTTGGTTCGCGCAGACGTTGTAGCGCCCGACGCGACAGGGGTAGCAGTGCCCGCAGGGGATGGCGGGGTCGAGAGTGATCCGCATCCCTGGCACCAGGCCCGATGGCGCGCTGCGTTCGGCCACGAGGGGCGCGCTCGGATCGGCCTCGCCGACGGCCACTATCTCGCCGACCACCTCGTGGCCCGGTACCACGGGGTACCTGACGAAGGGCTGGTGTCCGGTGAAGGAGTGCAGGTCACTGCCGCAGACGCCCACCAGGCGCGGGCGGACCAGCACCCAGCCTGGGCGCGGGCCAGGATCAGGCCGCTGCTCGATGCGGGCGTCACCAGGTTGGTGTATCACGAGTGCACGCAACGGGCTCACCCTCTGACCCCAGTGGCCGCCCGTGGGTGCTGCCGCTAGTGGCGGCCGTGCTCCTGCTCGGCGGGATCGCCAACTCGGCCGCCTACGCCTTAGCGGCCCGGGTGGGCCGCTACTGGCCGGCCTACGTCCTCGGACCGCAGCCTGCGGGCATCGTGTTGCACCATTCCGCCACCGATGCTGGATCTGACCCCTGGCGCCTGCGCGATGGCATAGACCGCGGCCATGCAGGACGGGGCTGGGGCGCGTTCTTTGGGGGCCGAGTATACCACATCGGGTACCACTACCTCGTATCGCCCGAGGGCAAGGTTCTGCCTGGCCGGCCCGAGTGGCTGCCGGGAGCCCACTGCCAGGGCCACAACGATACCATCGGTGTCTGTCTGCTCGGCAATCTCGCCGAGCAGGACTCGGGCCGTGCGCAGCATCCCACGCCGGCCCAGATGGACGCGCTGGTCGGCCTTGTCAAGGACCTGATGAGGAAGTACGGCCTGTCGCCGGAGCAGGTGTACCTGCACCGGGACCTCGGACCGACCGAGTGCCCCGGAGAAGGCTTCCCGCGAGAGGAGTTCTACCGAAGACTGAGGCGCTCCGGCTCCGGGCCTTGAGCGGGCCGTACAGTGAGACGTGCCGGGGGACGGCGAGGCCGACCCGATGCCCTGACGGCTTGTGTTCCGCGCCCCCGCTGCGCTATAGTCGTCTGGCGCACGACACCCGCGGCCGCGGCAGCGATGGCGCTCCTGGAGCGGCCCCGAGTCAACCATCTGCGCGCGAATCGTGCGAATGCCGCAACAGCTTGCCACTGCCGTACCTGCCGTTGAGCGCTCGCGGCGGCCCACTCCCGTGACTGTGAGGGCCGTTCTGCTCGGCCTTGCCCTGGTGCCCGTCCAGGGCCTCATCAGCCTGTACGGCTTCCTCTTCCCCCAGAGCCATCCGGCTACCGTCTCCCTGTACTTCAACGCCGTGACGACGCTGCTCGTGATAGTTGCCCTGAACGCACTGGTCCGGCGCGTGCGCCCCCGGTGCGCCCTCTCAGCGGCCGAGCTCATCACCGTCTACGTCATGCAGTCTCTGGTCACGGCCCTGTATGGCCACGACCAGATGCACAACCTCGTGCCCACGGTAGCCTACCCTGTATGGCATGCCACTGAGGACAACGCGTGGATGGACCTCTTCGGGGGCTACCTCAAGCCCTGGGTAACGCCCCTGGACCGGCGGACACTTTGGGCCTACTACGACAGCCACCTGCCCCTTCTGGCCACGCACCACTGGCGCGGGTGGGTCCTGCCAGCGCTGTCGTGGTCGCTGTTCGTGATCGTGATGTGCTGGACGATGCTCTGCCTGAATGCCCTCTTCCGGCGCAACTGGACCGATGAGAGTAAGCTCAGCTTCCCAATAGTCCAGCTTCCCCTCGAGATGGTGAGCCCGCGAGGGGAGCTATACCGCAGCAAGCTGATGTGGATCGGCTTCCTTGTGGCGATGGCCATTGACGTGCTCAACGGCCTCCACCACCTCTACCCCCAGGTGCCGTCCTTCATGGGCGCGCGCAGCGCCGCCTACGACCTCGGGCAGCAGGTCAAGAACATGCCCTGGCGGGCCATCGGCTGGACGCCCCTCAACGTGTTCCCCTTTGCGGTCGGCCTGTCGTTCTTCATCCCCCTCGACCTGGCTTTCTCTTGCTGGTTCTTCTACGTGTACTGGAAGTGGGTGAGGATCGGGTCGGCGGCCGCCGGCTGGGGGCGCATCCCCCGCTCGCCGTGGGTGGACGAACAGTCCTTCGGGGCCTATATGGCGCTGGCCTTCTACAGCCTGTGGTCAGGGAGACAGGCCCTAGCCGACGGGTGGCGGGCTCTCCTCGGCCGACGGGCGAGGGATGCCGATGAGCCCATGCCCTATCATGTGGCCATGCTCGGGACCGTCTTGGGCTTCCTGGGTACAACCGTGTTCCTTATGGCGATGGGGACGTCCTTGGCCGGCGCGGTGAGCTGGCTGGTCATCTACCTCGCGATCTCGGTCGCCGTCGCCCGCATCAGGGCTGAGCTCGGCTCTCCCGTCCACGACTTGCACTTCATGGGACCCGAGGTCGCTCTAGTGGAGGCCTTCAACCCGAAGGGCCTCGGCAAGCCCACCCTCGTGGCCTACTCCTTCCTCTACGCCTTCACCCGAGCCCATCGCTCGCATCCCATGCCCGTCGAGATCGAGGCCATGAAGATGGCCTCAGAGACCCATCTGAGCCAGCGCTGGCTCTCACTCGTCTTGCTCCTGACGGCCATCGTGGCCCTGCCGCTGGGCTGGTTCATGATGCTCGACGGTTCCGCGCGCTTCGGCAATATGCCCAGCTACCCGGGCTGGCAGAGCTTTTCGCGACTGGAGTCCTGGCTGCGCAGCGACACGACGGTCAGCGGGCAGGGCCTGGTTGCCATGGCGATCGGCCTGGTAACGACCATGGGCCTGGCGGCCCTGCGCTCCCGCTTCACCTGGTGGACCTTCCACCCAGCGGGCTATGCTGTCTCGGGTTCCTGGTCCATGGCGCTCTTCGCGCCTTCGGTGTTCGTGAGCTGGCTGGCCAAGACCGCGATTCTCCGGTACGGTGGGATGACGTCCTACCGGCCCGCCAGCCGGTTCTTCGCGGGCCTGATTCTGGGGGAGTTCGTCACAGGCACCTTCTGGGCTACCCTTGGCATCATACGTCACCAGCCCATGTACAACTTCCTGCCCTGATTGCCGGGCAAGCGAGAACTGACAGGTGATTGGGAGCCACCCTCCGGCGGACACTGGTGGGCGGCCGGCACGATTCCCTCGGGTGGCCTGACGCCATGGGGGCACGGATGTCTACCACAGCCTCTTCCCGGGGCACGGCACGGAACGACGCGACGGTCACCCCACTGTCGGGGCTGACGGCCAGGGCCCTACTTATTGGCCTCATCCTGATCCCGCCCAACGTCCTCTTCATGCTCCACGGCTACATCTGGGGGCAGAGCCGCCCGGCCACCGTGTCCCTCATCTTCAACGTGGTCATCTCTCTGCTGCTGGTCTGGCTGGTGTCCCACGCCCTGGGGCGCGTCTGGCCCAGGCTACGGCTTACCCCGGCCGAGCTGGTTGTCATCTACGCCATGGTGACCCTGGCCTCCTCGGTGGCCGGACTGGACCAGGTGCAGACCATGGTGCCTGTCGTAGCCCATCCCTTCTGGCACGCCACGCCCGAGAACCGCTGGGAGGAGCTGTTTCTCCCTGACGTGCCGCGCTGGCTCACGGTTGACGACCATTCCGCCCTCTGGGCTTACTTCGATAGCCACCTGCCCCTGTTCGCGACCCCCTACTGGCGGCCCTGGGTCCGCGTGGCGCTCGTCTGGAGCGGGTTCAGCCTGATGCTTCTCTGGGTGATGCTATGCCTGAACGTCCTGCTTCGCCGCAACTGGGTGGAGGAGGCCAAGCTGAGCTTCCCCATCGTCCAACTGCCGCTGGCCATCATCGAGCCCAGGTCCGGCCTGCTGGCCAATCGCCTGATGTGGATCGGGTTCTCGGTGGCCTTGGCCATTGATGTGCTCAACGGGCTGCACCAGCTCTACCCCGTCGTGCCCTCACTGCTCGGCGTGCGGGGAGCTGCCTACGATCTGGGCCAGCAACTCAAGTCCATGCCCTGGCAGGCCATCGGCTGGACGCCCGTGAATGTGTACCCCTTCGCTGTCGGCTTGGCCTTCTTCATCCCGCTGGACCTGGCCTTCAGCTGCTGGTTCTTCTATGTCTACTGGAAGGTCGTGCGCATAGTGTCCGCGGCAGTGGGATGGGGCAGTCTGCCAGGCGCTCCATGGATAGACGAGCAGTCGCACGCCGCTTACCAGACGCTGGCCGCGCTGTCGCTCTGGAGCAGCAGACGGCATCTGGCCGAGGCGGTGCGCAGCGCGCTCTCGGGCTGGCGGCCCGAGGACGCGGATGAGCCCCTGCCTTACCAATGGGCCCTGGTGGGCGGGCTGGTCGGGATAGTGGGGCTGACGGCCTTCTGTTGTGCGGCGGGGATGAGCCTGGCTGCGGCTCTGGGCTTCCTGGCCCTCTACCTGGGCATATCGGTCGCCGTGGCACGCATCCGAGCCGAGCTTGGCTCGCCGGTCCACGATCTGCACAAGATCGGCCCGGAAGCCATCCTGACCGAGATGATCGGCCCCAGGGCGCTCGGCAAGCACAATCTCGTGATGTTCGCCTTCTTCTGGTCCTTCAACCGGGCCCACCGTTCCCACCCGATGCCCCACCAGATCGAGCCCATGAAGATGGCCGAGGCCGAGGGCGCGGGGCAGAAAGCCGTGGCTGTCGCTCTGGGTGTGGCGGCCGTCGTGGCCGTGCCTCTAGCCTGGATCTTGATGGTAGACGCCTTCTGCCGGTACGGTGGCTGGCGCCAAGCGGGGAAGGGCTACGAGGCCTTCAACCGCCTGTCCTCATGGATAACGGCCCCCGGCGGCACCAACTGGCATGCAGTCGCCGCTCTCGGCGTGGGGGGGATCTGTACGGCCCTGCTGGCGGCTGCCAGGCTCCGCTGGGTCTGGTGGCCCTTCCATCCGGCCGGCTTCGCGGTATCGGGGGCCTGGTCCATGGCCTTGTTCGCGCCATCCATCCTCGTGAGCTGGCTTGTCAAGACGGTGGTTCTCCGCTACGGGGGCATGACCAGCTACCGCCCGGCCTCCAACTTCTTCCTGGGCATGGTGCTGGGGGAGTTCACGGCCGGAACCTTCTGGGGCCTGCTAGGCATCCTGAGACACCAGCCGATGTACAACTTCCTGCCCTGAACAGGCAGTGGCGCACGGAGGAGGACTCCGCCGCGCGAGCGGGGAGCGTGCCTTTGGGCGTTGGGGTCGGCCCGCCGGCAGCAGCCCCGGCCCTCGGCACCTCAACGGGTGCAGGCGACCCCTTCGCCCTACCGGCCGCCGGACACCGTGGCCAGGAATACCTGGGCCAGACCATCCTCGATGCTCTGACCTAGCCAGCGCGCGAAGCCCTGGCCGTCTTGGGCGATGCGCGGCAGGGCTGCGATGAGGTGGTCGCCGGTCTCGCGCGCGGCCCTGTCCACATTCGCTGCCACCAGCGCCACCTGGAGGCCCACACGGGCAGCCACGATACGCACCGCGGGGGACAACCGGATGCACCGCCGCCACCAATCTGCCCACAGGGCTCCGGGATCGTCCCTACCGGCCCTTGCAGCAGGGCTGGCAGGGGCGGGAAGAGAAGCCTGCTGCTGGCCTGTGCCGCCCGGCTGGGCACGGCCCTGTTCGCCCGGCGCTGCTTCCGGCCCGCCCGCCGCTCCCTTGCTGTCGAAGATCGCCTTGGCCCGCGCCTGATCCCTGCCGCCGGCGAACTCCACCTGCACCGAGGCCGGCATCGGCTGGTTCCATCCCTCCATCTCCGCCTGGAAGGCCACGACCAGTCGCCCGGAAGTCTCGTCCACCAGGCCGGTCTCGAGATCAACCACCTGAGTGAAGTCCTCAAGTTGCGTCACGGCGTTCCTGATGGTCATGACCATCCCCGGCTGCAGCGGGTTGGGGGCCTGGAAGGCCGGCATGGTCCCCGTGACGGTGTACTCCAGGTGCGCCTTCCCGTCCTCCACTTTGGCCAGCTTGCCCTTCAGTTCCATCGTGGCCTCGACCCCGAAGGGCGTGGGCTGCGCACCCTCGAACTCCCACTCGTCGCCCACTTCTAGAGGTTCGTCGGGGAACCTAGCCACGGCCATCGAGCAGATCAGTATCTGCAGGGGAGCCCCGCCTGTGGCCATGATATCGAACGCGCTCTGAGTGTCTCCCAGGTCCAGCTTCAGCACTCGGCCCCTCTGGTCAACGGTGAGACCCACGGGTGGGACCTGAGGCACTGGCTGGTCGGCACCGTTGAAGGACGCGCGGATCTGCGACAGCGAAATGCGCGCGTCCACGGAATTCCCGTCCTCGCTGACTCCAGTCACGCTCAAGGCCAGGTCGGCCTGGGCGCTACCGGTGACACCCATGGACATGCCGGCCAGCTGCATGTCCACCAGCTCGGCGTACATGGCGGACCGCTTCTCCTGGTGGACCGTCACCCTCAGGCGCAGGTCGTAGGGCTGGGCCCAGGCTGTGGTGACAAGACCCAGTGCGGCGGCGACCACAACAGACTTCATGGGGTTGGCTCTCCTATCCAAGCATCCCTCTATTAGACACCCGATCCCCGCAGTAGTGCCCTTCGGGTCGGACAATTGTCTCGCGGTACTGCCGCGGGCGTCAACCGCAGCGTCAGCGCCGTGCACCGGGGCGGGCCCCACACCCACGGCCCCTTGCGCGGGCCGACCGACGCCCCTACGACGGTCCGTCGGCGCCGGCTGCGAGGGCCCGAGGAGTGCCGGGCAGGCTGGGCAACATCCACGCGACCGGCGTCTGCCGTGCCGGAGGGCCAGGTTGCCGGACGGAGACACGCTTGTTACTGCTCCAGGCTCAAAGCTGCGGGGCGTGTGCCGAAACAGAACCTGGCACCCGCCAAAGGAGGAATAGGAATGCGGAGCTTCCTGGCCAGACTCTGGAGCGACGAAGACGGACTGACGTCGGTGGAGTACGCGTTGCTGCTGGTTCTGGTTGTGATCGTGGCCATCACGGCATGGCAGACGCTCGGCACGAACGTCAACACGAAGGTAGACACTGTCGCGGACACGATCGCCAGCACCTAGTATGAGGCCGTTCGCGTCGCATGGCAGGCGGGCCGGAGGCACCCACATCGCTCCGGCCCGCAGTCCTTGCGGGAGGTTGGCAAGATGCAGGATGCCGGCTCGTAC
>CAZSOQ010000003.1:0-49573 GCA_964608495.1 uncultured Armatimonadia bacterium | reverse complement strand
GTGATGCGGGCCGGCGACGGGTCGGGCTCCCGGCCCGCGCGCCCCCAGGGCTCCCACGAGGCCCGGACGACGTGGACCGGCAGGCAGCTCGTCTCGACATCCTGGGGGTAGAAGGGCGCCAGGAAGCTCAGCTCCACGGCCACGCCCAGCTCCCTGCTGTGGCAGCGGAAGGTCACGCTCGTGGGCGTGAGCACCTGTTCCACCATCTCGAGCCCCTCGCCCGTCGTGAAGGGCAGGGCCCTCTGGTGCGGGCCACGCGTGAAGGTCATCTGCAGAGGAAGCGGCTCATCGAAGTACTTCCCCATCGCGGAGTAGAGGATCCGGTTCTCCTGCGGCAGGAAGTCCAGCGTGAACCGCGAGCCCAGACGCCCGAGCACTGTCTCGAATCGATGGGCCATTCGCCTCACTCCTTACCTGCCGGTTTGCCGGCCGACCGCCGCGCGAAGGCATCCGGGTCGCCTGGGGGCCCTGTCAGCCCCCTGTCCTCAGCCGCCACACGCCCAGGCCCTCGGCCGGAAGGCTCCCGCGCAGGATCGTCTGGCCGTCCTCACCCTTGGCGACCCGCAGGGCCGGGCTGTCGCCCAGCGGCTCGGCCGCCGCGTAGGACCCAGCGAGGGCCGTCTCCAGGTCCCTCGGCTCCCCCGACTGGCTGGATACAGCCAGGTAGTGGGCGTCTCCCTCTCCCCAGGGGGCGTGCACCCACAGCGCCTGTCCCCACTCCCCGAGGCTCCAGTAGCGCACCCTCCGGTAGAGGGAGGTGAGATCGGGCTCGTCGCCGGTAGGCACCGCGGCGAAGACGAGGCCCACCGTCCTCGTAGCTCCCCTCTCCCAGTGCTGCGTGCCTGGGGCTACGTCGGTGATGCGCAGGAAGTTGCCTTCGGCTCTAGCGGACCAGCGCCTGGGCTCCTCGACGCGGACCAGGAGCCTGTCGCCGACCAGGAAGTCGTCCCCGCCGAGCGACTTGACCTGCGCGCCCGCCGGGTAGAACCCGGCTGTGAGCCGCAGGAAACGTCCCTCGGCCGCCTCGGCCGCCTCGGCCCAGACCATCCCGGCCAGCAGCTCTCGCGTCAGCACCCAGGTCTGCGAGGCGCCCCAGGGCCCCGGCTCGGGCCTGCCCCGGGGATACGGCGACCACGTCCACTTGTCCATCCACCGGCCCTGGGTGAAGGGCCAGTCCAGCCCGGGCCCGATCGCGTGCAGCCTTGTGTCCACGCGCTGCACGGCCACGGCGTTGTCGGCGATTTGCGTGATCGTCGGGGGCGAGTCGCTCAGACCGTGTATCAGCCCGTCGGCCGTCTGGTTCTCGATGGCCACCCCCATCAGGCAGGCGTCGAAGGCCGATCCCGGGCCGCTCTTGCTCGTCACCAGCGACACATAGGTATCGCGCGCGGAGGGACGGCCCGTCAGATACGCCGTGCACCAGTCGCCGCGCCTGGCCTGGAAGCCCCGGATGCTGGGCAGAGGTCGCAGGAAGTCCTGGGGCAGGGGCTCCGCGGGCGTGTCGCTCAGCCACTGCAGGGCGTGGGGGAACTGGTGCATCCAGGCGCTGTACACGGCTCCGCCGCGCTCGACGCGCTCCCGGCCCGTCTCCAGCGTCTTCGCCAGGACCACCCGGGCCGCACCCTTGTTGCGGCCGTCCCGGGCGGCGGAGGCCACGGCCTCGGGCGCCATGACCGCCCCCGCATGGCCCCAGTAGTGCTTCCACGCCGGCTCCATGCCCGAGTCCGTCGCCCCCAGCGGCTCGATGAAGCACGGGTAGTAGTCGCGCGTGTCGGCGACCAGCTCGCGCGCCTCCTCGTCGCCGGTGAGCAGGTGATACCGGTAGAGGCACTGCACGGTGATGTCCTGGTAGACGACCACCGGGTTGAAGCCCAGGATGTACTCAAACCCCCCGCCCTCGTCCAGGCACTGGCGCACCTGGCCCACGCGCGTCGCCGCCGCCTCGAGCATCGCCGGCTCGCCGAGGATGTGTCCCACCAGGGCGACCGAGAGGGTGAAGTAGGCGTCCATGTTGGGGTAGGTGCCCGTCGAGTGCGCGAAGTAGGTCTCTAGCTGATACTGGCCCGCCCGCCGCAGCATCCCGAGCCAGGCCGCCAGCGTGTCCCTGGGCACCGCGTCGGCGATGAGCAGCACGGCCTCGGCCATCGGCGCCAGGGCGAACCGATCCACGTTCGCGTCCTTCTCGTACCATCGCCCGACCGGGCTCATCCCTCTCCGGTGGAACTCAATCGCCTTGACCGTCGCCGCCAGCACCCCCGCGTCGCCATGCCACCGGGACCGCGGGCAGGCGTACAGGAAGGCCAGCCCCGCGCAGGTCTGCGCGGTCTCGCGGAACCGCCACTCCGACGTGCCTCGCGAGAAGCCCCCCAGCAGGTCCTGCCGCGCTCTGTCGAAGCCGGGATTGGCCAGCAGGCTGACGGGCTCCCGGGCCTGCCCGTCGGCCGCTTCGGGCGCCAGCACCACGTCGTCCCACCAGACCGTCCCCTCCGCGTACCACAAGAACACTTCCACCGTCGTGCGCTGGGTCGTGGCCGGCACGGTGAAGGAACCCTCGAGCCTAGTCCACTCGCGGGCCTCGGGGTCGCCCACGAGGTACACGTGCTTCTCCTGGTTGGCGGAGGACCCGTCCTCTCGCTGGAACATCGCCCTGATCCGCAGACCGCCGTCGTCCCTCGCCCGCTTGAGGCCGGAGGTGCGGTAGAGGGCGCTGAGGTGGTAGCGACGACCCTCCTGCAGGGCCGTCACGGCTTGCTGCAGGCATCCTCGGTCCGTCGTCGTGCCGGTGATCTGCGCGGCTCGGCCCGGCCTGCCCTCGGGTGACAGGCGGAAGCTGGGACTGCCCGCGTACACGCCCTCGTGCCAGCCCTCGGGGAAGGACTCCGCGACCTGCGCGCGAAGCAGAGGCTCCACGCTCCGGTCGAGCAGGTCGAGCAGCGCCGCGGCGGCCTCGGGATCGGCGCGGCGGCCGGCCTCCACTCGCTCGATCACGGCCGCCCGCTCCCTGCCGCAACGCTCCAGCGCACCGTCCACCACGTCCCTCGGCTCGGGCGGTGGTGGGGCCAGGAGCATCTCGTCGGCGCCGCCCGGCGGGTGCGACAGGTCCAGGTAGCCGACGTATCCCACGGCCACATTGAAGGTCTCAGGCAGGTCGCCGAGCTCGCGGATCGCTTCCTTGGGCCCGTACTGCTCGGCGCCGGCGCCCAGCTTGCCCTCGTGGACATTCAGGCGGGCGATCTCCCGGCCGTCGCCGTCGAGCAGGCGCACGTAGGGGGCGTCAACCCAGTCGTTGCCCGGCCCGTCCCGCCAGTCCTCGCACACCTCGCCGCCGTGGAGCCTGGCCCACAGGAACCGGCTCCCGTCCGGGCGCTTGCCCACGACCACGTCCCACAGCATCTCGTCGTAGTTCCTGCCCGACGACGCTATCCCCCTCAGCTCGAGCAGCGGCTCGTAGTCCGGGGGCAGCAGGGAAGGCGCCGGCGCCGCCAGGAAGGCGGCCAGTCCAAGCCACACAGCCATGCTTCCGCCTCCGTCCCGTAGCGGGGAGTGGGCGTTGTCTGTCCCTTCGCTCCGGCGGAAGGAGAACCTGCCATCCGGCGCGAATACCCCCCGAGCCATTCCTTCGGCCGGGAGGGCGGGCCATGGATTCCGTGGTGTCCCAGACCAATTTCACCAACATCGACTGGGTCATCGTCTTCGCCTACCTGCTCGGCAGCGTGGGTATCGGGATCTGGGTCAACCGCTACGTCAAGGGGCTCACGGACTTCGTGGTTGCCGGCCGTGGCCTCGGGCTCTTCCTCGCAGTCGGCAGCATGGCCGGCACCGAGATCGGCCTCGTTACGTACATGTACAACGCCCAGGAGGGCTTCGAGAAGGGCCTCTCCGCCTATGTCATAGGTGTCTGCTGGGGCCTGGGGCTGCTCATCGTCGGCCTGACCGGGTTCATCATCCGCCCGCTCCGCGAGTGCGCCATCATGACCATCCCCGAGTACTACGAGCTCCGGTACAGCCGCAAGGCTCGGGTGCTCGGCGGCATCATCCTGGCCCTCGCCGGCATCCTCAACATGGGCCTGTTCCTCCAGGCGGGGGCCAGGTTCATGACCTGCGTGCTGGGCATCGGCACCGGCCTGGGCCTGAAGCTGCTGATGACGGTGATGTGCATCCTCATGCTCATCTACACCGTTCTGGGCGGCATGGTCTCCATCGTCATCGTGGACTACACCCAGTTCGTGGTGCTGGGCGGCGCCACCGTCATCGCCACGATCTGGGTGCTGACCCAGATCTCCTGGGGCGACATCACCTCGGCTGTCGTGGCTGAGCGGGGCTTGGCCGGGCTCAATCCGGTGGCCTCCGACGGCTACGGCTGGCTCTACATCCTGTGGATGATCTACATGGGCGTGGCGGCCGGGTCCCTGTGGGCCACGGCGACCGCCCGCGCGCTGGCCTCCCGCAGTCCCAGCGTGGCCCAGAAGCTCTATGGCTGGTCCTCGATCACCTTCCTGTCGCGGGTCGTGCTGCCGGTGACCTGGGGCGCTGCGGCTCTGGCCTACGTCTCGGCCCGCCCCGATCTGGCCGCGGCCTTCCTTGGCGGGAACCCCACGCTCTCGACCCAGTACGCCATGCCGGTCTTCTTCGCCCGAGCCTTCCCACCCGTTCTCATCGGCATCGTTACGGCCGGCATGATGGCCGCCTTCATGAGCGCCCAGGACAGCTACTTGCTGATGTGGGCCTCGGTCATCACCCAGGACGTTGTGGCGCCGCTGTACCGCGTGGGCCCGCGCGGACGGGCCATCGTCGGTCAGGTCTGCGGGATCCTCGGCGGCATCTGCGTTGTCGCCGTGCTCTATCCCCTGCTCGGCGCGGTCGGCGTCCCCGAGCTCTGGCGGGCCCTCGGCGTCATCCCTGGCGCCTGGGTCGCTGGCTATCTGGTTCGCACGGTGCCGAGACTCCTTGAGCCCGAGGACCTGTCGGAGCGCGGCCGGATCCTGCTGACGCGCATCCTGATCGTCGCTGTGGGCCTGTTCCTGTTGGTCTGGGGCCTGTGGTATGAGGCCCCCAGCACCCTGTGGACCTATATGGCCATTACCGGCACTGTCTACCTGGCGGGGGCCTTCGTCTGCATCGTGGGTGGCCTGTACTGGAAGCGTGCCTCCGAGGCCGGCGCCCTCGCAGCCCTGTCCCTGGGCCTGCTCGCCGTTCCTGGCGTCTTCCCTTGGAAGGACTGGGGGCTGCCCTGGATGACCGAGACCAAGATCGCGATCGCCACCATCGTTCTATGCGCCCTCGGCATGGTTATCGGATCGCTACTGCGGCCCCGAAAGTCGCAGCCGCAAGAACAGGAAGCCGACTGACGCCGCCTGTCCGGGACCGAGGCACGCACCCACCCGGGCAGTCGCCGCCTGACGCCAAGGCTTATCGCGAGGCGGGTGAGTAGCATGGAAGCTGTCTGGCTTGCAGTGCTGGGGGCAGCCCTCCTGGGGTTCGGGGGGATGATCGTGGTGTGCGGCATCGGCGGCATCTATGACATCCTCGACCTCTTCCGTTTCCTCCAGGCGGAGCACAAAGAGCAGCCGCCCGACGCCTCCCCGGAGTAGCCTGGCCCCCGGGAGAAAGCAGCCCGTGGCGCGCACGCCGCTGGGCAGGGACCTCCGCACACCGGAGCAGGGCGCCTGTCGCCTTCCCAGGCACGATTGGTGTAGGCTAAGCCTCGCGACGCGGACCGACGACGGGCCTTGTCGGTACCCGAACCGATCGGCTCTCGCCCCAGCATCCGCCCGACAGGCAGCGGCCTCCGGGGCGTGTCGAGGCGATGAGCCGCGCCGGTCAGTCGCAAGGCCGCGAACCCATCCCACCGGAATGTCTGCACAGCACCAGAGCTCATCTTGTGTTGGATCACTCAACCGTCGGCCCTCCCTTGCCCGGTGGGCTCTCCTATCGGTTGGGACGTGCCTGCTGGCGTGCCCGCCGTCGCCGGGCATAGCCGGAACGCCACGGTACCACTGCCGACTCCTCGCCAACGCGGTGGTTCCCTACGGCGGTGGCTGGGCGCGGATGGCTCTCGAGTGGGGTCTGGACCAGGACGCCGCCATCGCGCTCCAGCCGGGCTCCGTGGCCAACCTGGGCCTGCAGGCCGGGTTCTGGGGCGACCAGACCGGCCAGGCCGTGCCCTCAGGCGGGGCCCAGCAGATCCGCTGGGAGCTCTCACCGCAGGGCTGGGCAGGCGACCTGCGCAGCACCCTGCGGCTCAAGTGGGCCCTGCCCGGCGTGCTCGAGATCGGCGCCCCTCCAGGCTCCTGGGGCGACGCCGCGCTCCGCCTCACCTCGGTCTGGCAGCCCGCGCCCGGTTCGCCGCCGGGCCCGGCCTACTCGGCCAGCGTCACCGTAGTCGTGCTGGTGCCGCGCTACGCGCCCGGCGCCCCCCAGGCCGGTGCGATTGACGGTTACCACCTTGGGGCCTACCCCTCGGGCTGCGTGCCGCCCCTATGGTTCACGCCCGTTCCCGACGCCGCCGAGGGGCACTACCTGACGCCTATGTTCCGCCTCGGCCACGTCACCTGCGCCCAGCCCGCCGACGCCCCCATCAAGTACACCGTGCTCGACTACGCCATCCTCGAGAAGCTCGAGAAGCTCCAGCGCGTGCTCGATCGCGTCTGCCCCGGCGCCGTCATCGCGCGCCAGGAACACCACGGCTTCCGCAGCCCGACCCACAACGCTCGGGTGGGCGGCGCGGCCCGGAGCCGCCATATGTGGGGCGAGGCCTTTGACTTCCGCGTTACCCAGGGCGACTCCGACCGCCTGGCAGACCTCAGCGGCGACGGAGTCGTCAACGTGAGCGACGGGATCTTCCTCCGCGGTGTGGTCCGCGACATGGAGGGCAGAGGAGAAGTGCGGACCGGCGGCTGCGGGGTCTACGAGAACTCCCACAACGGCCACAGGACTCTGTCCTTCCACCTGGACACCAGAGGACAGGCCACCGACTGGACCCAGCGCGCCGGCGACTAGCTCCCAGCCCGGCGTAAGGGACCCCGTGCCACGAATCGCCCATTGACCTGGCGCCCGCTTCGCAGTGTAAGCGCGGGGGGAGTCTCATGCCTCCACCTCAGGAGGGGGATGCTACCATGGGCGCACAGCGCCTCGGGCTTGTGGCTGCGGTGTTGGCCTTGCTCGGCGTCACGTGCAGTGCCGCCTTTGCTGCCGGGGGGTATGCCACCGAACACGTCTTCATCGTCGTCATGGACGGCGTGCGGTGGATGGACACCTTCGGCGACGAGACGCACCAGTTCGTACCCCACCTGTACAACGACCTTCGCCCCCAGGGCACCCTTTTCACCAACTACTTCGACCGGGGCATCACGGTCACCCGGCAGGGACACAGCACGCTCATCTCCGGCACGTGGCAGAAGGTGACCAACGGCGGGCCCCGTCTCACCCGTCCCACTCTCTTCGAGTACTGCCGCGACGAGAAGGACGTGCCCGAGACGAAGTGCTGGTCCGTCTTCGGCAAGGCCCGGTACTCCTTCGAGCCCTACAGCTCGCACCCCGCCTACGGGAAGCGCTACGCCGGCAGCCACGTCAACGGGGGCGGGCCCGACAACCCCATCAATGAGAACGGACCCGAGGGCGACGCGGCGGTGCTCGACAAAGTCATCCAAGTGATGAAGGCCGACCAACCCGACATCGTGTTCGTCAACTTCGGCTACACCGACCACGCGGGCCACGTCGCCACGGACATCAGCGAGTACCAGGCCGCCATCAGGAACTGCGACGAGCAGATGTGGAAGCTGTGGGAAGCCATCCAGGCGGACCCCAACTACCGCGACAAGACCACCGTCTTCTTCACCAACGATCACGGCCGCCACACCAACGACTTCCACTCGCACGGCGACCACTGCGATGGGTGCGAGCACATCATGCTGCTCGTGCTCGGCCCCGACATCAAGAAGGGCGCCGTGGTCGAGCAGGAAGCTCTGCAGATAGACGTGGCGCCCACGGCCGCCGAGCTTCTGCGTTTCCAGACGCCTCTAGCTACCGGCCGCGTCCTCGCCGAGTGTCTGACCCAGTACCTCGGGCTGAACACGAAGGAAACCAAGACCTACAAGGCCAAGAAGGCCGTGGTCATGGAAGAGCTGGCGAGCCGGGACCTGGTGAAGACCGCCGCGGACCGCGTGCTCGCCGTTACGAAGCCTCGGGACCTGGCCGCCGACTTCGGCGGCGAGACTCTCGCCCGGGGCATGGTCCGCGCCTACAAGGACACGAACGACAGCCGCTACCTCGACTTCGTGCAGAGATGGATTGACGCCCAAGCAACCCTGGACCACTGGGCCGCGTGGGTGGCCCTGGGGGACACGATCCTGGACCTGCCGCAGCAGCCCCGCGAGAAGCGCATGGCTCTCGCGCGGGAGCTGGGCGACAAGTGCCTCGGCGTCCATGCCGTGACCAACCCCCGCCAAGTCTGCCTCGCCGTCGGCGCCTTTCTGGGCCAACTGGGTGAGGTGACCAAGCAGGCGAATTACACCGACGCCGGCCTCGCGCTCGTCACGGCCGCGCTGGCCAAGGAGCCCTCAGAGGCCCCCAGCCCCCTGGTCTCGGCCCGCGAGCTGGCCGTCCTCGGGCAGGCCGCCGCCTGCTTCGCCGACGACAACACCGTCATGGGCACCTTCGTCGCGGAGACCTTCAGCGCCCTGGGCGGCATCGAGGAGGCAGGGGCGTTCTGGGAGGACCCGACCGTGTCCGTCCTCAACCTCTATGGCATCCAGGCCTCGAAGCGCAGATCGGCGCTGAAGGCCTTCGTCCAGATCAAGGGACAGCAGGAGGAGGAGAAGATACCGCCCTGTGTCCAGGCCATGCCCGAGGAGCAGCTACGCGCCCTCTTCCCGGACCGGCCCAAGGCGCCGCTGGCCAACCTCCAGCGCCAGCTCGTCAACGCCGTCGTCCTGGGCGCCAAGCAGTACCTGGGCTTCAGCCAGGACATGCTGCGCTACGGGGTGGACAAGGACGGCGTCTATGCCGACGGTTCACCGGCGGCGCAGGGCGGCTTCCTGCTCGCCTACCAGAAGCTCGACTGGCGCTACGGAGGGAACACCTGGCCTGGTCCCGCCCCCAAGCCGCCCCCGCAGGGGTAGCACCGGCGACGCGGCGCGTGCCTATCGGGGATCGTGCAGGGCTCCCAGGTGCCACGGCAGGCGCCGCACGGCCCGGCCCCGGTGGCTGAGGGCGTTCTTCTCCTCCGCCGTGAGCTCGGCGAAGGTCCTTCCCAGCGGCACGTACAGGAACACGGGATCGTAGCCGAACCCGCCCGTCCCGCGCGCCTCGTCGGCGATCAGCCCGGCCACGCATCCCGCCCACGTCGCCAGCAGCCGGTCACCCTTCGCCAGCGCCAGCACGCACACGAAGCGGGCCGTCCGCCTCCCATGGGGCACGTCGGCCATCTGGCGCAACAGCAGCTCGACCCGCTCGGGGTCCGTGAGGCCCTCGCCGCCGTACCGGGCCGACATCACGCCCGGCCGTCCGTCCAGCGCGTCCACGACCAGCCCACTGTCATCGGCGAGGACAGGCCCGCCCGTGATCCGGCCCACCGCGAGCGCCTTGGCCGCCGCGTTCTCCGCAAAGGTACCGCCCGTCTCCTCGATCTCGTCGCTGAGGCCGACGTCATCCAGCGACAGGACAGGGACGTGAAGGGGGGCAAGCACCTGCCGGATCTCGCGCACCTTCGCGGCGTTGTG
Organism: uncultured Armatimonadia bacterium; assembly: GCA_964608495.1. Lineage (GTDB taxonomy): Bacteria > Armatimonadota > Zipacnadia > Zipacnadales > FEN-943 > JAKORR01. Next base: position 39,854 of record CAZSOQ010000003.1, on the reverse strand, counting down.
CGAGGCTACCACGAGCTCGAGTCGGCCCGAGGAGTCCGGTCTTCGCTGGGGCACGGAGCGCTTCACCTCACGACGACCGGACAATGAGGCCCTCGAGCGCCTTCTGCTGCACCTCGAAGAGGGTCCTGATCCCCTTGCTGGCCACCCCGACGAGCTTGTTGAGCTGCTCGACGGTGAAGGGATTGCCCTCCGCGGCGGCCTGAATCTCGACCACCCGGCTGTTCTGCGTCAGCACGAGATTCAGGTCCACTCCGGCCGAGCGGTCTTCCTCGTAGGTCAGGTCCACCAGCACCTCGCCCTGCACGAGCCCCGCCGACAGAGCCGCGACCTGGGCCGTCAGGGGCCACGTTCGCACCAGATTGCGCTGGATCATCCACGACACGGCGTCGGCCAGGGCCACGTAGGCCCCCGTTATGGCCGCCGTGCGCGTGCCCCCATCCGCCTGCAGGACGTCGCAGTCGAGGACGAGGGACCAGGTCCCCAGCGCGTGGAGGTCGCAGACGGCCCGCAGCGCCCTCCCGATCATCCGCTGGATCTCCTGCGTGCGACCGCTGACGCCCGTCGAGCTCTCTCGGGGTGTGCGCTCTTGTGTCGCCCGCGGCAGCAGCGAGTACTCCGCCGTCACCCAGCCCTGATCCGCTCCCACCAGCCAGCGGGGCACGCGGTCACTGACGCTGGCCACGCAGAGCACCTGGGTGTCGCCCATCTTGATCAGCGCCGACCCCTCGGCGTACTTCATGTACCCGCGCTCGATGGTGCAGGGGCGGACCTCGTCCGGTTGCCTTCCGTCTGATCGCAAGGGGGTGCCTCCTCGACTGCGCGGGCATTATAGGCCCTCGGGCCCCTCTCCACAACGCGGCGCCCCGAGCCCTGCCGGCGGCCCGCTCTTGCGCCGCCGCGGGTCCCCCTCCGCCCCCTGCCGCCACTGCTCACGGCGCATACTGCACGGCTTCCGACTCCGGCGACTCCGTGCCGTCGCCGAACACGGCCCTCACGCGGTAGAAGGTCTCCTTGCCGTCAAAGGTGTGGTCCACGAACTCGAAGGCCATGGTCTGTCCCAGACGGTTGGCGTCGCTCGGGCGGAAGTCCCGATCCGCGCCGCGATACACGCGGAATCCCGCGAATCCCGCCACCTCGTCCCAAGCCCGCCCGTCCGACGCCCTGGCCTGCCAACGCAGGGTCACGCGCCCTCGCACCTGCTTGCCCTGCGCCACGATGCCCGCTACCCTCGGCTGCTCAGCCACACCGGGCCCCACCAGCAGCACCTGCGGATCGCCCCACACGGCCCAGTCCCAGCTCGAGGTCTCGCCCGGGCTGGTCATCAGCGCGAGGCGCACCTCCTTCCCCGCGTCGCCGGTCAGGTCCACCTCCACCTCGTGCCACTGGCCGTCCGGCTTGAGGAGCTGCTCGAAGCGCCCATCGCCGTCCACCTCCACCCGGAAGATGACGCCGTCGCTGCCCTCGGCGCCGTCGCGCAGACCGGCATCCGCCACGAACAGCAGCCTCTGCTCGCGCGCCACGGCCGGCAGCTTCACGCCCACCTCCATCCGCGCCCAGCCGCCCTGCAGCGGTGGGTGCTGGGCCAGCGCCGCCTGCGTGATGCCTCCCACGGACCCGTCGCGCCAGGCCGTGTCCGGCGAGCCCTCGATGCGGGCCTTGGCCGCCTGAAGGTCCACGATGCGGCGCCCCGGGCGCGGCGCGCTCACCCGCACCCGCGGGGTGAAGGGCCCCGGCGTCCCGTCCCGCGTCTCGGCCGCCACGCGGCAGCACACTTCCCCGCGCGCCATCGGCGGCAAGTGCAGCCGCGCCCTGCGCGTGGTGTCGGTCAGGACCAGCTCGCCGCCCTCCTCCGCGTCGTAGGCCTCGACGCGGTAGTGGTCGCAGAAGAAGTCGTAGGCCTCGTCCCACTTCACCAGGCCCTTGTGGCCCGCCAGGCCTGCGATCGCGGGCAGGCTCGGCTCCCGGCGCTGCTTGACGGCCACCACCGCCAGCCGCTCATGCCTGCCCTCGACCGTCGTCTCGCAGTCGCGCGTGGCGGCGAGTGTCCTCCCGCCGGCGTCGCGGACCTCGAACCGCTCGAACTCCCGCCAGTCGGTCCAGCGGAACCTGCGGTCGGGCCAGATCAGCTCCGACCAGGACACGCGCGTCCCGTCCCCGGCTGGCCGCATCCTCACGTCGCTCACGGGCGGGGGCGCGTAGTCCACGTAGGAGCGGTTGTAGTAGGGCTGGTCCGGCAGCGAGGCCATGACCTGCTTCATGGCCTCGGCGAAGGGGCCGGTGCTCACGATGAAGTCCTTGCCCTCGTTGGGCCAGGAGATGGGCGTGAGGATGTGCGCCCGGAATCTCACGCACGTCTGCAGGGACCTGAGGTACTCCTCGACGGGCGCGTCGAGGGCGTTGATGGGGTGCGGATGGTACTCGAAGATACCCCAGTTCTCGTTGCGCGCGAGGATCTTGGTGAACACGTCCACATCGCTGGCTGCGCCGAAATAGGTCGTGATCCCGATGCTCCCGCTGGGCGTGTCGGCCGTCCACACCGCCGAGGCGCCGTTTGTCAGCCGCCCCCTTCCGTAGCTCTCGCCGGGTATCTGATGGCTGAAGATCCTGTCTCTCGGCACTCCGGCCTCCGCCAGCCACCGGGTGTGGTCGCGCACCCAGGAGTTCAGCAGCTTGGCGCGGAAGCCCGGCAGCCCATCGTCCATGCTCGCCCAGGCCTCCCAGAACCGGTCGTTGCCCTCGCGGGGGATGCCCTGGGGCTCCGGCTCGCCCGGGGGCACCCGCGGAGCGTCGAAACCGCCCGGCACGTGGCCCTTCGCGCCCGGGCCGGGCATCCCCGGCGCCTCCAGCGGCACTCGCTCGGGAAAGGCCGCCGGGTCCCAGTACCGCAGGGTCCAGGTCGAGAACCGCGTGCCGAAGGTGCTGTTGAAGGTCGGGCGGTCGCCTCGGGCCTCCGCGGGCGACGGATCGTCGGCGAAGACCTCGCCGCCCGGGTAGCCCAGGCCTTCGCGGTCGCCCCCGGGGGCGTAGATGCCCTGGTGCGTCAGGTAATCGCGGAACTCGGCCACGGTGAAGGGGCTGTAGTCACCCCAGCGCCGGTCGCCCTGGTGCATCTCGCACTCGATGGGCCCGCTGCAGGCCAGGACCGTCTCGGGGAAGGCGCGCATCGCCTTGGCCACGCGTTCCGCCCGTGCCTGGTCCTTTTGCCTGCGCAGCTCGTAGACGGGCTCCGCATACCGCGAGCTGCACGCCCGCACCCCGAAGTCCCACTGGTCCTCCTGCCCCGGCTCGGCGATCAGCCCGTCCTGGAACCACTGCGCGAACCGCCGGTCCCCCCTCTCGGGATCGTGCAGCAGCTCGCGGAAACCCCAGGCGTGGCTGTGGTGCTCGATGCATCCCCCCTGTAGCACCAGGCCGATCCCCAAGTCGCGCGCCAGCTCATAGCCCTCATACTCGCTGCCCTCGCTGATGACCGCCACTCCCAGATGGGCGTACAGCCGCTCGGGCCCGATCCTCGACCGCATCTCCTCCACTACCCTGGTCAACCGCTCGCGATCCTCCGGCTTGCGCAGGTGCCAGCCCTCGTGGATGGGGAAGAGGCAGAAGGAGTTGGCGTAGGTGGGCTTGGGTAGGACGGGCCGCTCGGCCTGGCCGACCGGCGCGGTAGCTAGCAAGGTGGCGATGACGAGGCAGCATACCATCGTGACTGTACCCCCTCGGGAGTCCTCCTCGGCCGCAGGGACCTCTCTGACTTCGCCCTCAACGGGCGGCCTCCTGTTGCCGGCCCGCCCCGGGCGGGCGACGCCCGGCGGCCCCCGAGGCCCCGTTGACTCCGGCCCGCGCCTGGGGTACGATAGACGGCGAACTCAAGGCCTTGTGCCGGCCGCCCGAGAAGTATGCGGGCGGCCTTGTGTCCTGAGTAAGGAGGAACACAAACCGTGGCCCAAGCACCACGCCGCAAAAAGCGCCGGAAGCACTGCACCTTCTGCGTGGATTCCTCGCGCCTCATGGACTACAAGAACATAGAGATGCTGGCTGACTACCTCGACGACCGGGGCCGGATCCGCAAGGCGCGGCAGACCGGCACCTGTCGCAAGCACCAGAACCAGCTCTCCCAGTGTATCAAGCGTGCGCGCGAGGTCGCCCTGCTGCCCTACGACGTCTAGCCGAAGGTGATAGGCCGGGGGCCGAGGGGCTCCCGGCGCCCCACCACTCCGGGCTGCCGGCTTCGTCACCTTCCGTCCGCCCGAGCCTGCCGGGGCCGACGCGCGTGGCAGGTCTGTCCGGCAGGGGACGTCAACTCCCTCCCCGACCTTCGCGGTTGACGGCCCGGTGGCGGGACTCCAGGTTACACCGATCCGCCCGGGGCCCCGCCTGCTTCGAGACCAAGGAGGTGGCCGAGGATGCGGTTGTACAACACCCAGACCCGTCATCTCGAGGACTTCGCGCCGGCCGACGGCCACACCGTCACCATGTACACCTGTGGCCCCACGGTCTACGATGTCGCCCACATCGGCAACATGCGGTCCTTGCTCGTCAGCGACCTCCTGGTCCGCACCTTCTGCTACCTCGGCTGGGACGTCCACAACGTGATGAACATCACGGACGTGGACGACAAGACCATCGCCCGCTCCCAGGAAGGGGCCGAGAGCCTGCGCGAGTATACCGACCGCTACCTGCAGCTCTTCCTGGAGGACCTGGCCACGCTGCGCGTCTGGCCCTCCTGGCGGAACCCGCGCGCCACCGAGCACATACCGCAGATGATCGAGATGATCCAGACGCTGCTGGAGCGCGGCCACGCCTACGTCCGCGACGGCAGCGTCTACTTCGACATCTCGAGCTTCCCTCGCTACGGTCTGCTCTCGGGCCTATCCGTCCAGGACAGCGCGACGGCCGAGGAGTACAGCCGCCTGGACTCGGACGAGTACGACCGCGAGAGCGTGCGCGACTTCGCCCTGTGGAAGGCGGCCAAGCCCGGTGAGCCCTGCTGGGACAGCCCCTGGGGGCCCGGCCGTCCCGGGTGGAGCATCGAGTGCTCCGTGATGTCAATGCAGTACCTGGGCCATACCCTCGACCTGCACGTCGGGGGCGTGGACCTTGTCTTCCCTCACCACGAGAACGAGATCGCCCAGAGCGAGGGCGCCACCGGCGAGAAGTTCGTCCGCCTCTGGGTCCACATCGAGCACCTGATCGTCGAGGGCCAGAAGATGTCCAAGTCCCTCGGCAACTTCTTCACCCTCCGCGACCTGATCGAGCAGGGCCACGAGCCCATGGCCATCCGCCACCAGCTCATGACCGCCGCCTACCGCAAGCAGCTCAACTTCACCATCGAGGGCCTGCGCCAGAGCACCGCGGCCGTCTTCCGGCTGTGGGACTTCATGGACCGGCTGAGCGAGGTGACGGCCGAGGGTGAGCCATCGCAGGCCGTGCGCGACGCCGTGGCCCGCGCCGAGGCTGACTTCGAGGCCGCCCTGCGCGACGACCTGAACATCCCGCAGGCCATGGCCACGGTCTTCGACCTCGTCCGCGCCATCAACCCGATGCTGCTGGCGGCGGGACTCACGCGGGGCGCTGCCGAGGCCGTCCTCGATCTCTTTGCTCGGGTGGACCAGGTCCTCGGCTTCCTGGATCACGACAAGGGGGCTCTCGACCAGGACGTTGAGCGGCTCATCCAGGAGCGCCGGGACGCCCGGGCCGCCAAGGACTACGCCCGCGCCGACGCCATCCGGGACGAGCTGCTCCAGCGTGGCATTGTCCTCGAGGACACCGCCGAGGGCACCCGCTGGCGCCGGAGCTTCCAGTAGCACCCCCCTGACATGCCCCGACGCTCGCATCTCTGCCGGCGACGCCCTCCCAGCACGCCTGAAGGCAGCGGGGAGCGGCTCGCGGCCGCCCCCCGCCACAGAGGTCCGCTAGACTAGACTGACGGCGTGGCCCGGCGTCCCACCGGCACCCCGGGCCCGACAGTACCGTCCGCGCCGTCGGGCTCAGGCGTTGACGATGAACTCCAGCGCCATGCCCACCTGCCTGACGAAGATCTCCGGCGCGTGCTTGTAGCCCGGCACCTCGGCCGTCACGTAGCCATCGTAGCCGATGCCGCGCAGGGCGTTCGCGACCCGGGGCCAGTCCACGCTCCCTGTCAGCAGGGCGACGAACTGCCGGGTATTCACGTCGAAGTCCTTCACGTGAATCCGCTTCACCCGGTCGCCCAGGATCTCGATCCACTGGTGCGGGTAGCCGTAGAGGAGGATGTTCCCCACGTCGAAGTAGCCCTGCACCAGGGGCGTCTCGAAGCTGTCAATGTAGTCCCGCATCTCCAGGGGGCTAAGGAGGAACTTGTTCCACACGTTCTCGAGGAGCATGGCCACGCCCAGCTCCTCGGCCACCGGCAGGATCTCGTACAGGCTCTTGCGCGACAGCTCGTAGGCCGCCGCATAGGACACGTCGTCGTTCACCACGCCGGGCACCACCAGCACCACCGGCGCCCCGGCCCACTTCGCCACCTGCAGCGCCCTCTTGATGCCCTCTACCCCCTGCAGCCGCACCTCCTCGTCCGTGCTCGACAAGGGGAGCTGCCAGTGCGTGCCCCCCATCACGCTGTGGACCTCGATGCCCAGTTCCGCCGCCACGGCCGCTACTTCCTCCACTTGCGCCTGCGTTTCGAATTGCGGGATCTCGATGCCCTCTATCCCCGCCTCCTTGGCCAGTTTCAGACGGTCTCGCAAGGGCAGGGACCCCGGCAGGCATGAGAAGCAGATACCTTTCTTCACATCGAGCGCCTCCTTAGGCCAGGCATGACAGGCTGGATTCCACTCGTTCTCCGATTCCCCGCTAGAGGAGGAAATCCTTGATGCCGGAATTGGCCTGTTGTCTCATGACCGCGCGGGGCAGGCCTGCCCCGAGGAGGAGCGCCGATGAAGCTGTGTGGTCATACCATGGGCACACCCGCCTACTCGCTGGATGAGGCCATGGCCTTCTTCGCCGAGATCGGCCACCAGGGCATCGAGATTCGCTGCGCAGACAATGGCCAGTTGCAGCCCGAAGACGCTCGCGAGGAGCGGCTGAGGAGCATCAGCGAGCGGGCCGCTCAGTTGGGCCTCGAGATCGCCTGCCTGACGCCCTACCACGGGGACTACTCCACTCCCGAGGCCACTGCCCGGACCGTCGAGGGGCTCACCCGCGTTGCCCGCGCCGCCCAGGTCCTGGGCTGCAGGATCGTGCGGGCCGTCCCCGGCAAGTGGCCCCTCGAGGGCCTCTCCTTCGCCCAAGCCGAGCGCCGGGCTGCCGACGGCTTGCGGGCCGCCGGCGACGCCGTGGCGCCCCTCGGGGTCACCCTCGGCGTCGAGACCCACGGCGGCACCCTCGCCGCCGACAGCGAGCAGGCTCTCTCCCTCCTCCAGCTCGTGGATCACCCCCACGTCCGGCTGATCCTGGACTACTACTGGCTGTACGCGGCCGGCGACACCGAACCTGACGCCGTCATGCCTGACCTGGCTCCCCTCACCGCCCACGTGCACGTCAAGGACCTGGTCAGACGGGGCAGGGAAGTGAGCTCCGTGCCCCTGGGCCAGGGCCAGGTGGACTGGCCGCTGATCCTCGCCCACCTCCTGGCCGCAGGCTACGATGGCTTCCTATCCGACGAGTACGAGAAGCTCTGGCGCCCCAAGCTGCCTGATCCCGAGGAGGCCATGCCCGCCAACCGCCAGCGAATGGTGCAATGGCTCGAGGCCGCGCGAGGGATGCTGGCCGAGTGACGCCGGGGCCCCCGCGCCGGGTCGGGTGAGTGGGCCCGAGGGACTGGATGGTTTGGCGCACCTCCTGTATAGTCTCATGAATGACGGCTCCAGCCGGGGCGGGGAGGGTTCGTCTTCCACCGATGCGACAACCGGAAGGCTTCCTGCCGGCGCCTAGCGGCGCATGCCCTTCCGCGCCGGGATCCTCGACGCGGCCGGCGTCAATGGTGACACGCCTTGGGAACCTCTAGCTCCCATCGCTCGCCCGCCACCCCCGAGTGGGAACGGGTGCGAGAGCTCTACCGGCAGCCTAACCCCGAGCCGGGACAGGTGGCGGGCCGCATCGTGCAGGCCCTCGACTCCCTTACGCGCGTGGCCATGTGCGATCGGGGTGTCGCCCTGTGCCTGGACACCATGCTGACCGGCGCGCAGCAGGTCGCGACCTCGGGCCTCGGCGCCCTGCTGGACGACGCCGGCATGCCTCCCGCCGGCCCTGTGGCGCTCTCCTTCGCTGCGGCCCTGCGCGGCACGGCTCAGGAGCGGATCGTCGAGTGGTCAGCCGCGTCCCGCTTCGCCGAGCTGGCCGTGGACGGGCTGGCCGTGGCGGCGATGGAGATCGCCACCGGCGGCCGCCCAGCGCTCCTCACCGGGGTGACGCCGGCGGAGGCCGACGCCCGCATCGCCGGCTACGCGCACGAGGGGCGCCTGCACGAGCTGTCGGGCCACTTCCTCGGCTACGACCTGGACCGCGCCTTCCGCTACTTCGTTGACCGCGATCTCAGCGACTTCGTGGGCACACCCGCCTTCCCCACGGTGGGCCAGGCCCACCAGCTTCTCGACGGCGTCGCCTCCTTCTGCCGCGACAGCATCAGCCGCCTTCCCTTGGGGTCCGCCGAGCCCCTGCTCGGCGACGCCCTGGCCGCGCCCGAGACCGAGCGCCTGCCACGCCTTCAGAGCTTCCTTCTCGACACCATGGGCCAGGGCTTCGACCTCATCGGCGCGGGGGGTGCCGTGTGAGCGTCGTGGCCGTTGTCCCAGAGGGGCTGTCCCCGGCCGACCGCGACGCCCTCGCGCCCGGCGCCTTCGTCCAGCTCGACTGGCGCTCCCCTCGCCGCAACGCCATCTTCGATCTCTCGGCCCTGGAGGAGGCCGCCGGGCCGCTCTCCCCCAGCGTGGCCGACCTTGCCGATCTCGTCGGCGCTGTCTTCCTCACCGACCTGGCCGTCCCACGAGGCCGCAACGAGCAGTTCGTTCGTTCCCTGGAGCTGCACCTGCCCCTGCGCGACCCGGGCCTCTGGCAGGGCCAGGCCCGGACGCTCGGCCGCCTGCTCTATCTGCTCCTGGGCGACAACCTTGGCCTTCACTTCTATGCTCGCGAGCCAGAGCCGCCCGCGGGCGCCGCGGGCAAGCCCTGCGATGCCGACTGTGTGTGCCTGGTGTCGGGCGGACTGGACTCACTGGCCGGCGCGGTCATGCTCCTGCGGGCCGAACGCCGACCCCTCTTCGTCACCCACCGTTCGGGCAACCCCACCATCGCCGAGGCCCAGCGCAGGCTGAGCGACGTGTTCACTCGCCTGGGCGGGCGGTTCCACGGGGCGGGCGTCACGCTGATGCCCAGCCTCACGCCCCGCTCCCTACCCTTCCCACCGGCCGAGCTGCGCGAGCCGTCGCGCCGGTCCCGCTCTCTGCTCTTCATGGCCCTCGGCGCCGCCGCGGCGGCAGGCCTGTCCACTCCAGAGGTCTACCTGTGCGAGAACGGCGTGCTCACCGCCGCCCTGCCCCTGTCGCCCAGCCGCGCGGGGGCGCTGTCCACGCGCAGCACCCATCCCGCCGTGCTGGGCCTGTTCACCTCGCTGACGGGGGGCCTGGGCCTGCCGGGACGCATCCTCAACCCCTTCCTCTACCAGACCAAGGCCGAGGTCATCAGGGACGTGCTGCGGCCGGTCCTGCGGATCGAGGAGATCCAGCAGACCGTGAGCTGTTGGATGGCCGGGCGTCGGCACCGGCAGTGCGGGGGCTGCGTGCCCTGCCTGCTCAGGCGGATGGCGATGCTGGCTGCGGGCTTGCCGGACGAGGCCTACGAGGTGGATGTGCTGGCGCGGCCGGAGGATTACCGGGGCACGGATGCCTACGTCAATCTGGTGGACCTGCTGAGCTATGTAGGCCGCCTATCGGCCGGCTCGGCGGTGGAGCTGGTCCTCGACGCCCCGGCCCTGCTCGATCTCCAGGCCTTCAACGTCTCCGTGCCCGACACGGTCATGATGCTCAAACGTTTCGCCGCCGAGGTGTCGGCCGTGGTCGAGGGTTACTTCCCGGCCTCGGCGCGGATGCTGGCCACCCTTGCCGGCCCGTCGCCCGAGTCCTGAGCCGACCCGCCGGCACCTACCTACTCCCGGTCCGGGATGACGTAGGCCTTGCCGGCGGCCACCTGCTGCTCGTGCATCTCCAGCGCGCGGTCCACCAGGGCCACCGGCTCCGCGTCGAATAACAGGTCCGCTCCGGTGTCCTTGTTCAGCACCTGCAGCAGCGCCGGGACGTGGTCCGCCACGCCGCCCGTCCCCTCCAGCACGCCGATCAGCTTCCCTTCGTCGTAGGCTATCGCGAACTCGCCCAGCGTGCCTGACCGGCCCGCCACCACTAGCACGACGTCGCCCGTGCGAATGATGTGTACCTCGCGCCCCATCAGCCCGCTCCCGGCGTAGACCAGGGCGTCATACTCGCGCCAGGGCGCGTGGTACCGCTCGACGTGCTCCTTCCAGCTCAGCGCCGGCGATATGCCCACCACGAACCCGCCCCTCTCCTTGGCCCCCAGCACCGCCTGCTGCGGGTAGCCGGGGCAGGCGCCCGTGATCAGAACGCAGCCTCGCTCGGCCACTGTCCTGCCGAGAAGGCGGGCCTGGGCCGAGATCCCCTCGTCCATCGGACCCCCGGCCGAGCCTACGACGCAGATCTTCACCTTCATCTCGGACATCTGAGCTTACCTCCGTCGGGAGCTGGCACGGCCCGCGGGGAACTACTCCGACGCCACCAGGCCCAGGCCCGCCCCGCGCCGCCTCGTCCTCGTCCGCAGGATGCAAGCTCGGGAAGGAGTGCCGGTCCTCGGGGCCCGGCGTCTGCCGGGCCCTTCGACCCGATCGGCCCTGGCTACCCGGCCCGCCCCCCGATGCTCGCCAGCATCGCCTGGATCTTCTCCAGGCAGAGGCGAGTGGCCGGCTCGCCCGTCGCCGAGAAGGCCGAGCCGCCCGGGCGGTTCAGCAGGTCCTCGTCCAGCTCCTCCGTGGGCCGCCAGTGGGTCTCGAGGGAGCAGACGCCCTCGTAGCCCATGTCCATCAGGGCCCTGAACTGCGCCGGGTAGTCTATGTATCCGCCGTCACCCACGGGCACGCAGCGCGCCTCCCCGTCCGGGCCCTTCACCGCGTCCTTGATGTGCATGTGGATCATCCAGGGCCTGATCCGCTCGAAGGCATCGGGAAAGGGCAGCACGCCCTCCTCGGCATACACCTCGTTGGCCGGGTCCCAGATGGCCCGCACCCGCGGGTGGTTGACGGCCGCGCAGAACTCCGCCGTCTCCTGGGCTGTGGCCAGGTGCGTCGAGGCTTCGTTCTCCAGGCACAGGGTCACGCCGGCCTCTTCGGCCAGCTTCACGGGCTCCTCGTAGGCGTCGAGAAGCCGCTGCCAGACGTCCCGCGCCGGGCCCGTGCGCCAGAACACGAAGGTTCGTATCACCGGCGCGCCAAGCTCCTGCGCCAGCGCCAGGCACCGCCTCAGGATCCCCAGGTGCTCCGCGTACTGCTCGGCGTCGCCCACGTCGCACTTGAGGAAGGGCGTGGCTATCGAGCAGCACTCTATCCCGTACTGTGCCATCAGCGCCTTCATGCGCGCGATATCCTCGTCCTCGAGCTGCTGCGGGTTCTTGTCCCACACCGAGCGCGGCTCCACCGTGGGGACTCCGAACTCCTGCAGGACCTGCATCACGCGCTCGAAGTCCTGCGACACCTCGTCGCTGATCACGCCCAGTCTGAACATGGCCATCGCCCTCCGTGCGTCCGCCGTGGGGAACCCGCGACCTGCCGCCGCCTGCCTGTCCGGCCTGCCGGCGGCGTGCGCGTCAGTAGTGCACCTTCCCGATCTTCATGCAGGCATCGCGGGACATGTTGGCCATCAGCGCGGCCGTTGCCATCGAGAAGAGCCTCGCCTCGGCGCTGTCGGCCCGCGAGGTCAGCACGATCGGCACCGCGGCCCCTACTACCACCCCCGCCGACCGCCCGCCGCTCAGAAAGGAGAAGGTCTTTGCCATTATGTTGCCCGCTTCGATGTCGGGCATCAGGAGTATATCACATTGCCCCGCCACGGGGCCTTCCAGGCCCTTCACCCGCGCCGCCTCCCGGCTCACCGCGTTGTCCAGGCCGAAGGGCCCATCCACGATGCAGTGCGGGATCTGTCCTCGCCGGTCCATCCCCGCGAAGGCCGCCGCCTCCACCGTCACCGGCATCTTGGGGTCCACCAGCTCCACGGCCCCCACGGCCCCGACGCGCGGCTCCTCGACCCCGAAGCACCGCGCCAGGTAGACGGCGTTCTGGATAATCTGTGCCTTCTGTTCCAGATCAGGGGCTATGTTCATCGCCCCGTCCGTCACGAACAGCAGCCTGCCCAGCGACGTCGCCTCCAGGATGAAGACGTGGCTCATCAGCACGTCCGCACACCTCAGCCCGCCCTCCCGGCGCAGCACCGCCCGCAGGAAGTCGTCGGTGTGGACGTGCCCCTTCATGAGCATGGGGCACTCGCCCGAGGCCGCCGCGTCCACCGCGCGGCTCACCGCCTCGAGCTCGCCGGGCACATCCACGATCTCCGCCCCGGTCAGGTTCAGGCCCGCCTCCGCCGCGGTCTTGGCGATCGCCCGCGCGTCGCCGAAGAACACCGGCTCGGCCACCTTCTCCGTCAGGGCCTGCATCGCGCCTGCCAGCACCAGCTCGCCGTTGGCCGCGGCCACCGCCACCTTGTACTCAGGCAGGTCCCGCACGGTCACCATGAGCTGATCGAAGTCAGTGATGGCCACTATCGGCTCACCTCGCCTCCTCGGGACTTGTTGCGGCCGGACCACTCGATCCTGCTCCCCTCGCCGCCCAGCTCCGCTACCCTCTCCGCCACCGCCGCGATCGCCTCGTCCGGCGTCGAGGCCCCGGCGCTCACGCCCGCCACATCGGCTCCCGCGAACCAGGCGTCCTCCAGTTCCTCCGCCGTCTCCACGTGGTGTGTGGGCGTTCCCGTCGCCGCGCAGATCTGAGCCAGCCGGCTCGTGTTCGCCGAGTGGTAGCCGCCGACCACTATCATCACGTCCACTTCCCGCGCCAGCTCCTCCGAGGCCTGCTGCCGCTGGGTCGTCGCATCGCAGATGGTGTTCGCCACTCGAAGCTCCCTCGTCAGCGGCATCAGCGCCTCCACCAGGGCCTGGAGCTGTCCCACACGCTGCGTCGTCTGGCACACCACTGCCACGCGGCCGCGGACCTCGATCTCCGCCAGCTCCTCGGCGCCCTGTATGACAATGGCCTTGTCGCCCGTGTGCTGGACGATCCCCTGGGCCTCCGGGTGCTGTTTGTCTCCCAGCACCAGCACCTGGTACCCCTCTTCCTGGTACTGCCGCGCCGCCTCTTGGGCGCGCATGACAAAGGGACAGGTCGCGTCTATCAGCTCGTGGGCGCCGGCTTCGCTCCTGCGGTAAAGCTCCGGCCCCGCGCCGTGGGTCCGCACCAGGACCGGAGCCCCGGCGGGCACGTCGTCCAGACTCGCCACCGTGTCCAGGCCCTCCCTCCTCAGCTCCTCGACCGCCTGGCGGTTGTGGATGAGGGGGCCTACGCAGTACACCTTGCCGTGCTCCCGCACGGCTTCCAGCGCCACCTCGATCGCGCGGTGTACACCGAAGCAGAACCCGGAGTGGGGGCTGACGACGATCCTCATCGGCATCCTCGCGCTAGGACCTGCGCTCCAGAATGAGCTGCACCAGGGCCAGCCAGACGGCCTGCTTCGCCGGCAGACGACCGGCCGCGGCCCGCGCCTCCTCCGCCAGTGCCTCCGCGCGTCGCCGCGTCTCCTCCACTCCGTAGACGGCCGGGTAGGTCTGCTTACCCGCCCGAGCGTCCGCGCCCGCCGGCTTGCCCAGCTCCTCGGTCGTTCCCTCCACGTCCAGCAGGTCGTCGGTCACCTGGAACAGCAGGCCCGCGGCCTGAGCATGGTCCGTCAGCGCCTGGAGGCCCTCCTCGGGCGCTCCCGCCAGCAGGGCGCCAGCCCTCGCTGCGCCCACGAACAGCGCCGCCGTCTTGTGGCGGTGGATGAAGTCGAGAAGCTCCGCCGAGGGTGGTTCCGCCTCGGCTTGTATGTCCACGGCCTCACCGCGGACCACGGTCTGCACGGCCTGAGCGAACTCCCGCAGCACGCGTGCCACGGCCTCCGCGGGCGTCGCCGGCTCCTCGGCCTGCGCGGCCAGGGCATCGAAGGCCGCCACGATCAATGCGTCCCCGGCCAGGATCGCGGTCGGCTCGCCGAAGGCCGCGTGACAGCTCGCCTGCCCGCGCCGCAGGTCCGCATCGTCTATCGCCGGCAGATCGTCGTGAATCAGCGTCGCCGTGTGCAGCAGCTCGAAGGCGCAGGCCGCCGGCGTCACCCGCTCGGCGTCCAGCCCGAAGGTCTCCGCCGCCAGTCGCACCACGAAGGGCCTTACACGCTTGCCCCCCGTCAGCGAATGGCGCACGGCCTTCCCGATGTCCCCCGCCAAGCCCTCTGGCGTCGGCAGGTACTCCTCAAGGCGAGTGTCCACGGCGCGCGCGGTCGCCGCCAGTCCTGCTCTCAGTTCTTCCCGGGCCTCCGGAAGGTTTGCCACTGGCCTACTCCTGACAGCCGCCCGCGGCGCAGCGCAGCACGCAGTCGTCGTAGCTCGCCGCCACGGCCTGCCCGGGCGGCACGATGAGGAAATCCCTCTCGTCCCAGTCCCCGCTCACCATCCCGCGCACCAGCGCATCGTCCCCCTCGATCTCCAGGTACTCCCAGCCGTTCTCCTCGGCAACTTGTCTCACCTGCTCCCGGTACTCCTCCCGGTGGGACAGGGGCATGCGCACGTAGCAGGCATGGGTGTAGTTGGTGCGCCAGTGGCCCTGGAATTCCATCAGGTACCGGGCGTTGTCCTCCCCATACTTCGCCACGAGGTCCTCGTAAGCCTGATCCATCAACCCGCCGCCCTTGTCCGGCGGCTGGGGCGTCCGATCGCCGCCGCGCTCGAGCCATCCGCTCGTGTAGTAGTAGGTCCCGGGGCGCTCGGCGAAGATGCGGGCATAGCGCTGGCGGGAGCCTAGGAACAGCGTGATGCAGTCGTGGGCGCGGGGCACCACCAGCCGCAGATCGCCCGCCCGCAGGCCCACCGTCCCGTTGCTGCACAGGCCGTAGCCGAGCACCACTGCTTCCGTCTGAGCGCAGTCCGCCCCGTCAATCCGCTCCTGCACGGCCTCGCGCAGCACCTCCGGGTTGTCGTGGAGGCCCTTGCGCAGGAAGTGCAGGTCCACCACTACGGGGCTCTCGGCCGCCGCGAGGCACAGCTCACGAAACATGATCTCGCAGGCGATGACGGAAATCCTCATCGTGGTGGACCTTCACCTGCCCTGAGGGTGCTCCGCAGCCTCCAGGGCCGTCGGCGCGCCGGCCCCGTCGCCGCACATCCTCACCTGCTGGCCGGGGCTCTAGTCGGCTGGCGCCTCCGGGGAAGCTCCCGCGGCCGGCGGCTCTCGCGTGCCAACCATCACTCGCCGCGCCTCGGGCTGTTTGATGACCCGCTCATCCAGCGTCTGGGCCTTCACCCGCTTGTCGTTCTCGAAGACCGCCTTCAGGGTCAGTACCTTCTCGCCGGGCTCCCCTTCCCTGACCACGCGCTTCTCCCCCCGCAGCAGCGAGTCCGTCTCTACCACCTGCTCGGGCGGGGGGGTCTGCTTACGCACCTTCACCTCTCGGACCGTCACCACTGTCAGCAGGGGCTTGTCCGAGGAGACCCTGACCGTCTCGCCGACCCTTAGGTCGCGGCCCTTGATCCCGGGGTTGAGCTGGAACAGCGCCTGCACGCTCATCCCGAAGGCCTGGGCTATCTTCGAGGGGTGATCGCCTCTGTTCACCGTGTAGATGCGTTCGCCGCCGCTGGCGATGAGCTTCTCGGCCGCCTTCTCCACGTCCCGGACCACTTCCTCCGGCCTGACGGTCTCCGGCAGCATCCGCACCTTCTGGCGGAACTTGGGCTGCTCCAGCAGTCTCTCGCCCTGCGGGGTATAGTGCTGCTTGAGGAGCTGGAGCGCCTGCTGAGCCTGGGTCTCGGTCGGCAAGCACACCAGCACCGTGCCCTCGACCTCGATGCCCACCGCCTCGACCTGCACGCGCACGAGGCCCTGCAACAGCTCCACCGCCTCGTCCACGCTGACGGTCTTGGGCCGCACCACTTCCCAGCGCTCCTCGATGCCTGCCTCGCCCCCCAGGTCTCCCAGCGCCTGGCTCACGACCCGCCGCCGGACCTCCTCGGCCGCTCTCTCGTCGTGCACGTAGCAGACCGTCTCGCCATTGACGAGGATCGCCCGCGCCGGCCCGCGACAGCCGCCCACCCGCAGCGCCAGGAGTGCCACCAGCGCCACCACGAAGAACAGTAGTGACAGCGCCCGCAGGAAATGCAGCTCCGCCACTAGGGCGCTCGAGGAAGGCGCTTTGGACTTGCGCCTGCGCAGTCGCTCCTCGTTCTCTGGAGGTTGCGGAGCAACCTTAGGAGTCACTTTGCCCCCCAGGCAACGCCGGCCTGCGTCCCCTCGCTACCCAGCCGCGGCCTCGCCCGCCATCTGCTTGCGCAGGAACTCGACAGCCTTCTTCCTCTGCTCGTCATGCCAGTCCTTGTAGGTCGTGTGGGCATCGGGGTCCGTGTCGGTGAACTCCACGTCCGGCTTGACGCCACGCTTGCCCTTCCCCCACTCCTCGCCGATATCGCGCTTCTGCGGCGTGAGGTAGATGGCCGTGGTAAGCACCAGCGCGGAGTGGTCGTTCAGCTCGATCACCGTCTGGACCTTGGACTTCCCGAAGCTGTGCTGACCGACGATCGGGGCTCGCTTGGTGTCCTGCAGGCACCCCGCCAGGATCTCCGACGCCGAGGCCGATCCGTGGTCAATGAGGCAGGCCATGGGGAAGTCCTTGGGCACCAAGACATCCTTGCGGGCCGTCAGCGCCTCCGGCTCGGCCCCGCGCTCTCGGATCCACACCACCGGGCCGCCGTCAATGAACATGTCCGCCACTTCCACCGCCACGTCCAGGATGCCTCCCGGGTCCAGCGACAGGTCCAGCAGTAGCCCCTTCATGCCCTTCTGCTTGAGGTCCGTCAGCGCCTCGCGCATCTTGGCTGGTGCCTGGCGGTTGAAGTTCCTCAGCCACACATAGCCGATGTTGCCCGGCAGCATCTCGTACTCGACGGCTGGCACCTCCACGTCCCCGCGCTCTATGGTGATCTCCAGCGGCTCAGCCAGGCCCTGCCGCGTCACCGTCAGCTTCACTTCCGTCCCCGCCTGGCCGCGGATCAGGTCCACCACCTTGTACAGGGCCAGGTCCTGCACGCCCTTGTCGTCCACGCCCACGATCACGTCACCGGGCCTCAGTGCCGTCTTCGACGCCGGCCCGTCCGGCAGCACTGAGCTGACCACTATCTGCCACTCGTCCGTGTCAGGGTTCTTGTACCTGTCCAGCACCGCCCCGATCCCCGAGAACCGCCCCTTCTCGCTCTCGGACTGGAAGTCCCTGTACTCCTCCGGGGTCATGAACCGCGAATAGGGATCGTCCAGCGACTCGAGCATCCCGCGGATGGCCCCGTAGGTGAGCTGGCTGTCATCCGTGATGGGGAAGACGAAGTTGCGCTTGATCTTCTCGCGCACTTCCCAGAAGGTTGCCAGTGGACGCAGGTCCGTGGGCGACGCCACGTCCAGGGCCTTCTGGAACCTGACCGTCTGGGGCACCATGTCGGCCATCCTCACCGGCTCGGCTGTGCCGACCAGTGTCACGCTTCGCCCCGCCAGGACCCCAATGACAAAGCTCGCGGCTACCACTAGGACAACAATCGTCCGCTTGAGGCGGCTGTCAGCCCTCACGTAGGACTCCTCCGTTCGCAGACCGGCTTGGCTAGTAGGACAGCGGGTCAACTGGCCGGCCGTTCTTTCGCACCTCGAAATGCAGATGGGGCCCCGTGGACAGCCCCGTGCTGCCCACCGCCCCGATGACCGAGCCCCTCGACACCACACACCCCGCCCCCACACTGATGCTGGACATGTGGGCGTAGAGGGTCGCGACCCCGCTGCCGTGGTCTATGATAACACACTTGCCGTACCCGCCGCGCCAGCCCGCGTATACCACCAATCCCTTGTCCGCCGCCCTGATCGGGGTGCCACTCGAGGCCGAGAGGTCCACCCCGGTGTGCATCCGTCGGTAGTGCAAGATGGGGTGCATCCGCATCCCGAACCCGCTGCTTACCCTCCCGGGTACGGGCTTCAGCAAGCTGCCCGACCATTTCCCGCTGTACCTGTAGGACCTGCCCGACGATGCCAGCATCTGCTCTATGCGCCTTGACTCGGCGTCCAGTTCGGCCAGCTCGGACTCCAGTCGCTCCCTGTCGCTCGTGATGTTGCTGAGGAGCTGGCGCGTCTTGTGCTCCTGCACGGCAACCTGCTTCGTCTCGGCCTGAACCTGGGAGTGGTAAACGGCCTGCTGGGCCTCCAGGCGGCCCAGTTCGGCCTTCCGGTTGGACAGCTTCTCCCCGAACTGCACCAGCCGTACCAGCAGCTCGTGGTCCTGGTCGGCCACCATCTTGGCGAATCGCACCCGGTTGCTCAGGTCCTCGTAGTCGGATACCTCCAGAACCAGCGCCAGGGCCGTCGGCTGTGACGACGCGTACAGCGTGCGCAGTCGCTCCCCGAAGGCGGCCTCGTGCTGCTTGAGCCTGGCTTCCGTCCCGGCCAGTTCCTTCCTGACGCGTGTGATGTGGTCCCTCGTGGCCCTCAACTGCGCTCGCGCCGCGCGCAGCCGCGCCCGCGCCCCGTCCAACTCCTGCTGGGCCTGAACGAGCTTGTTCTCCGCCACCTTCTGCTTGGTCTTCACCGTGCGCAGCTTCTGCTGCACCCTGGACTTGCTGCGCCTGATCTGGCGCAACTGGGAGCTCGACTGGGCCGTTGCCACCTGGGCCAGCCCAACCATTAGCGTAATGCCCAGAGCCGCTGCCAGACCTCGTGCCAGCCGTCGTCTCATCGCTCATACCTCCCGCAGGTACTCCCGCGTCGCCAGCACACTGCCCGCCAAGCCCAGGACCAGTCCCGCGGCCACGCTGCCCAGCCCCAGCAAGGCCAAAGCCCTCGGGCCGAACACTAGCTGCAAGAACGGGAGTGTCTTGTCGACCTGCTCGTCGAGGTAGGCGTAGCCCGCCAACAGGAAGACCGCCGAGATCATCCCGCTGCCCGCCCCGTACATGACCCCCTCCAGCAGGAAGGGAAGGCGCACGAACCAGTGCGTCGCTCCGACAAGCTGCATAATCCTGATCTCACGCCGTCGCGCGTAGATCGTCAGCCTGATGGTCGTCGCTACGACGACCAGAGCCGCCGCCGCCAAAACCATGCTCAGCGCCGCCCCCGTCAGCTTCGCCCCGCGGATCAGCTTAAGCAGCCGCACCGCCACGTCCTGCGCGTAGTGCACCCCTGTGACACCCTTCACGCCGCTCGCCATCTGCCCAACGGCAGGCACGTCCTCCGGGTTCACCGTCTCCACCACGAGCGAGTCGGGCAGAGGGTTGTCCAGGTACTTCATCGTCTTGAGGTCCCAGCCCTGCCGCTGGAAGAGATCGCGCAGATTCTCGTCCTTCGTCCGGAATTGGGTCCGCGCGACGCGCTCGTCAGCCAGCATCGCCGCCTCTACCTCGCCCGTGTCGGCGTCGGCGGCCAGGTCTACCGTGATCGTCGCCTTCTTGGCCTGAGCGCCCAGCCAGAAGTCAACGTTTGCGGACAGAAGCACAAAGATTCCGGCTACTATGAGTACTACCGTGATGTTTGTCACGGCCGCCGCCGAGATAATCCCATTCCTCCTGATAGACGTCCAGCTCTCTTGTAGCAGGAATTCCAGCGTATTAAGCGTCATCGTATCCGCCACCAGAGCGGTCGTCTCTCACTATCCGTCCGCTGGTGATACTGACCACTCGCCGCCTCAGCCGATTAACGATCTCCCTGTCGTGCGTTGCCACGATAACCGTGGTGCCTCGGTCCGCGATGTCGGCCAGGATCTGCACGATCTCCCAGGAGATCTCGGGGTCCAGATTCCCCGTCGGCTCGTCCGCCAGCAACACCTGGGGCGCGTTGACCAGCGCCCGAGCTATCGAGACCCTTTGCTGTTCGCCCGCCGACAGCTCGTTCGGGTAGACCTGAGCCTTCTCGGCCAGCCCCACCAGCTCCAGTGCCACCGGCACTCTGCGGAACTTCTCCCGCCTGGAGGCCCCCACCACGTCCAGGGCGAACCCCACGTTCTCCCACACGGTCCTCTCCGGGAGAAGCCGGAAGTCCTGGAACACGACCCCCACGATCCGGCGCAGGTAGGGCACCCGCGAGCCCAGAAGGGCCGTGACGTCTTGCGATGCCACGATCACCCGCCCCGCCGTGGGGGGAATCTCCCTGTAGATCAGTTGCAGGAGGGTGCTCTTCCCGGACCCGGATGGCCCGACGATGAAGACGAACTCCCCGCGTTCGATGTGCAGGGAAACCTCGGTTACCGCGCGCGTGCCGTTGGGATATACGACTGTGACGTCTTCGAGATAGACCATCGGTGATCTGGGTATGAGAGCCGCCAGGGTTGCTGCCGTATGGTGCTGCAGCCGTTGCCTTGAGCGCCCGGGCTAGTATAGCAGCGCGCCGCGTTCCCTAGCAACCCAAACCGTCCCCCAAAGCCGCGCTGGCCGAGCCCCTGCCGGGCCTCGGGTTCCCTCCTGGGTAAGACGCTCCGGTGCCCAGGGAGGTTCGCCTCCGGCCGCCGAACCTGGCTCCGCGGCCTCCCCAAGCTTGACACAGGCGACACGCGCCGCCTATCATTGAGCACCAAAGCCGTGGGGCGAGATACGGAGAATCACGCTATGGTGCTGCGTCACTGGCTTCTATCGGCGCTATGCCTCTGTCTGCTGCTACCGAACACCGCCAGGGGCGGTGAGCGCCTTGGGGCTGATTACCTCCTTGGCCCTGGGGACCTCCTCCAGGTGGAGGTGACGGGCGAGAAGGAGCTCAGCGGGCAATACCGTGTGGCTCCCAGCGGGCGCATCAATATACCGGCCATCGGCAGCGTCCAGGCCGGGGACCTCACTGTCCCCCAGGCCCAGGAGGCGATCGTCGTCGCCCTCTCGAGCCTGATCCGCCGCCCCCACGTCGTCGTCACCATCAACGAGCTTGAATCCGAGCGCAAGGTCTACGTGGGCGGCGCCGTGCAGCAGCCCGGCCCACTAGTCCTTCCCTTCGGCGCCACCGTCCTCGACGGCGTCATCGCCGCCGGCCTTCGCGCCGACGCCGACCTGGCCCAGGTCACCCTCACCCGCCCTGGCAAGCACCCCGTCCAGCTTGACCTCAGCGGCTGGAAGTCCGCTCAGGGCGTCCAGGAAGCCATGCTTCTGCGCTACGGCGATGTGATCTTCGTGCCCGAGCAGAGCGACCGCATCACCGTGGTGGGCGCCGTCGCCCGACCCGTCAGCATCCCTCCCGTGGCGGGCGAGCGCATCACGGTGCTTGAGCTCATCGGCCGCGCGGCCGGCGGACTGTCTGCCGATGCCGATCCCGCCTCCGCCGTTATCCTCCACAAGAAGGGCGGCAGCACCAACGTGGACCTGCAGAAGCTCTTCGGCGAGGGCGACATGTCCCAGGACCTGGAGCTGAAGGCCGGGGATGTGGTTGTCGTCCGCAAGGCCAAGCACATCTCCATCGTAGGCCAGGTGTCCGCGCCCACCGTCTTTGTCAGCGGCGAGCCCGTCCCCGTCCTCATCGCCCTCGGGCGGGCCGGCCAGATCCTGCCCAACGCCGACCTGTCCAACGCCAAGATCGTCAGCGGCGAGGGAAGCCGCCCGGTGGACCTGCGGGCTCTCATAGACACCGGCGCCCTCGCTGACCAACTCGTCCTCAACCCTGGGGATGTCCTGGTCATCCCGGAGGCCGACCTCCAGGAGGTGCTCCTGGCCGGCTCGGTGGCCAGGCCCGGCTCCCTGGACATGAGCCGGATCAAGAAGCGCGACGCCCTGCGAATCCTCACCTCCGTGGGCATTACCCCCGAGGGCGACACCACGCGCGTCTGCATCCTCCGCGGCGACGAGCAGCTAGTGGTCAACTACAGGGCGATGCTCGAGAACGCGGAGCTGGAGCGCAACATCGATCTCGAGCCCGGCGACGTGATCTTCGTGCCGGCCCTCGACAAGGTTTATGTCCTGGGCGCTGTCAGCGGTTCGGGTGGCCGTGCCATCCCGTGCCCCGACGAAGGCGTCCCGCTGATGGATGCCCTGGTTGCCGCCGGGGGCTTCGGCGAACGTGCCGACCCCAACGAGGTGCACATCGTCCGACCGCGGCCCGATGGCAGCACCGAGCACGTGCAGGTGAAGCTGGGGGACATCCGCAAGGGCAAGGCGCCCGTGGGTGTCGTGCTCAAGCCGGGGGACATAGTCTACATCGGCGCCCGCGGCACCAGGTTCAGCTGGCAGGACCTTGGCCGTCTCTTCTGGACAATCGGCGCCTTCAGCGCCCTGCTGGACTAGCAGGCCCGGCCAGGCCTCGCGGTCTCGCCGGCGTGGGTTCCCGTGCCAACTCGAAGGCCCTGTCCGCGCGCCCGCGGGCCGAGGTGTCGCTCCCGCGCAGGGCGCAATCCGCGCCTACCGCCCGGCCCGCGTGACGGTCCTGACCACATCCAGCAGCTCCTCGGCCCTCCGGCCGGGACGTCCCTGGGTCAGCGACAGGGAGCCGTCCTCGAGCAGCACCGCCTGGGCCCCAAGCTGCTTGAGCTGCTGCAGCACGATCTCGACGTCGGTTAGGTCCGGTGGGCAGAGCAGGCGCAGCAGCACGGGCGTCGAGCCGCCCAGCCACGCCCGCGACGCCGTGTACAGCCCCGTCGCTCCGCCCACGCCCGCCTCGCCGTAGGCCTCGGGCGGCCAGGTGAGCACCAGCCCGTCCACACCCTCCGTGGACTCCAGCAGCCGCCAGTTCTCACTGCCCGTCGGCACCGCCCCCGTCTGGGCTCCCGGCGTCGGCATCACCAGCGACGCCAGGTTGCTGTCCACGCTCTTTATCGCGGCGCTGGCCGCGGCGACGAGCATGGCCACGCTCTGCTGACGCAGGGCCGCCGCGGCCGGCGTGAGCTCCGTGGGCAGCGGCTTGGGGTCGCGGCCCGAGTAGAGCTCCTGGCAGTAGCGACATCGGCAGGCCCAGGAGCCGCGGCCGAAGTGGAAGCCCGGCTCTTCCCACGCGAACCCGTCCGCCTCGATCATCCACGCCAGCGTGCGCACCGAGGTGGTGAACCACTCCAGGTAGCGCGGGTTGTTGGGGCAGGCCCGTGGCAGCTTGCGGCCGCGGTTGTCCACCTGACGCGTCTCGGGATGCACCTGCAGGAACAGGCTCGAGGGGTGCTGTTCGCAGGCGAGGATCCCATAGCCGGCGGGGAGGAGGAACAGTCGCAGACGCTGCTCCCGCGTGCGTTGGGCGAAGGTCATCACAGCCGGCGAACGCCACCGCATCTCGTCCTCATAGCACCGCAGAAACAGCGCCCACACGCCTGCTCGTTCCATGAGAGCAAGGGGCACGTGATCCAGGACGTCCGGCGGCGCTGTCACGACCAAGCCGACGTGCATTCGCGGCCTCCGCCCACTGCGGTGCTCCCTTCGCCCTGTCGCCGGCGACTCCTGCTCCCTGCGGCGATAGCGACGAAGCGCGGCCCCCGGACCACCTCTAGGCCTGGGGCCTTCGGGCCAACGCCACCAGCGAAGCGCCCGGCGGCATGGCCACCCGAGTGGCCAGCCAATTGTCCGCGCGACAGACCATCTCGAGCGTGGCGTTGACCAGTGGGGGCATCTCGAACAGGTCAACCTTCGGCGCGCCGCGCCCGCGCCGCGCCCTGCGGAAGATCCGCACGGCAGCGATGGCCGGCAGCAGCAGCGAGACGCTGTAGTTCAGCCACTCGACCCGCCAGCCCGCCTGCGTGAGCTTGTCCCGCAACTCCCTGCGCGTGTACCTGCGCAGGTGGCACAGCGCCTCGTCGTGGTCGCTCCAGAGGAAGGGCAGGGCCGGCGCCGTCAGTACCAACAGGCCCCCGGGCTTCGTCACTCGCAGCATCTCGGCCATGCCCTGCACGTCCCGCTCGAGGTGCTCCACCACATCGCAGTTCACCACCGCATCGAAGGCGGAGTCCACGAGGGGCAGGGCCTCGACGTTCCCCACGGCGGCCAGCTCCATGCCGCGTTGCCTCGCCAGGCCGACGGCCGCGGGACTCACGTCCACGCCCATCGCCCGCCACCGGTCGCCCAGGGCTGCGAAGGTGCCGCCGGTCCCACAGCCCGCATCGAGCACCAGCCCCCCCTCCGGCACGCCGCCGCGCGCCAGCAGCGCGCGCACCAGAGCCCGCCTGGCGATGAACCACCAGTAGGTATCCTCGAGGCGGTACATGCGCTCGATCTCTTCAGGCCTCACTGTCAGACGCTCCCTGCGCCCGTACTCCGTGCGTCGGATCGGAGCCGACCCGTCGGCCGCCGGGCCCCCTGCGCATCTCTCCACGAGGCGAAGACCCAATCCGTCCGGCCTACCACCTGCCGGGGCTCGCGGCGGGACAAGTCGAACTGGCGTTTGACTTCCTTGCCGCCGTGTGCTACCCTACGTGCCAAGGCCCCAAGGTCCACCGGGAGGCACGACAGCGATGGCGAAACAGCGAAGGCTGACGACTCGGCGCCGAGAGATCCTGGGCTTCATCGAGCGCATGATAGCCGACCGCGGCTTCCCTCCCACCGTGCGCGAGATCGGCAAGGCCGTCGGGCTTCGGTCCACGTCCACCGTCCACTTCCACCTGCGGGCTCTCGAGGATGCCGGCTACCTCGAGCGGGCTCCCTTGCTCACCCGCGCGATGCGCCCTCTGCGCGAGGCAGGCGACGGCAAGCAGCGCCCAGCGCGACTCGTGCCGGTGGTCGGCCGCGTTGCGGCGGGCCTGCCCGTGCTGGCGGAGGAGAACGTGGACGAGATCCTACCTCTGCCCGACGACTTCCTGCCCAGCGGCGAGTTGTTCCTGCTTCAGGTGCGCGGCGACAGCATGATCGGCGACGACATCCGCGACCGTGACCTGGTCATCGTCCAGCGCCTGGACGCCGCCGACTCCGGCGACATCGTCGTGGCCCTCCTCGGGGAGGAAGCCACCGTGAAGCGGTTCATCCGCCACGAGGAGAACGTGGAGCTTCGCCCGTCGAACCCCGACTTCCAGCCCATCTTCGCGCGCGACGTTCAGGTGCTCGGCCGCGTCGTGGGCATCCTGCGCTGCTTCTAGCGCGCACGGCCCCTCAGCTCTGAGCCGCCTGCCCCACTGGCCGACGTCGTAGCACCACCACTGTCTGGTCGTCGTGGGGCGACGCCTCGCTGAACTCCGCTACCTGCGCGAGCAGCGCCCGACACATCTCCTCGGGTGACAGGTGCGCGTGCTCCCTGACGAAACGCCGCATCCGCTCCTCACCGTACATCTGTCCCGTCGCGCTGCGCGTCTCCACCAGGCCGTCGGTATAGCACACCAGCAGCGCTCCCGGCTCGACCAGCGCCCGCTCCTCGCGGTAGACGTGGTCCCTTTCAGCCCCGATGATGGGGTCGCCGGTGCTCAGGGGCACCGGTTCCTCGCCGCTGCCAGTCACCACGAGCGGCGGCAGGTGCCCACAATTCACATAACTGATCTCCCCGCCGTCCGGCGGTACCCTCACCAGCACGGCCGCGGCGTAGCTGTCGGGCTGGAGCTCGGGATAGGCTCGCACGTTCAGCTCCTGCGCCAGCGACGCCAGGTCCTCCGTCACCTCGACCGCGGCCCTCAGGTGGGAGTGCAGCAGCGACAGGTGCACGAGCCCGTGCACGCTCTTGCCCGCCATGTCGGCCATCGCCAGCAAAACCGACCCGTCGGGGTAGGTGTGGAAGGTGTAGAGATCCCCGCCCACCTGTCGGGCCCGCTTCATGGCCGCGGCGATCTCCCATCCCGGCAGCTCGGGTGGGGAAGGGGGGAGCAGGTCGTCCTGCAGGCGGCGGGCCAGGTCTATCTCGTGGTCAATCTCGGCCAGTCGGTGCATCTCCCGCGCATAGGCGGTGAACAGCACGCCCATGATGAAGCCCGCGGCCGGCATGAAGATCGCGCCGCTCTCGTAGATCACCCGCACCGCCGAGGCCGGCGAGAGCGACAGGCCGGTCCCATAGCCGTAAGCGAAGACGTAAGCCGCGCAGGCGAGGACGCCCACGATGACCGCGCCGGCCAGTCGGAACCACATGCCCGCGGCGAAGATGATGACGTAGTAGCAGTCCTTCACGCCCGACCCGGCGTAACCGTAGCTGGCAATAATGCTGCTGACCAGTATAATGTCCACCAACAGGGAGGCAGGACGCTGACATACGACGGGCGCGCGTTGCCGCCACCACACAGCGAAGACTACCAACGTATACGCTACGCCGAGCCCAACTCCCGTCCAGGCCACCATCGCCTCTCGACCGGTGCCGCTCGCGCTGGCTGTGACCGAGAAGGCCACAACGAAGGCGCTGCGAAATAGCGCCAGGGCGACGTCCGACTCGTCGGGCGCGGTGTGGTTAGCCGCGTGGCGCACCGGTGACCGGAACAAGCGGGCAATCACCTCCCGCCGCCGAGCCGTTGTCGGCAGCAGCCTACCTATTGTGGGGCGGGCTGGTCTTTCGCGCAAGTGCGGGGGTCCCGGCGTCGCTAAGGGGTGCTTCGGACCCCTTCTTGCCCCTGAGGCCGGCCGCGCGCAGGGCCCGGGCGGGCCCCGAGGCGTGGGCTTGAGCCTACATTAGCGGACCGGGCTGAGGCCGCCTGTCAACCTCGCCGGGTGAGGCAGGGATCTACGGTGAGGACCGAGGACACGGACAAGGTCTACCAGGCCCAGCGTCAGCACATGGTCGAGCACCAGCTCCGCGCTCGCGGCATCTGTGACGAGAGGGTACTCACGGCCATGGCCCGCGTCCCGCGCCACCGATTCGTCCCCGAGGAGCTCATCCAGGCGGCCTACAACGACCGCGCCCTGCCCATCGGCTACGGCCAGACCATCTCTCAGCCCTATATGGTCGCTGTTATGCTGGAGATGCTCGATGTCCATGACGATCACGTCTGCCTGGAGGTGGGTGCCGGCTCCGGCTACCAGGCGGCCCTGCTCAGCGAGCTCAGCGCCGAAGTCTACGCCGTCGAGATCATCGAGCCCCTGGCCCGCCGCGCCAGGATGGTCCTCGGCGAGATCGGTTATGATAACATCCGCGTGATCCTCGGCGACGGCACTCTGGGCCACGCGGAGGCGGCTCCCTATGACCGTATCATCGTCGCCGCCGCCTGCCCCGAGATCCCCCCGCCGCTGACGACGCAGCTCAAGGAGGGCGGCCGTATCGTCGCGCCCGTCGGGCGGCGGGGCGTCCAGCAGTGTGTCGTCGGCATCCGACGCGGCGGGGAGCTCGAGGTGACCAAGACCATCGGCTGTGTCTTCGTCCCCTGCGTCGGGGAGCACGGCTGGAAGCGCCGCGCCTGGTAGCAGCCACGGCCGCCCCACCCGCCCGCGTCGTAACACGCCCTGCCGAAGGAGCATCCGCCCTTGTACCGTGTAGGATACCGTACCGCGAGCTTCGGCAAGCTGAGCCTGGCCGACACCTTTAGAGCTCTGGGCCCGATGGGCTACGATTCCCTCGAGCTGTGCCTCGAGCGGGAGGATCTGGACCCGCTGCGGCTCACGCCCCGGAAGGCGGCGGAGGTGCTGGAGGCTGCGCAGAGGTGGGGCCTGGACCTGCACTCCCTCAGCTACCACGGCGACCGCGTGGAGTGGCAGGGGCGAGCCGCCCGCCAGACGGCCGCCGTGCGGGGCGCGCCCTGGTTCGGCGTTGACACCGTAGTCCTCAACACTCCGCCACCCTCGCCCGAGGCCGACGCGGCCGAGGTGACGGCCCACCTGTGCGACGTGGCCCGCGCCGCCGAGGAGATCGGCGTCGTGGTGGCCATGGAGCCCGAGCCGGGCCTGCTCGTCGCGGATGTCACCGATGCCCTCAAGCTCCTGGCGGACTGCCCGGCGCACTCGCTGGCCGTCAACCTCGACGTCGGCCACGCCTTCCTGACCGAGCCCGACCTCGGCGCGGCCATCCGCGCCCTCGAGGGCGTTATTGCCCACACTCACTTCGAGGACATGCCGCTTGGCGAACACCGCCACCAGTTGCCCGGCCAAGGCGACATGGACCTGAAAGGCGTCGTCCTGGACCTGTGGCGCGCCGGATTCCGCGGGGTCCTCACGCTGGACCTCTTCGGCCCCTTCGACGACCCCGTCCAGGTCGCCAGGCAGGCGCTGCGGGCCACCAGGGACCTTCTCCGGGAGGCCATACGCGATGTCCGCGCGGGCTTCTAGCCGGCTGCCCTACGACGCCCACGTCCACACCACCAACTCCGACGGACGCAACTCGCTGATCGAGTGCGTCCGCGGCGCCGAGGCCGTGGGCCTGGCCTGTGTGGCGATCACCGACCACTTCTGGGGTGACGAGCCCCTGGCCGACTGGGTCCGCGCCATCGCCCAGGCTGACGCCGCCAGCCTCATCACCGTCGTCCCAGGAGCCGAGGCCGTGATTCTGAATCCCGCGGGCAAAGTGAGCATCGGCGGCGACCAGGCCCGCCTGCTCCGCTGGGTCCTCGCGGACTTCGGCGGCCGGTCCGAAGGGATCGGGGCCAATCCGCCCGCGACCGTCGAGGGCTTCCTCAACAACGTCGAGAGCGCGATGTGCGCCGCCGCCGCCAACCCGGTGGTGGACGCGGTGGCCCATCCCCTCAACCTGGGCCGCTTCCCGGCCTGCGCCAATCCCGAGGATCTCCCCCGCGACATGCTCAGGCGCATCGCCGAAGCCATGGCGGCCCACGGCTGCGCCTACGAGATCATGAACCAGGCCTTCTGGTGGCACCCGGACCTGTCGGTCGAGGACTACGTCGAGCAGATCGTTCCCGTCCTGCGCCTGTTCGCCGACGAGGGCGTCAACTTCGTGGTGGGCAGCGATGCCCACTCCTGCGGCGCCGTGGGCAACCTGGGCTTCTGCGAGAGGCTGATGGCCGCCGCCGGCCTCGGCTGGGACCACCTCGTGGACCTGCAGACCGTCAACGACCGGCGGCGCTGGGAGCAGGCCCACGGTCAGCGCCTGGTCTAGGCGCCGCCGATCCGGCGGGACGGTCGGCGATATCACTTCCTGCGGCTCGCGAGGGGTGCTCATGCGCAGACTGGCCTGCGACCTGGTATCCGACGTGCTCTCGCCGGACATCGCCTTCCCTCACCGCGTGGACCCGGGCGAGACCGTGGCCGTGGAGCTGCGCGACTGCTTCGGCGGCTTCCCCGCGGCGGCCGTCCCCGAGCGCGAGCTCGGCCCCAACCCTGTCACCGGGCCCCTGGCCGTGACGGGGGTCGAGGTGGGGGAGACGGTGGCGGTGGAGCTGCTCAGCGTCGAGCCCGTCGGCAACAGCTTCGTGGGCACGAGGGACGCGCTCACGGAGATTCCCCTGGACCCGTGCGCCGGGCTGGCCATCTACGCTCCGGGCCTGGGTCTGCCGCTGGCGCCCAACGTCGGCACGATCGGGGTTGCCCCCGCCGACGGCCCTCTCGACACCCTCCGCGCGGGTGACCACGGCGGGAACCTGGACTGCACGATCATCGGCCCGGGGGCAACCGTCTGCTTCCTGGCGCGGGCCCCTGAGGTGGGCCTGGGCCTGGGGGACGTCCACGCCGTCATGGGCGACGGCGAGATCAGCGGCCAGGGCCTCGAGGTGGCGGCCGTGGCCACGCTCCGTGTGCATCGCGTCGCGGGCCTGGGCCTACCCACGCCCTACGGCCTTCGGGGTGACAGGTTCTTCATCGTCGGATGGGGTGACAGCTTCGACGGGGCGGTCGAGCGTGCCGAGACCGGCATGGTCCAGACGCTGATGGACGCCACGGGGCTCTGCGCGGATCGTTCCCGCAGGCTCCTGGGCGTCGCGACCAGCGCGCGGGTCGGCTGGCTCAGGGGGCCGACGCCCACGGCCTGGCTCGAGCTCGACCTGTCGGTCCTGCCTGCGACCGCGAGCCAGCACATCCGGGACGCCATCACGGCGCCGCTCGACTGAAGCGCCCGTCCACCGGGGGGCAAGTCGTCGCGCGGCCGCCTGGCGCCCGCTACTACCCCGGTGTGTACTCGATCACCAGCTCCGGACCGTCCTTCCCCTTGCTGGACAGGTACGTCGCCCCGTCGCAGCTAGTCGGCTCCAGCACCAGGCTGAGCTCCTTCATGCCCGTCAGGTCCACATCCAGCGGCCGTTCGATCCACACGTCGCGCCCCACGTTCCCCAGCGTCCCCACCTGCTTGCCCGGCTTGGGCCGCTCCGCGTAGGTGATCTTCCCGGCCTCCCAGGGCTTCTCGGTCAGGTGGATCCGCCCCGAGTCGCCGCTCTGCGAGTGCTCGGGAGCCGCCGTGCGTATCCGCAGGATCACCGACACGACCTTGCCCGGCACGTTGATGGGGAACCGCAGGTACGCGATGTTGTGGCTCTGATCGCCCATCCTGTCTCCCCCACCATCCACCAGCAGCGTCGGCTGGGTGCTGTTGTCCGCGGTCGGCGATCCGGCGCCCACCCACGTGTCCTGCAGCGGCTTGACGACCATCCGCTCCCGCGGGCCCAGGTACTCGACCGCCACCTGCCGCTGCAGCTCTACCGCCCCATCCGGTCGGACCAGGCTCACGTCGAGCTTGTAGTTGCCCGGCTCGCCCCTGCGTGCCATCTTGGCGGTGAGTTGGACCGTCATCCGCGCGTCCGGCGGCAGGTTGATCTTGCTCTCGCTGACACTGGCCGCGAACAGGTCCGGCGCCGCAACCCGCAGCGTCCCCACGAAGGCCTTGTCGGTGCGGTTGGCCAGCGCGATCTCTCCGGTCTTCTGGTTCTCCAGGTCGCTCAGCAGCAGGGACGGCACCAACATCCCGACGCTCAGCACGCGCTCTCTGGCCACCTCCAAGGTGTTGATCAGCGGTGCCGTCGTCTTGTCGGCCTTCTGGGCCTTGGGCACGAGCTCCAACTGCAGGTCCCTGTCCACTCGTACACCCTTGAACTCCTTCACCACGACCCTCTTGCCGCCCCCGGCCTCCTTCACCACGTCAACTTCCTGAGCCACGACCTTCCCCTGCAGCTTGATGTCGAAGACCCGCTGCCCGGGCCGGTCCCCCTCGGGGGCCGCGAACCCAAGCCTCACTGTGTACTCGGCAGGCCCATCGCCCTCGCCCGCCAGCGGCAGCGAGCACTTCGCCAGCCCCGCGCAGCCCGATGCATAGAGCCAGCCGTCCTTGCTCCCGGCCACCTCGTAGCGCTCCGCCGGCTCGCCGTAGTACCCGCAGCCCGGCAGGATCGTGGCCGCGAGATCGAGGTTCAGCCGCATCCGCCCGCCCGGGCGCGGGTAGCTCAGCCACAGCTTCCCGCCGCTGTCCGTCCTGTCCCCGGGCGCACCCAGGTTCAGGCTCAGGTTCTTGATGGGCATCATCTCACCGCGCGACGCGTACAGCCCCCAGGCCTTGTGCCGCCTGCTCGGCTTGAGCACCGTCGTGCAGTGGATGGACACCAGGCACACGCACCCCGAGCTGGCCTCCGGCACGACCAGCAGCCCGTTCGCCGGTATCATATTGATCCAGCACCCCGGCCTGACGCCCGAGAAGTGCTCCGTGCCCTGGTCCGCGACCAGGTCGTAGTAGCCGTAGTAGTAGGACCGGAAGTAGAGGCCCTTCGGCGATCCCGAGATGCACCCGCAGTGGTGCCCCGGCCGCTCCATCTCCCACACGGTCTGCCTGCCCGTCAGCGGGTGGGTGCGCATCTTCTGCTCGCCGGTCTGCAGGTCGAAAGCCCAGGGCTCGGCGTAAAGCGTATCGCCCACGATCAGCGGCCTGATGCGGCAGCCCACCGCCTTCGACCACAGCAGCGACCCGTCCTTCGCGGACAGCGCCGTCACCCGCCGGTTGGCGTACTCTCCGCCCAGGAACTGGTTCCAGTAGTGACCGTCGCCGAAGGCCCCCGAGAAGGCCACCACGCCCTCGCTCGCCATCGCGATCAGCAGGTCGGCGCCGCAGTCCGTCAGGTCCAGGGGCACCTCCCATAGCTTCCCGCCCGTCCGGGCGTCCAGGCCCACCGCCACCCGCACGTCCCGCTTGGCCAGCTCCTTCGTCGCGGCCGCGTCGTCCAGTCCCTGGTCGGCCTTCAGCTTCGTAGCCAGCTCCTTGAGCACCGCGTTCCTCTGATCGGCTGTCGCCCGATCGTCGGCGAAGAACATCCGTCCGTCGCTGATGGCGATCGTGTTGTTCCTGACGTTGTTGCCCTTGTGCTGCCAAAGGAGCTTGGCGGTCTTGGTGTCGTAGGCGAACACGACATCAGCGTACTGCCCCCGCGTCGCCGCGCTGCCGTACAGGACCCCGTCCACCACGGCCAGGTAGGCCCAGTTCGCCTTCTTCCCATCCTCCCTTACGACGGGCATCTCGAAGGTCGTCAGGGTCTCGCCCGTCTGGGCGTCCAGCCGCAGGCACTGGGGCCCCGTGGCCACGAACAGGCTCTTGTCATCGCAGGCGATGTTGCTCGCCTCGTGCGACGACCCCACGCGGTATGCGCCCTGGATCTCTTTCTCCCAGTACATGACGCCGTTATAGGCGTCGAAGCACATGATCCTGTTGATGCCCTGCAGGTACACGCGCCCACCGATGGACAGCGGCGCCACGTTGCGGGCGTGGCGGCTCGGCACCATGTCCGGGCCCGGCTCGCCGTACCACAGCAGGCTCAGCGGGCACTCCACCGCCGTGTCGGTGGACGAGGCCGTGTTCCCCGCGTCGCCGTACTGGTGCGTCCACTGCCCGGCGCCCTCGATCATGCCCCGGTCCAGCCGCGCCCACACGCCCTGCTCGGCGGTGATCTTGCAGCCCTCGAGATCGGCGGACTTCACCCAGCTCTCCAGCGTCGCCTCGCTCAGCTTGCTCGGCGCGCCCGCCGGTTGTCCCACCAGCATCACGCCGCCACAGGGCTTTAGCATCCGGTAGGCTTCCTCGGCCGACGCCGTCAGCTTCCCGGAGACCACCGCCTCCTCCGACACCACCAGGTTCGCGAAGTAGTCCGAGTAGCCGATGGCCTTGGGGTCAAAGCGGTCCATGCAGATGCGCGAGCCGTAGAGGCCGGCCGCGTCCAGCGCCCTTCGCGCGGCCTCGACCTTCGCCGCATCCGCCTCCACACCATAGATCGTCAGGTCCGTCCGCTTGGCCAGCTCGTAGGCCAGCCGTCCCGTGCCGCAGCCGAGCACCAGGCAGTAGCCCTTCTTGATGCCCGTCTCCTTCACGATCGTCTCGGCCGCGCTCTCGAACAGCGGCGTCATCGCGTCCCGGGCGAAGGGCTCCGTCTTGGCCTGCTGACCCGCCGGGGCCGCCGGCGGCGCGCCGGGCGCGAAGCAGTGGACCTTGCCCGTGTCGGTGCTCACGAGCAGCCTGCCGCCGGCCACGGCGAGTCCCCGGGCCTTCCCGTCCACCGGGGCGCTCCAGACTTCCTTGCCCTCGGCCTTGTCGAGCGCCACGACGTCGCCGGCGCCCCCCGCGATGACCAGGTCGCCCGCCACGATGACGGCCTCAACGCCCTGCTTGTCGTAGACCCACTTCTCGCAGGCGTCGAGATCAGCCTGGTTCTTCTGCTCCTGCTCCTGCAGTTTCTTGAGCTGATCCTCGAGGTCCTTGGGCTTGGCCTGCACCAACGCCGACCGCCGATTCGCCAGGTTCTGGCGCTCTCGGCTCGCCGTCGGGTAGGCCTGCCGGTCCAGGGCAAGGATCCCGCTGGGCTGCAGCACGTAGGTGATGTCGGGGCTGACGACGAGCTGTTTGGCCGAGGGGAACCAGGCGAAGCCAATAGCCCCGGACTGCTGCTCGTAGCCGTAGATGGGCATGCCGCCTGAGAAGAGTTGCCCGTTCGCCAGCAGGGCCCAGGACCCGCCGAGGGGTCCGTAGGTGAAACGGCTGTAGTTCTTCTGGTAGACCTGCTGGCCGGTGGCCCTGTTGAAGCACGCTGGCAGCGACCGGCCCGAGGGGGCGAAGACATAGTCCTTGTTCGCCAGCAGGTACCCCTGCGGAGAGAACCCATTCTGCCCGGCGCCCTGGTCGCTGAGGGTGTCGTTCTTCCACACGAGCGCCCCGTCGTCCGCCCGCAGCGCGCACAGGTACACGCGCTCGCCGGGGAACACTCCCGCTCCCGCGTAGACCGTATCGTCGTAGACGAGCGCGCCCGTGCGGACCGGCCATACCGACACCATCTTCCCGCTCCCCAGCAGCCGCTCGTCCGTCGGCGGGATTTGGTGCCGCCACACCTCGCTGCCGTCCGCCGCCTTCAGGCAGTACACCCGCCCGTCGTCCGCCCCGAAGTAGACGCGATCCTTGTACACCATCGGCGACAGCCGCACGGGTCCGTCGGTGAAGAACGTCCACCGCACCTTCCCCGACGCTGCGTCGAGGCTGTAGACCTTGTTGTCCGACGTGCCGAAGTACGCTGCCCCGTCCGCGGCCGCCACGTGGTAGGCGTCATCGAACTTCACCTTGGGCAGCTCGAACACGCCCTCCACGGGTATGGACTGCGGGTCGGCCCAGGCCGGCTTCGGCGGAGCCGTGGGCGTGAACACCCAATGCTCCTGCAGGGGCGGCTTCACGCCGGACTGGGTGCAGCCGCTGCGCGAGGCGTCCAGCATGTACGTCGGCCAGTCGTCCACGCCCGCCGCGCCGCCGACCACTCCCTGGGCCAGGCACAGGCTCACGACCACTACGACGATCACCACGCCAACGGCGGCAATCAGTAAGGGGGAGACCTTCGCTGAGGACCTGCAGTAGTCAACCACGCTCTGCGACAGCCTGCTGCAATGCACTCTCATGGTCGAGACCTCCGGCCTGGCCGGCTCTCCGGCCTGGTGGTCGCCGGCCTCGTCACGCCACCACGGAAGCACCGGCGCGCGCGCCTGCCTTCGCCGTCACGGCCGGGGCGCCACTCCCCGGCGCGCCCACACCTTCGCGCCCGTGCCCTGGCCACCTTCGCACCAAGGTCGCGCGTGGCAGCGGGCCCCAGACCGGCACCCATGCTACAGGATCGGCGTCCCATCGTCCAATCCCGCTCCCCAGGCCAGGCCTCCCGCTCCCGCACTTGCCAACCCCGGGACCCCTGTGTAGCATACCTCCACCCTGGGCCCATCGCGGTCGGGCAGGCCCCCCGCGGGCCCGTTGTTCTGGGAGACCCCAGGCCATGGCGCATGGATCCCGCAGCCCCGCATCGCTGGTCGTCACGGCTGCTCTTGCCGTGCGAGCATCGGCGCGACCCGCTCGCGGGGGGCCTGGGACGCGCCTGGGGCTCCTTCCGGTGCTCCTGGCCACGGTGCTTGCTCCTTCGGCCCTCTGCTGCCCCTACTCCATCCGCGACTCGGGCTTCATCGTGCGCGAGCCGAGTCCGTACCGCCTCCTCCTCGTGGTGAAGAACGAGACTCCCGGCCGCGAGGAGGCTTCGCGCCGGCTCGCGGGGGCCGCCGACCTGTACCTGCCGGACGCCGGCGTCGAGGCGGAGGTCGTGAATCTCGACGACCCCGCGCCGGGCAAGCTTACCCGCCGCGTGGCGCAGGACCCGCCCAAGCGCCTGCCCGCCGCGGTGCTGCTCTCGCCCCGGGGCCGACTCCTGCCCCTGCCGTCGCTCTCGCCGCCCGACCTCACCTCCGGTGCCATCTCCCAGATGGTCGGCGACCTGGCATCGTCGCCCGTGCGCGACGATATCGCCCGGCACATCATCTCCCACTGGTGCGTGGTGCTGGTGGCCGAGGGGCCGGATGCCCAGGCCAACGATGCTCTCAGCCGTGTCCTGTCCGCCGCCTGCAAGACCGTTGCGGGCGAGGAGACCGAGATGGGCCAGCGCGTCGAGGCGGCCCCCTACGTCATCACGCTCCCGCCCGGTCAGACGGGCGAGGCGGTGCTGCTCGCCAGTCTGGGCTTCGACGAGCAGCCGTCTTCCACTCCCCGTGTGGCGGTGCTCTTCGGGATGCTGCGCCGTCTGGGCCCACTCTTCGCGGGCGGCCAGGTTACCCAGGAGCTGCTGGTGGGCCTCTTCAGGCTCCTGGGTAGGAACTGCACCTGCACCAGCGACCCTCGCTGGCTACTCGGGCCCGCTGCTCCGGTGAGGTGGGGCGCCGACCTGCAGACCCAGGTGCGCGACCGGCTCGGCTTCGACGCCAACAGCCCGGCCGTGCTGCACACCCTGGCCGGCGCCTGGGTCCTGCTCTGGGATCCCACGGCGGACTGGTCGTCCCCGGATGGCGAGGGCCTCGAGCAGTTGACGCGAGAGCTGCCCCGTGAGCCCGCGGGCGGCTACCGGGAGCTGGCGGTCGGCGCTGAGGACGCGGAGGCCGCCGATGAGGGCCCCCCCGTGATAGACCTGCGCGCGGGCGGGCCTCCGGTCGAGCAACGGAGCATACGCATCCTCTGGCTCGTCGCGGCCGGCTTGCTGTTCGTGGCGCTTGCGGGCGGCGCGCTCATCCTGATCCGGCAGCGCAGAGGGTCGTGAGAATGTCGCTTCTCCACCTGGCCTTCCGTGAGATCCGTCACCGCCTACTCGGCTTCCTCCTCGGCGCCCTGGCCACCACCGCCGCCGTGGCTCTTTTCCTTGGCGTGGTCACGGCCGGACGGGCCTCGGTCGAGGAGACCAAGCGCCTGACGCGCGACCTGGGCTTCAACGTCCTCATCGTCCCCGGCGACACCGACATGGCTCGGTTCTGGGCCGCCGACTACCCTGAGGGCGACATGCCCGAGGAGTACGTGCAGAAGCTGGCAGCCACCCCGGGGATCGGCGCCGACCACTACGTGGCGATGCTGCAGAGGAAGGTGCGCTGGCAGGGGCACGACATGCTCCTCACCGGCATCCTCCCCGAGTACACCGCCGTGGACGCCGCCACCAAGGCTCCCATGGGCTACAAGCTCGGCCGGGGCAAGTGCTACCTGGGCTTCGTGCTCGCCCGCCGTCTGGGCGCCAAGGGCAGGGACACGATCCAGGTTCTGGGCAAGAAGCTCACCGTTGAGCGCGTTCTCCTCGAGGACGGCAGCAAGGAGGACATCCGCCTCTACGCCCATCTGCCCGACGTCCAGGACATGCTCGGGATGGAGGGCCGGATCAACACCATCGAGGCCCTCAACTGCCTCTGCGACGGCGGCAGCCTGGACGTGCTGAGGGCGAAGATCGCGACCGCTCTGCCCGACACCCACGTCACGCAGATGCGGACGATCGCGGAAGCCCGCATCGAGACCCGACGGATGGCCAAGGACTACGCGGCGGGGTTGCTGGCCATCACCCTCGTCCTCTGCGCCCTGTGGATCGGCTTCCTGGCCATGCTGAACGTCCGCGAGCGACGCGCCGAGATCGGCATCCTGCGCGCCCTGGGCTTCGGGTCGCTTCGTCTTGCGGCGCTCTTTCTCACGCGCACGGCCCTCATGGGCCTCTTCGGGGCCCTGATCGGCTTCTTCCTCGGTACCGCGCTCGCCCTGCACTTCGGTCCGGAACTGTTCAGGCTCACCTTCAGGTCCATGGAGCCGGCCTACGACCTTCTGCTGCCCTCGCTCCTCGTCGTGCCCGGCATCTCGGCCCTGGCCGGGCTTCTGCCCGCCCTTGTGGCTGTCACGCAGGACCCCGCTGTCACCCTCATGGACGAGTGAGGTGGCACCGGGACGGCCTTGAAGTTGACGGACGGGCGCAGCATACTGGGCCTGAGGTTGGCAAAACCGAGCAAGGAGGCGGTTGCCGATGCGCCGACGAGGGTTTACGCTCATTGAGCTGCTCGTCGTGATAGCGATCATCGCTATCCTCGCGGCTATCTTGTTCCCCGTCTTCGCGAAGGCCCGTGAGAAGGCCCGCCAGGCGTCGTGCCAGAGCAACCTCAAGCAGATGGGCCTGGCCATGGCCATGTACGTCCAGGACTTCGACGAGAGCTTCCCCTGGCGAGCGCACACCTGGAGCTACTACTGGAACCGTGACTGCTATATCTGCCCGGCGCCTCTCATCCAGCCCTACGTCAAGAACTGGCAGCTCTTCGAGTGCCCCGCGGTGCCCGGGATTGGCATGAACGGCCACGGCACCTATGCCTTCGAGTGCGATCTGATCCACGACTTCAACTCAGCCCCGACCAAGCTCGCCCAGATCCAGGCACCCGCCGAGTGCCCCATGTTCTTCGACGCCGGGTGCCACTGGGCGAGCCTGCGCTGCGCCCCGACGGCCGGCAATTACCAGACCCGATTGGCGGTCCCGTCTAAGAGGCACAACGACGGCTCCAACATCTGCTACGTGGACGGGCACGTCAAGTGGATGAAGTCGGACGAGAGGCTGCGGCCGGGCCGCTGGAACGTCACCTGGCGCTAGCGCCCCACGTCCCCCTGGCTTGACTGTAAGGCCGCGAGCCCCGGGCCCCCTCGGGGCGCGTCTCAACGATTCCGGAATCCCGCCAGGTAGTCGTAGGCAAAGTAGGCGGCCACCGTCGCGTCCCCCACTGCCGTCGTTATCTGGCGCACCGGCGTCAGCCGCACATCCCCCGCCGCGAAGAGCCCCGGCGACTTCGTCTCCATCCTGTCGTTCGTCAGGATGAACCCCCCCTCGCGCTCCACGTA
This sequence comes from uncultured Armatimonadia bacterium, assembly GCA_964608495.1. Taxonomy (GTDB): domain Bacteria; phylum Armatimonadota; class Zipacnadia; order Zipacnadales; family FEN-943; genus JAKORR01. The sequence continues at coordinate 1,183 of CAZSOQ010000003.1, read as the reverse complement.
GTCGCCCAGCCACTCCGTCTGCGCCTCGTACCCTATCGCCACGAAGACGCCCTTGACTTCCAGGTCGCGATCTGCCTGCGTCTTGACGTTGCGCACGCGCACCCGCTCCACCTGCTCGCGACCCACTACCTCAACCGGCACGCTGTCCCACACAAACTCGATGTTGTCGCGCGCGAAGGCCCGCTCCTGCAGGTAGCTCTCGGCCCGCAGCGCATCCCGCCGGTGCACGACGTACACGGTGCTACAGACCTCGGACAGGAACAGCGCGTCCTCGATGGCCGTGTTCCCGCCGCCTATGACCGCAACGGCCTCGCCCCTGAAGAAGAAGCCGTCGCAGGTGGCGCAGTAGCTCACGCCGGCACCGGCGAACTCCTCCTCGCCCGGGATGCCCAGCTTGCGCGGCCGTCCTCCCGTGGCCACTATCACCGCCACGGCCCTCGCCTCGCCCACGTCGCTGAACAGTATCCACCGCCCATCGTCGGCCCGCGACAGTCCCATGGCCTGCGCCGTCACGAGCTCGGCCCCCATCCTCTCGGCCTGGGTCCGCACGGCCTGAGCCAGCTCCATGCCCGACACGCCGTCGGGGAAGCCGGGGTAGTTCTCGATGCGGACGGCGAGGGCCGCCTGTCCGCCTGGAAGTCCGCCGCCGAAGATCAGCGTGTCCAGCCCGTATCGGCTGGCGTACATCCCGGCCGTGCAGCCGGCGACGCCGCCGCCGACGACGGCCACATCACAGTCATGCAAGGCCACGAGTCGCTACCTCCCTGGTGGGGTGTGCGCCGACGGGCACGGCGCCGTGCGCGCTATATGCCGCCGCTGCCCATCAGGAGCTGCTCGAGCATCGTACCGTAGGCGCCGAGGTCCTTGAAGGCCTGGCTGATCTGGAATCCCGGAATCACCATGGCGTCGTAGGCATTCGGCTTGGCCGCGCCCTCCAGCCCCAGTTGGTAGGAGTAGAAGTTGAAGCCCGCGCGGCCGCCCGGAGGCACGTTCTGCACCTCCGACAGCCCATACCCGGCCGCCTGGTTTCCATAGAGCAGCGCGCCCCGCACCACGGCCACCGGCAGCGGCTGGTCGGACTCGTTGAGCACCTCGCCCCACATCTGGTACACGCGCCTCACGCGGCCCTCGCCGCGGAACTCAAGCTGCGGCACTTCCTGGCACCGCAGCCACAGGACACGGG
>CAZSOQ010000002.1:0-58884 GCA_964608495.1 uncultured Armatimonadia bacterium | reverse complement strand
GGTTGTGATGCCGCGCCTGGACAGCGACCTGGTCGAGATCCTGCAGGCCGCCGTGGAGGGGCGCCTGGATGAGGTCCGGCCCGCCTGGAGCCCTCGCCGCTGCGTCTGTGTCGTGGTGGCGTCGGGAGGGTACCCCGGCGAGTATGAAAAGGGTAGAATCATCACCGGACTGGAAGACGCGGAGGCCCTCGAGGACGTGGTGGTCTTTCACGCCGGCACTGCCCGCAGGGACGGTGAGCTGGTCACCAGCGGTGGTCGCGTGCTGGGCGTGACCGCCCTGGGCGACACCTTCGCGGCGGCGCGCGACCGTGCCTACGAGGCCGTGGCGGCTATTCACTTTGCCCGGATGTATGCCCGCAGCGACATAGCTCTCCGCGCAGTGGAGGCCGGACAACCTGATGCCTGACGCTCCATCCGTGCTGGTTCTGCTGGGCAGCGCCTCGGACGAAGACCTGATGCGGGCCTGCTGGGAGCAGCTTGCGGCTCTGGGTATCCCCCACGAGGTGCGCGTGGCCTCGGTGCATCGCACGCCGGACCTGGTGCGCGAGATCGTCTCGGGCGCGGAGGCCCGGGGCACGAAGGTGATCGTCGCAGGGGCCGGATGGGCCGCCCACCTCGCGGGAGCCGTCGCCGGCCTAACCCGCCTGCCGGTGATCGCCGTGCCCCTGGCGAGCTCGCCGCTGCTGGGCCTCGACGCCCTCCTGGCCTCGGTCCAGATGCCCAGCGGCGTGCCTGTCGCGACCGTAGCCATCAACGGGGCACGCAACGCGGCCCTGCTCGCGGCCCAGATCCTGGCCCTGGCCGACCAGGACCTCGCTGACAGGCTGGCGCAACTGCGTCAGGCCCTGGCCGACAGCGTGCGCTCAGCCACCGTCAGCACCCTTCCTGGCCGACCCGCCACGGACGGCGGCGGGCCCGGCGCCCCGAGGTGAGACCGTGACCTATCCGTGCATGGGCTGCTATCCCTCCCGCCCCTACTGGCGGGAGGAGTGCGGCGTCTTCGGTGTCTATGCCCCGCCTCAAGACGTGGCCCGCACAGCCTACTTCGGCCTCTTCGCTCTGCAGCATCGCGGCCAGGAGAGCGCCGGGATCGTCACCGGCGACGGCAAGGTCCTCACCGGCCACGCCGATCTCGGTCTCGCCTTCCAGGTCTTCGACGAGGACATCATCCAGCGCCTCAAGGGCCACGTCGGCCTCGGCCACGTCCGCTACTCCACCATGGGCGGCAATATCCGCGCCAACGCCCAGCCCATGATCGGCCGGCACCGTAGCGGCCCCTTCGCCATCGCCCACAACGGCAATCTCCTCAACGCCGCGCCCCTGCGCGCCCAACTCGAGGAGGAGGGCGTCTCCTTCGCCGGCAGCAGCGACACCGAGGTCATGTGCAAGTTCCTCGAAGGCTCCCGCGCCGACTCTGTGGAGGACGCTCTGGTCGAGATGATGGAGACGGTGCAGGGAGCCTATTCCCTCGGCGTCATCACCCCCGACCGCCTCATCACCGTCCGCGATCCCTACGGTGTCCGCCCGCTGTGCATCGGTCAGCTTAGTGGCGACGGATGGGTGATCGCCTCCGAGAGCTGCGCCCTCTCTACCATCGGCGCCGGCTTCGTGCGCGAAGTCCAGCCCGGCGAGCTGATCGTCTTCGACGACGGCGGCATGCACGCCACCCAGGTCCAGGACAGCGAGCGCAAGGCCTGCTGCGTCTTCGAGTTCATCTACTTCGCGCGCCCCGACAGCCACATCTACGGCAAGAGCGTCTACAGCGCCCGCGTGCGCATGGGCCACATGCTCGCCCAGCAGGACGTGCCCGACGCCGATCTCGTGGTGCCCATCCCGGAGACCGGGATCCCGGGCGCCATCGGCTACGCCCAGGTCAGCGGCATTCCCTTCGGCGAGGCGGTCATCAAGAACCGCTACATCTTCCGCACCTTCATCGCCCCCGACCAGCGCCTCCGCGAGCTCGGCGTCCGTATGAAGCTCAGCACCCTCAAGGAAGCCATCGCCGGCCGGCGTCTGGTCGTGGTGGACGACTCCATCGTCCGCGGCACCACCACCGGGCCCGAGGTCGAGTTGCTCCGCGCCGCCGGGGCCCGCGAGATCCATCTGCGCATCTGCTCCCCGCCCATCCCCTACCCCTGCTTCTACGGCATAGACACGTCCGCCCAGCGCGACCTCCTTGCCGCCAGGATGTCCGTCGAGCAGATCCGCAGGCACCTCAACGCCGACTCCCTGGACTACCAGACGATGAGAGGGCTGATCCGCGCCGTGGGCTTGCCCAAGACCAACTTCTGCACGGCCTGCTTCGACAACGACTACCCCATCCCCGTGAGCCAGGAAGCCCGAGTCACCAAGTTCGACCTCGAGGTCCACCACCAGGACGCGGGCGACTAGCCTCCCCACACCGTGACGGCCGGGCGCAACCTTCCTCGCGGCCATGGGGTCGGTGGGTGAAGGGGATCGCGGGTTGGCGATTGGCTGAGACGGGCACCGGCATGACGCCCTCTTTCCGGCTATCCTGGTCGGCGCCGACGGATTTAACGTAATGCGCGGTTCGGCCCACGCAAACCGCCGCAAACACACGCAAAGAGGCGTGAACAGCCGAATAAGTGGTGAACCCGTTTCACCCTCCCCGCTGAAGGCCCGAAAAGCCCCGAACTGCGGGCCGAATCGCTACTCGGCGTACCTTCCGTACCGCTCAACCGCCTCGAAGAAGGCCAGAACGTTCTCCCAGGGCACGTCGGGCTCAAGCACGTGGGTCGGTGCCAGCAGCAGGCCGCCGCCGTCGCCGACCGTCTCGACCAGCCACTTCACCGTCTCGCGGACCTTCTCCGGCGTCCCGAAGGGCATGACCGTCTGGGTGCCCACGCACCCCCAGAAAGCCAGGCGGTCGCCGTACTCGCGCTTCAGCTTCACCGGGTCCATGCACTCGGGCTGCACTGGGTTGAGGATATCCAGCCCGATCTCGATCAGGTCGGGGATGATCGGCTCGATGTACCCGTCTGAGTGGTACCAGATCTGTAGGTCGGGGTTGGCCTTCCTCGCCACCTGCCACACGTAGGCCCATCTCGGCTTGAACCACTCGCGCCACATGGCCGGGCTCATCATCATCCGGTCCTGCATTCCCACATCGTCGCCGCAGCCGATCGAGTCACAGCCCGCCTCGGCGTAGCGCCTCGCCTGGAAGGCCCGGTCCTCGGTCAGGCGGTCCAGGAGGAAGGTGGCCATGTCCGGTCGCAGGATCATGTCTTCGAAGAGGTCCTCCATGCCGCGGATCTGCCACGCGTTCTCGAAGATATGCCCCACACCGCCCTGGACATACCAGCCGCCCTGGAGCAGCCGCGCCACGTCGGCCTGGAGGTGCTCGTGCCGGCGCGGGGGCGTGAAGTCGGGCCAGGGGTAACCGTGGTAGTCGGCCACGCTGCCCGCTCCGGCCAGGGGGTAGTGTCGCCGGGTGAAGTGGTAGAAGGTGCCGGGGGAATTGGCCGCCCCATATTCACTGAAGGAGGCGTTGTCGGGCAGGTCCTCCTGGAAGAAGGGGCGGAAGTCGGGCAGGGCCTCGGGCCCGCGGAAGCCTGCGCCCCGCACCTCCATGCCGAAGTAGCCCGCGGCGCCCGGCAGCTTGGCCGCGTCCTCGGGTTTGCTCAGGTCGAGGCCCAGCTCAGCCGCCACGTGCTGCTGGTAGCGCTCCTCCACCGTGGCCGTGAACCCCGCGGTCTTGGGGACCCGGTCGGGCACCCGCCGGCTCATGGCGGTGCGCACGCGGTCATGCGGCGTCATCTCTCGTCGGGTAGCCATGTTCGGCCCTCCTACTCGGGCTTAGTCTCCGGCATCATCGCCGCTGGGACGATGGCCAGCAGGCACAGGGCGGCACAGGCGGCCAGGGCTACGTTGGTGCCCATGGCGTCGGCCAGCGCGCCCAGCGGCGGGTAGGCCAGGCCGGCCACGCCCCAGGACAGCCCCATGGCCATGCCCGCCGCCGTGCCGGTGCTGCCGACCATGATCTCCTGGGTCTGGGCGATATTGCCCGGCTCGCCCAGGCGGAGTATCAGCGCCCCGATCCACAGGGCGGCGATCCCGGCCAAGCCGGGCACCAGCGCGCCGGCCGCCATCAGCGGCCCTCCGACCACCAGACTCGCAATCGTCACTCGCCTGCGGCCCCACCTGTCGGCCGTGCCTCCCAGAGCCAGGCCCAAGGAGCTGGCGGCCAGGAAACCGAAGAGCGTCCCGCCGCCCGCCACGAGTCCCAGGCCCCGCTCGGACGCCAGGATCGGCAGGAAGGTAGCGAAGCCGCCGACGGTGACCGAGCGCAGGGTCGTGGTCGCGAGCACCGCCGTGAGGCTGCGGCGCTCCGTCCAGGCCTGGCCGACAGCGGCCCTCGCCGTGCCCGTCGTTCTCGCTCGCCTCCGCTCGGCCATCAGCACCACCGGCACCCAGGCGAGGGCCAAGAGCGCGGCCCAGGTCAGGCCCTCCATGCCAAAGGCCTGGTAAAGCAGCGGGCCGGCGAGCGCGCCGGCGGCGTAGCCCACGGCGCCGACGCTGGCGAAGACGCTGAAGGCGGCCGCGCGGCGGCTCCGCCCACCGATGTCGCCGACCCAGGACCCGCCGGCCGGGTGGTAGATCGCCGTCCCCACGCCCGTGGTAAACAAGGCCAGGGCCAGGACCGAGACGCTGGCACCCAGGCCGACCCAGCCCACGCCGAGCAGGCCGAGGGCCAGCCCGACGGCGGCGGCGCCGCGGTAGCGATGCCGGTCCAGGGCCACGCCGACGAAGGGCTGGCCGAAGTTGGCCGGGATCGCGAGGGCCAGCATGAGCGTGCCGAGCTGCGCCTTCGTGAGCCCGTAGGTTGTGGCGATGACGGGCAGCAGCGGTGGCACCATGTCCAGATACCCGTCGTTCAGGGCATGGCCGATGCTGAAGGCAAGAAGCGGCAACCACGACATCTCTATTCACTGCCACCCGGGCGTGTTCGGTTGCCTAAGGACGGGTCTGTCACAGGCAAAGGCAGGTAACGCAGACACCCCGACCGCCAGGGGGTACGCCGGGCGCAGGGCGCCGGCCCTCCCGTAGGAGCCAGCCATTGCTGGCGACAGGACTGCCGGCAACGGCTGGCTCCTACGTCAGGGCCACGCGGCTCCACCCTTCAGGCACCTTGGCTGCCGCCGCATCCTGCGCGAGGCGAGCAGGCCCCGGCCTTCGGTCTGGTTGTGGCCCCGGGGCAATCCTCGGCCGCGGCGCACGCCAGGGGACCCCCGATGGCCAGGACCAGGCCGGCGGCTGTCAGCCCTCGGGCCCAGGGCCTCCCGGGGGAGTGCTGCGACATCCGGCTTCGTCTCCTGTCTCCGGGTAGTGGCCTAGGAGTCGGCCTCCGGGGCGCCGAGATCGTGGTAGCTGTGCGTGAGGTGCTGGTCGGTGTCGTAGGCCCGCTTCAGCCGGGCGTAGTTGCGCCGCAGATGTCGCAGCTCGTCTGTCTGCGCATCCGGGTCCTCAAGCGCCTGGTAGAGCACCGCGCCCTCGGCCTGCCTGGGCACGGGCCACTCGGCCAGGTAGCAGACCGTCGGCACCACGTCCGTGATCCAGGCGGTTCTCGCCAGCTTCTCGCCCTTCTTGATGTTCGGGCCCTTGAGGATGAGCAGGCCGTGCAGGTCGCCGATGCCCCACTCAGCGGTGGGCAGGTGCGGCCCGTGCTGACCGACGAAGTCCGGCCGGTAGGCGAAAACGATGTCGCCCACCCTCTCGCCGTAAAGCCCCAGCGGCCGTGCATCCTCTCTGCGCCAGGCCATGACGAAGGGGCACACCCCCAGCTCGGGGTCGCGGTAGGACAGCAGGGCCTCGATGATCTGGTCGCGCACCGTCTCGTAGTCCTCGGGCTTGACGGAGCCCTCGGGGTCGCGCCCCTCGAGGTTCACGTACACGTAGCAGGACCGCTGCGCCACGGCCCTGGTCCGCGACCAGTCCACCTTGGGCCCGTCGTCCGTCTGCTCGACGACCAGCAGCCCGGCGTCCTGGAGGATCTTGTTGAGCGGGACGTTCCGCCCCGTGGCCGTGGCCCCATGGTCCGACACGACCACCACGACGGTGTTCTCGTCGGCGTGGGCCAGGATCTTGCCCAGCATCTCGTCCCAGGCCCGGTGGAACTCGCGCTCGAAGCCCTCGAACCGTGCCCGCACGGCCGGGTCCGGCTCGGTCAGCGGGTCCAGGCGCGTCGCCATCGCGTGGTAGGCCCAGTCGGGGCAGTGCAGGTGCATGGCGAACAGGTCCCAGGCCTTGCTCGACAGGAGATGGTCCGCCGCGTCGCCCAGCCACCGGTGGGCCTCCCACATCACCTCCGCCCAGGTCTCGTCGTCTATCCACTCCAGGTTCAGCTCCTGGATACCGAAGACGGACAGCGGCATGGGGTCCAGCGCCGCCAGCTCCTCGGCCACCTCCGCCGGATGGTGGTAGCCGTCCAGCGCGCAGATCGGGCTGAGGAACAGCTTCAGCTCCCCGCCGTCGGGCCGCAGCTCAAGCAGCTTGAACTTGAGCACACCGCGGCGGGGTCCCTCCTCGGTGTTGAACTGCCACAGGACCTTGTCGCTCCACTGGCCCGCCCGCAGTTCGCAGATCGGCGTGGCCGCGTTCTTGCCGGGGCAGATCAGCAGCCTGGGGCCCTCGCCGTCGCTCACCACCAGCCCCCACCACGTCACGGGCTCCAGCTCGTGCAGCGCGCTGCGGAAGGCCAGCGGCAGCTCGTACTCGACGGTGGCGCCCTCGGGCTGGTTCTCCCAGTCGCGCGGGGCGCTCGGCTCCACCACGGTGCCCTGGGGGTAGTCGTCGGTCGCGAGGAGCTGGGCCGCGCACAGGTCGTTGGCGACCAGCCACGGCTGCTTGCGGCCGGGGTACTCGCGCCATTCGTTGGGTGCCAGGCCCGGCCCTGCCACTTGAACCAGCCGGTGCCGGCCGCGCGGCGGCCAGGACGTGGGGTAGTTGAGGACGATGGACCTCTTGCCCGCGCGGGCCGCCGCCTCCCAGAGGAACTCCGCCTGCACCTCGGAGCTCACGAAGCCCGGGTGGGTCTCATCGAGCGGGTCGCCGGGGCGGTGCACGTGGAAGCAGGTGACTCCGTGGGTGCCGGGCCAGGCGCCGGTCACGATCGTGGCCCAGTTCGGCGGGGTTATCGTCGGGAAGGGCACGAGGCAGTTCTCCGCCACGACGCCCTCCTCGATCAGGGACTGCAGATTGGGCATCTCGCCCTCCGCAACGTACTTGAGCACGCGCGGCACTATCGGCGCATCCACGCCCAGGATCATTACCTTCACTGCCGGCTGGTCGTCCATCACGCGTCCCTCCTTGGTGAGCGCCTATTCGTCCCAGGCCCTGGGCCTCCTTGCACGAGCCTCGCCGGCGCTGCGAAGCCGGCGCTCGTGCGGGGTCACCACGCGCCTCGTCACGTTGGGGATGGGGGAGAGGGACCAGCTCGCCCGGCGGCAGGGCCGTGGGTCTCCCGCACTACTGCCAGGAGGTGAGGACCGTCTCGAAGAGGCACACCACCGAGAGAAGGGCAGTCCGCCCATACAGCGCCAGGGCTGCCGCGCCAAGGAAGCTCCAGGACGCCGCGGCGGCCATCCAGCCCGCGCTGCCGGCTGCGGGGTGCTCGACGCGGCGCAGCCGTTCCTCGGCAGTGCCCCCGTCTCGGTCCAGCGCGGCCAGGGCATCCCGCCAGGCCTGAGCCCCCACGCGGGTCACGGCCTGCCAGTCGGCCGCCAGCTCACTCATCCGGGTCCACTCGTGCAGCACCAGCAGGCCCGGCACAGGCCAGGCCACGGCGACGGCCGACAGGGCCAGGCGCGCCAGGGGGTCGCGCCAGCGGATGTGGCATTGCTCGTGGCTGATCACGGCCGCCCGGGCGTCGGGCGCCAGCTCCTCGGCCAGCGCCCTGCTGACCACCACGCGCGGTCTGAGCAGCCCGACGGTCGTGCTGCCACCTCGCGCGTCGTCGGCGACGAAGACGTGCGGGTCGAGGGCGCCGTGCAGAGGGGGCAGCTCCCGCAGGGTCGCGGCCACGGCCCTGGTCCGCCCCAGCCCCAGGGCCAGGCGCGTCAGGCCCGCCGCCATCAGCCCCAAAGCGGCCAGCGTGAGCGCCCGGATCAGCTCCACCCCCAGCCACCACCGCGCCGCTCCCAGCAGACACAGGTGGGGGAGGGGCCGCTCAAGATGAGGCGTGTACAGGAGAGGGTGCGCCGCCCACTGCGGCGCGAGGACCAGCACGGTCCCAGACACGACAAGCCCTGCCGCGGCCGCAAGGGCCCACAGCAGGGCGCCAATCCTGGCCTGGCGAGGCGGGAGCAGACGTGCCACAGAGGCCACGGGCAAGGCCAGCAGCACCAGGGCCAGGGCCCCCGCTATCCAGGCGGACGTGAGGGCCGCTACCGCCACGATCATGGCTCTTGGTCGGACATCTCACTTCGCTTGCGTTCCACGAGCTCGGCGAGCAGGTCGAGCTGCTGAGGGTCGCGCTCGCCCAGGGCCTCGACGAAGTAGGCCACGGCCGGCACGCTGAAGGCGCCGAGGACGCCGTCTATCGCCATCTGGGCCACGGCCCGCGCGAACTCCTCCTCCGTCAGCGCGGCCCAGTAGTGGTAAGCCCTGCCGTGCAGCTCCCGGTCCAGGATCCCCTTCTTGTGCAGCCGCGCCAGCGTCGTCATCACCGTCGTGTAGGCCGTCTTGCGCCCGCCGTCCTCGAGGACCTGCCGCACTGTCTCGACGGGGAGCGGCTCACCGGCGGCCCAAATGACCTTCATCACGGCCGACTCGAGATCACCCAATGCTAGCTCGATGCCTGGCCGATCGGGATGCAGTCTAGATAGTCTGGGCGCTTGCTTCGCCATGGTTCCTACCTCCACATTACTACCTATAGTAGTACATACCCTTCTCGCTGTCAAGCTAATCCTGTCGTGGTTCTTCCGCTGCCCAGCCGACGCCACCTATCCCGATAAGCCGCTGCGCTGCCGCATTAGCTTCAGTGGCATCACGGGGTACAGCCAGTCCTGCGGCGGGTTCAGCGCTCGCGGCGCGAGCCCCGCCAGACTTCCCTGATGCCACTCGGCCACGACCTCGTAGTGGGCCTCAAGCGCCTGCCAGAAGGGCGTGGCCTGCCCCGCCCGGCGGAAGTCCCGATCCTCGACCTCGCCGAGGCTGAACCAGTCGGGCCCACCATCGCCCAGCGCGCCCGCGTCGTAGCCGGTCACCACGAGCTGCCTCAGCTCACGCGAGAACCCAGCCCACAGCGGGTTGCGCCGCAGGGCCTCGCCGCCGTTGCAGTAGTCCACCGGCGGCCCCTGGAACCACGGCTGCCAGGGCATCCCCACCGACTGGTCGGCCTCGCTGCGCTGCACGAGCTCGCGCAGGGCCAAGTCCCTGCTGTCCGGCCTGGTGAGCTGCACGCAGATCGTGACACAGTGCACGGCCGCCAGGGCCATCAGCGCGGTCAGGACGGCCGTCGCGCCGCGCCGCCCCAGAGCGCCCAGCCAGCCGACGCCGAGGGCCGCCAGCGGCAGCAGCGGCAGCTCGTACCTGGCGTACCGCACGCCCGTCGCCGATATCATGACGACCAGGATCGCGGCCAGGACGGCGACGGGGAGCCAGCGGCGTTCCCGGTCGCCCGCGGCCGCGGCCATGGCCATGCCGATGAGGCCCGCGAGCGCCAGGCCTCCGGTGCCAAGCGTGAGCCACTTCAGGTGAAACCAGGGGCCCCAGGGCTCGGCCTCTCTCGCGGGCGATTCGCCCACCCGCATGTGCCGCATCTCGAAAAGGACATCCCTGCCGGCCTCCTGCCAGGCCAGCAGAACGTAGGGCGACGTGACCGCGAAGGCCAGGAGGGCAGCCCCCGCGCAGGCCGCGGCGAGGCCCGCGCGCCTCCCGGCGGGGAGACCACCGTCCACTGCCAGCGCGACCAGGGGCGCGGCCAGGACAACCGCCCCGGTGTACTTGGTCGAGGCGGCCAGGCCGGCGAAGACGCCCGCCCAGACGTACAGGGCGGGCCTGGCTTGTCCCCTGGCCGTTGCCCACACGGCCAGGGCCACGAACAGGGCCAGCGTGACGTCAACCGTGGCATAGCGGCAGTGGAGGCTGTGCAGGGGCATCAGCGCCAGCGCCAGCGCCGCCCAGAGGCCGTGGCCGCCGAGGGCCTGCGCGGCCAGCGCCACGGCCGCCACTGTAGCCAGCCCCGCCACCAGCGACACGAGGCGCGCGTCCGCGGTCCAGGTCCTCAGGGCCCGTGGCAGCGCCGCCGGCGTCTGCGCCACCGCCGCCATCAGCGACGGATGCGCCGCCGCGCAGGTGCCCGCCACGGCGTACAGATACAGGCATCCGTAGTTGAGGAAGTGGGGGTTCAGGTCGCCCTGGGCGAAGGAGAGCGCCCCCCGCAGCGAGTGAAACTCGTCGGGATGGTATGAGAACAGGTGTGTCGGCCCCGGCAAGCCCCAGAAGAGGCCCGGCAGCCGCAGGGCGAGCGCAAGGGCCATTACGAACAGCAGAGCACGGGTACGCAAGGTCGAGCCACCGCTCCAGGGGCCGAGACGCCGCGGCATCCGGCTCGCGGGCACCGTGGGGTCGCCGGGGTCGCCTCTAGCCGGCGTTGCCGTTCAGGATAGCATAGTGGGACGCCGGGCCCCAGTTGCCTGCCCCATCCTGGGCGCGCACGTGCAGGTACCAGAGCCCCGTCTCGAGCTTGCTCAGAACGAGGGCCCGCTCGGTGGTCTCGGCCTGCGTGTCCGGCTCGGTGCCGCCCTTGCGGTCCACCACGTAGCTGTACCCCTGAATGCCCGTCGCGTCGGTCGCCCGCCAGGCGAGCTTTGCCGCGCCGTTACCTATCTGGCCGATGACGAAGTTGTCGAAAAGGGCCACCGCCCCGGGCTGGTTATCGGCGCTATTGCGGTCCGTGATCAGGACCTGGGTCACGGCCAGGCTGCCCTTCTGGATGGTTCGCCGCAGCAGTGGGAACACGTTGACCGACGCGTGATGCCACTTGCCGTCAGCGACGATGTCCGGGACGCGACCTACCGCGCCCGCCGGGTTGTCGCTCATCGCCACCGCGAACCACTGGCCGTTGCACAGCACCATCAGGTCGAGATGCACGCCCGGCCGGAAGTTGTAGTCGAAGGCGATCATCGGGTAGGCTTCGGCATAGAAGGTCGTCCGACAGGCATAGGCCTGCATCAGCGACCCGCCCTGCACCTGCGTCAGCTTGACGGCCGCCTTGCCGTCGGCCGGGCTACTGGTGTCCAGATCGACCTTCGCCCCGTTGGTACCCCCCGGGCTGGCCCACTGGCCCAGGCCCCCCTCGAAGGTCTCGGTGAGGAAGGTGCGGTGGGTCGCCGAGTCTATCGTGGCCACGGGCGGCGGGACGTTGTCCATCCTGTAGTCCATGACCCAGTTCCACATCGGGTGCGTCTCGGACTCGTTGCCCGCGTAGTCCGTCGCCTTGGCCAAGCGCACGGTCACCGTCTGACCGTCCTTGAAGACCACCGGCTCGGGCTGCACCTTCTCGCAGCTCCACGTTAGCTGCCGCTGGGCCGCGTCGAAGGTCAGTCCCGAGTTCTCGCAGGTGTAGCCCTGGCCCCCCACCTCCAGCACCACACTCGACGGGTCAACGCCGGCGATACCCCTGTCCAACAGGGCGAGGGATACCTCACTGGCCGCCGCGCGCCCGTCGGCCGCCGGCCCGATGGGCGAAGCTACCGGCTGCTCGCCGTCCAGCAGCACGCGCCGGTCCACTGCCTCACTCATGTTCCCGGCCTTGTCCCAGGCGCGACAGTGGATCCACCACTGGCCGCTGCCGGGGGCGGGCACCTCGAAGACGGTGCTCTCGGTCTGAGCCTTCCGGGGGGCCGCCGCAGTGCTAAGCTGGTCGAGCACCCAAGAGGCTCCGGCCACGCCGCCCGGGTCCATCGCATTGAGGGCTACCTTGAGCGGCTGGGCGGAGCTGCTGACGGGGATCACCTGCAGGTTGTCCAGCCACACGCTGCGCCGGCGGTAGTTGGCCATGCGTCCCCAGTCCGACAGCACGAACCATCGCACGGTGTAGCTGCTGGCCTTGGGGTCGGCGCGGACGAGCATATCGTAGAGGTTGAACTCCCCGTGGTGCCACTGACCGTCGGCCACCACGTTATCCACTTCCCCAAGGTACCCGATGCTCTGGTCGGAGTCGCAAAACTTCACGGCCCTCCAGTCGCCGTTGCAGTAGACCGCGAAGTCGCCGCGGTAGTGGGGCGACACGCGATAGTCGAAGCTCACCAGTCGGTAGACGCCGGCGTCGAAGGGCTCGGTGACGAGGCGAACGCCGAAGCGTCCATACTCGATGGGGTTGGAGAGCCGCAGGCTGCCCTTGCCACTCGCCGCCGTGCTGGTGTCCAGCGTCAGCAGGGCGCCGGAGTCGCCGGAGTAGCTCTCCATGGGCGGGAGTGCCGTCTCGAAGTCGGCGTCCACGAGGTAGGGGCGGCCCACCTGCAAGCCGGCGATCCTGGGCCCGCGCTTGTCCTGCTGGGCCGAGCAGGTGAAGCTCCATCGCTGCTCGCCCGAGAGCTGGTTGCCCGCCGCGTCCCGCACGGCGACCTCGACCTCGACGGGCTTGCCGTCCTCGAAGGAGAGCCCGGCCTCGGCGGGTTCCACGATCACCCGCGCGGTCTCAGGCTCCACTTTCACCCCCGGCTGGCCGGGCCGCAGGGCCTTGCCGGCCACGCTGAGGCTGAGCGTCCGCCAGTCCACGGCCGTCGGGCCCGCGTCGTCGAAGGCCACCACGATGGCCTCATCGCCGGCCACCGATTCGGGCTGAGGCGAGACCAGGCGCGGCTGAGGCGGATCAACGTCAATGGGCACGGCCGCGTGGGCCGTCGCCAGCCACGTGTCGTCCTCCGCCTGGGCCGCCACATGCGCCCACCACCAGCCGCTCTTGCCCGGGGCCACTTCCTTCGGCGCCGGCGCGGCCGCGCCGTCCCTGCTCGGCTCGGCCGTCGGGTCCTGGTTCACGTCCCAGGCGACGGCCTTGATCTTCTTGCCGCCGGCGGTCGCGGGCGGCGAAAGACTAACCTTCTGTGACGGGCCGCAGAGGTACAGGTTGTCCAGGGACCATACCGTACCGGCCTGATTGCCCCCCAGGCCGGCGGTGAGGTAGTCGGTCTCGTTGAGATTGCCGAACCACAGCTCGTTGGCGACGAGGCTGTCGGCCGTCCACGCACCCGTCGCCCGGCGCAGCACCCCCAGCAGGTCCAGCTGGGCGCGATGCCAGCGACCATCAGCCTGCACGTCGGGCACGCGCCCTGCGATCTCGGCCAGGGCAGCCGGAGCCTCTCGTCCGCAGAAGACGATCTCGTACAGCTTGCCGTTGACAGTGGCGTACAGGTTTACCCTGGCCTCCGCTGGGAGGCGGTAGTCGAAGGACAGCAAGGGCATCTTGACCAGGTCCACCGGCTGGGAGATCAGGTTCGCCCCGAAGGTCCCGCCGGGTCCGCCGTTGATGAGCTTGAGGCACCGGCCCTTGTCGTTGGCTCCGGGCGCCGCGAGCGTGAGCTTCGTGAAGCTGCCGTCGCGCACGGTCACGGGCTCGGCGGTCTGCTCGAAGCCGCTGCCCAGCACGCCGGCGGTTCCGATGCGAGGCGCCGGGCCTCCGTCCACGGTAAGCTGCTGGCGCACGGCCCACTTCTCAGCCGGCAACTGCGCGCCGCTCGGCACCAGGTCCTCGTAGTACAACCGCACGCGCGAGAGGACGACGCGGTTGTCGTATCCCCACAGCGCCACCTGACCGCGGTCCAGCGGGGCCGGGTCCACCGCCTCGAGGGCCAGCCGGTTATCGAAGTAGAGCTGCAGCACGTTGCCCTTCTTGCGGGCCCTGATGCCCCACCACTTGCGGTGATGCTCGTAGGTGCCGGGGTCCTGGTCCTCGAAGGCCGGCGGCAGTGCCCAGGCCTCGTCCGTGGCGGCCAGTACCTCGCCCTTCCTCAGGATCGCCGTGCGCTGGTTCTCCCAGCCGCCCACCACGAAGGTGTATCCGCTGAACAGGTCGGTGCCGTCAGCGCAGATGCTTATGTTCAGATCGTTGGGGTTCTTGTAGTGCCCGCGCGCGTAGCCGTAGATCATGCCCCAGGCGATGTACATGTCCACCGTCATGTCGCCGGCGAAGCCGTGCTTGTTCCACGCGGACACCGGCCCCATCTCGGCCATGCCGCCAAACCAAGACCACTGCGGGCTGCAGGTCCAGCGGTTCGTCGTGCCCCAGTTACCCGACGCCGTGTACCAGTCCGTCGGGGCGTCACTGAAGGTGTAGTCCAGCACGTTGCGCGAGAGCAGGTCCAGCGTCCCGATGTCCAGGCCGCTGGTGCCCAGGTTGACCACCACGCGGCTGTGGGCCGGCCGTGGCCTATCGGTCGGCTTGGTGGCGGGGGCCGCCGGCTCGGGCGCCTCGCGGGCCTTGCCCAGCTTGGCCAGGGCCTGGCGCGCCGCGGCGTAGCCTCGGTCCCGCCTCAGCACCTCCTCCCACGCCTGCCTGGCGCCGTCCGTATCGCCCTGCCGTTCCAGAGCCACGCCGAGCCAGTAGCGCGTGTCCGTGGACTCCGGCTTCTGCGCCAGCACCTGGCGCCATTCGGCCGCGGCTTCGGCCACCTTGCCCGAGTCCAGCAGCGCCCGGCCGAGCCAGAAGCGCGCGCCGAGATTGCCGGGCTCCTTGCCCACGATCGCGGCCAGCGCCTGAGCCGCCGCCTCCGCCTGCCCCGACCTCAGGGCCTCAAGCGCCTGGGCGAAGTCCATCTCCGCGGCCGGTGCCAAGACGGCCACCGTCAGTACCACGAGCATCGCGAGAACAGCCACCCTCATGCCTCTTCACCTGTCCGGCGCTACTGAGCGCTTGCTTTGCTGCCCTCGGGCGAGAGGAGCTTGCCCGAGTAGACCAGCTTGCCGTCCACCTCGATCACCACGAACTCCCCCAGCCGAGAGCACTTCAAGGTGGCCTGCGCGGCCTCCACGTCCACCTGCTGCTGGGCCACCTGCTCCGTGCCGTTGAGGATGGTCAGGGC
Organism: uncultured Armatimonadia bacterium; assembly: GCA_964608495.1. Lineage (GTDB taxonomy): Bacteria > Armatimonadota > Zipacnadia > Zipacnadales > FEN-943 > JAKORR01. The sequence goes on along the minus strand of CAZSOQ010000002.1, from coordinate 43,843 downwards.
CAGGCTCTTCTGCCCCGGTTTGCCCGCCACCCGGACCGTCACGCCGGTGCCCTGCCACCGCGGATCCGAGTCCAGTGCCACGGCCAGGTCCAGGTCCCTGGCCCCGATCCCGGTCAGGGGCACGTCCACCGTGTAGTCACCGTAGTAGTCGCCCTTAGTGCACCACACGCCCTCCGCCTTGGGCTTCTCGGCGTCGGGCAGGTTCAGGTCCGTCGCCGCGGGTACCCAGGCATGCCTGGTGGCCGCCCACTCGGCCATCTCGAAGTGCTGCTGGGCGTCGGTAAACTCCTTGACCAGGTGGGCGGTCGGCGGCGGCGGGATCGGCTCGACCGCGAAGTCATCGAAGGCCGCGCTACCCCCGCGGGTGAGAAGCCCTACCCGGCCCATGCCCGCGCCGGGCACGAAGGCCCGCGCCTGCGCGCCGTTGCACGAGGCTACCACATACCCATCCTCGACGGCGACCTCCAGCCGCCTCCAGGGCGCGCTCGCGCCCAGAGCCATGACCGCCGCCTCCTGCCACTGACCGTCGCGCGTCTTGCTGAGGATCGAGAGCTTGTCGCCCTGGCCCGCCTTGTGCAGCGCCGCCAGGACCTGCGCGTCGCCGTCGGCCCCCATCAGGATCCCGGCCTGCTCCGTCCCGATCTTCACTCCCGCCCCGGCGCGGCAGTTCTTCCAGTCGGGCTGCCCGGCCAGCGCGAGGGCCTCGCCCTTACCGGTTGCCTTCATGACCCCACCGGAGACTTCCCAGGTGCCGCTCTGGGGGATCCACTTCCCGGGCTGCGCCACCTTGAAGTCGTCGCCCTCGGCGCTCCAGTCCTGGATCGCCACGTCGTCGAAGAAGACGCCTTCACTGCCGCCGGCCAGGAGGCCCGCCGACCCCTGGCCGAACAGGTCGGTCTCGCCCGCCACGCGCTTCTGCCCGTCCACCCAGCAGACGAGACGCCCGCCGCTGTAGCCCAAGCCCAGCCGGTACCACTGGTCCGGCAGGAAGCCAGCGCGCTCCTGGGCCAGCACGGTCTCCTCGCCGTCCTTGACTGCCACCAGCTTCAGGGTCTGCGGCTCGCTCGCCCCCACGCAGCTCGTCCACTTCGCCGCCAGGTAGTTGTCGGCGTCCTGATAGCATACGACCACGCCGATCACGCTGTCCTGGCCCGCCCGCACGGCCGCGTCAATCGAGTAGTTGGTCCAGAACGAGTAGCCGATCGTCGTGACCGCAGCCCCTTCGCTCTTGCCCACCTGGCCGAAGTAGCTGAAGGGATTGGTGCTCTTGCTGGCGTCCATGGCTCCGGCCTGCTGGTCCTCGCGCAGCGACCGCTGCTGCCAGGTCCCTCGGCCCGTCTCCCAGCCCCCCGAGCCGGTGTCCAGGCGCATGAAGCTGTCCGTGGCGAAGATCTCGCCCACGGGCTGCACGCGCAGGTCGTCGGCCTGGCCCGCGCCCAGGCTCTCCCATCCCACGCGCTCGGCGGTACCGTCGGGGGCGTAGGACCAGGCCTTGCAGACCACGTGGCCTCCGCAGATGAACAGCAGGCGCCACGCGTGCCTCTGCACCGAGAACTCGACAGGCTCCTCGCCGACGGGCGGAAGCTTGCCGGGCGTTCCGAGCGGGGAGAACTGCCCGCCCCTGGCCGCCAGGAACCGGGCCTCGCCACCCTTGATCTCGACCGCCAGACCGTCCTTGCCCGCGTCGCCCGACGCCAGCCACAGCCGCACCGCCAGGCCCTTGTCGCCGGCCTTGAGCTCGCCGGGCACGGCGTAGGGGGTCTCGCCCTTCTCCTCGAGCCACTGGACCCCGTCCGCAGGCGCCGCAGCGGGGGCCTGCGCGTCCTGCGCCGGCGCCTGTATCGTACCCAACACCAACGCCAGCAGGGCCACGAGACATATACGACCCCACCGGCTCGCGGTTCCGCTAGTGCCCGCGCGCATCGGTAATGCTTACCTCACTTTGGGTCTTTCTGGCAGCGCCTCCGTGGCAGGGACTGCCCCTTCTACTTACTGGCTGGGTCTGATGATGTACTGGCTGGTCTCCCTCTCGACACGGGTCGGTACGTAGCGTGTGTCGGTGGTCAGCATGAACTGGTCGAGCTTCGCCCCGTCCTCGCGGTTCTGGAACTTGATGGTGTGCACGCCGGCCGACAACTGGTAGGTCTTGCCCTTGACCCAGTGCCACTTCTGCATCGTGCCGTCCTCGCCGATCCAGGACTGGGGCTGGTCGTCCACGACGACGAAGAAGCTGTTCCCACAGGAATCGTGCCAGTGAGCACGCGCCCAGAGGCGGTACAGGCCGGCGCTGGGGACGTTGATGCGATAGACGGCGTTGCCGTCATCATAGGGCCCGGTCTCGTCTTCGCCGTGGGGCCTCTTGAGCGGTATCTGGACGAACTTGCCGCCCGAGGCGCTCTGGGAAGCCACGATCTGCATCGAGGGCTTGATGCTGTAGTAGTGCTCGCCCTCGACGACGATGGAAACCTTGGCCGCCCAGGCCGCGGCGATCAAGGTCACGGTAAGGACTGCTACGCCCAGCAAGGCGATCCACGTTCTTGGCATAGCTAGGACTTCCTCCTTCGCTGGTCAACCTGCCTGCTCGCGGCCGGTCTGGGATGCGGGCGCGGGCGCCGGTGCTGCCGCGCGGCTCGCGGCAGCGGCCATCAGCGCGACCCAGGCCACCGCGGCCCCGCGGACGAGCAGCGCCGTGAAGACGCTCGCAACCGCCAGGGCCACCAGGGAAGCCGCCACGCCGACCATCAGCGGGTCGCGATCCCGCGCGCCCGCCGCGGCCAGTCGGATGAACGTGATGAACACGGCCATCAGGGCCGCCAGGCCGGCGAGGCCCATACTTCCACCGACCACAAGATACAGGTTGTTAGTGTTCGGTTCGGTCTTCTTGGCGTTGGGAAGGTAGCCCCAGAACTCCGGCTGGCCGACGTTGAGCTGGTAGTTGCCCGCCCCCACGCCCACCAAGGGATTGTCGGCGATCATGGCCAGCGCCGGCCACCACTCCAGCCAGCGCTTCTTCATCAGCGGCTGGTCCTCCGACGCACCTACTTCCCTCAGTAGTTTATAGACGTCTCCAGTCTCCCAGGGGTTCACCAATTCGTCCACGTTGCACCCGCGGTGCACGGGAGACGCGAAGTTCACCAGTATCGCCAGGCCCACCACCGCCGCGGCCGCGGACCACTGCCTGCGCTCCAGCAGCACGGCGGACACCCAGGCGATCGCCGCGACCGCGATCCACACGTGCGGCGGGCCCAGCATCGTCACCAGCGCGGCGGTCACCAGCACCGCTATCGCCACCCCGGCCGGCCTGGGCCACCACCGGCCCCCCCACGCCCACACCAGGGGCAGCAGGAAGGCCAGGAACGCCGAGTGGACGTTCCGGTCCATCGTCAGGCCCGCTACCTGCATAGGCTCGCGCCCGCCGGCGAGCTGCGCCAGCGCGGCCGCCGTTGCCAGGGCCACGGCCACACAAGCCGCCGGCCCCAGCCAGTCGAGCCCTCCCCTGCCGGCGTCCAGGAAGAGCACGTACAGCCCGATGAGGTACAGGGCATACTGCACGATCTCGACCACGCTCGCCCTGGGGCTCGTGGCGCCGCCAAGGGACAGCACGGCCACGGCCATGAAGGCCCAGATCGGCCACGGCGGCCATCGCAGGACCCGCAGGCGCCCGGTGGAGAGCACCCACAGCCCCCAGGCTCCCAGGGCGCCCACCGCCGCCAGCTCCAGGTAGCCGATGAAGGGGCCCTTGCGGGGATGGAGGGCGTAGGCGAGCTGCGAGCAGGAAGCCGCCACGAGCAGGAAGGCCAGCCCGCGCACCCATGCCGGCGTCTCGCTGGATCGGGCCGCCTCGTGGGTCTGCGTCATGCTCCCTGACTCCCCAGCAGATGGCGGGCGATGGTCACCGCGACTCCCAGGGCCACCAGCATCATGGCCTTCCAGTCCAGCATCCGTCTGGCCGCTCCCTCGACCCCTATCCACAGCAGGCCGAGGTAGGCGACGCAGACGAGGGTCAGTCTCCAGAACCACTGCCCGCCCTCCAGGTCGTATACGACGGACAGCAGCAGGTACAGCACGACGCCGAGTCCGATGAGCGCCCGCGCCGTGATTCCGAGCGCACGCAGGGCCAGGCCCGTCTCGGCGGCTGCCGCAGGCTCCCCGTCCCGGCTCGCCAGTGCCCACCACAACACGAGCACGAGGGCCACCACGAGCGGCGTCGTCGGCTCAAGGATCGCCACCCGCGCCGGCAATCGCATCACCAGCGCCTCGGGCAGCACCGGGTCATAGGCCAGCCGGTACCCCGCGCCCAGCGCCAGGCCCGCCAGCAGCGGCCAAGCGATGCCCAGGCGCTCTCGCGCCAGGCTCGCGGCCAGGCCCGCGAGCGCAATCATCACGAACAGCAGGCTCTGCCGGGCGCTCAGGTCCCCCGGCTGCCGTGTCACGGCCGTACACGCCGCCAGCGCGAGTACCCCCGCCAGCAGCACGTACGGAGCCCAGCTCTTGCCCGTTGCCTTCAGCGCTCTCGCCTCCCGGGGCCGGACCCGTTGCCGTCCGCCGTGCGGCAGAGCTCAGCCAGCTCCTCGGCGAAGGCCCAGCCCACCTTCGGCAGGTCCACCTGGACCCCAAAGTCGGCCAGCGAAGCGTAAGCCCCGGCGCCCAGCCCGCACCACTCTACGCTCCTCCATTCGGGCCAGGTCGCCTGCACGTTGATGGCCACCCCGTGATAGCTGACCCACCGCCGCACGGCCACGCCCACGGACGCCACCTTCCGCCCCTCCACCCACACGCCGCGGCTGTCCTGGCGCCTGCCGGCCGCCAGGCCCAGACGTCCCACGGCCCGGATCACGGCCTCCTCGAGGGTCCACAGCCACCGGTGCAGGTCGCGCCCCACGGCATCCAGATGCACCACCGGATAGGCCACGGCCTGCCCCGGGCCGTGAAAGGTCAGCCTGCCGCCGCGCTCGCACTCGACCAGCTCCGCGCCGTGCCGGCGGCACGCTTGCCTGGCGGCCTCGAGCTCCGCGGCCTCGGCCGATCGCCCGCAGGTGACGGTGGGCGGATGCTCGACGAGCAGCACCGTGTCGGGCTCGGCCCCCCGCGCGCGTCCCTCGAGTAGAGACAGTTGAGCGGCGTGGGCGTTGCGGTAGGCGACCCTTCCCAGCCAACATGCCACGACCCCGTCGCCGAGGCTGGCCCACTCGCGGGCGGCAGGGAGCGCATCGCTCGGCCTGGGTGCTTCCTGGGTCAGCGGGGAAGGCAGGTCAGACACGCTCGTCGGGTCTCATCTCAAGGCGGGGCTGAACTGCACGCGTCCCCTCAGTCGGTGGGCGTGCTGTAGGACGTAGCCCGTGCCCTTGGCCACTGAGGACACCGGATCGTCGGCTATGTGCACCGGGATCCCGGTCTCGATGGCCAGCACTCTGTCCACGCCGCGCAGCAGGGCGCCGCCGCCGGTCAGCACGATCCCGCGTTCCGCGATGTCGGCGGCCAGCTCCGGCGGGGTCGCCTCCAGGACGGACTTCACTCGCTCGACGATGCGGTTGGCCACGTCGGCCATGGCCTCGCGCACTTCCATCGAGCTGACCGTCACCGTGCGGGGGAGCCCGCTCACCACGTCCCGTCCCCGGGCCGGCATCTCGAGCTCCTGCTCCAGGGGGTGGGCCGAGCCGATCTGGATCTTGATGTTCTCGGCCGACCGCTCGCCGATGTCCAGGTTGTACACTCGGCGGACGTGGCGGATGATGTGCTCGTCCAGGTCGTTGCCGCCGACGCGCACGGAGTCGCTCACCACGACCCCGCCCAGGGAGATCACAGCGATGTCGGTGGTGCCGCCGCCGATGTCCACGACCATGTTGCCGCCGGGCAAGTCAATGGGCAGGCCCGACCCGATGGCGGCGGCCATGGGCTCTTCGATGGGTATGGCGTCGCGGGCACCGGCCGCGCGCGCCGCGTCAAGGGCGGCCCGCTTCTCGACATTGGTGGCACCCGAGGGCACGCAGATGACGACCAGAGGCCTGAACAGGAGGGCCTGCTTGCCGCACGCGCGGCGGATCAGTTGGGCGAGCATGTCCCTGGTGAGGGAGTAGTCAGCTATGACGCCGTTGCGCAGGGGCCGGACCGCGACGATATTGCCCGGCGTGCGACCCAGCATCTGCCGCGCTTCCTCGCCCACCGCCAGCAGGCGCCGGCCGGGCATCTCCACTGCCACGACGGACGGCTCGCGCAGCACAATGCCCCGGCCCGCCGCGTACACCACGATCGTGGCGGTACCCAGGTCTATGCCCAACCTAGTGGTCAGCGAGAACATAGGGCCTCGGTGTTCCTCTCCCCGCCCTGGCGCTGGATGAGCGCCCCCAGGCTGCTCAGCTTGTCCACCACGTTCTCGTACCCGCGGTCCAGGAACTCGGCTCCCTCGATCTCCGTCTGCCCCTCTGCTATGAGCCCCGCCAGGGCCAGAGCCGAGCCCGCGCGTATGTCGGTCGCCTCCACGGGCGCGCCGAGCAGCTTCTCGACGCCGCGTAGGATCGCGGCCCTGCCCACCACCCTGATGTTGGCCCCCATCCTCGCCAACTCGTCCGCGTAGTTGAACCGCGACTCGAAGATCGTCTCCTCTATGACACTGGTGCCCTCGGCCACCGCCGCCAGGACGCCGAAGTTGGGCTGCAGGTCGGTCGGGAAGCCGGGATAGGGCGCCGTCGTGATGTCTATGGACCGGGCCCGGCCGCCGCCGGCCAAGCGCAGGGCGTCGCCGTAGTTGTGGACCACATACCCCGCCTCCTGCAGCTTCTCGATGACGGAGTGCATGTGGTCGGGGCGGACGGAGGTGACGGTGACGTTACCGCCGGTGAGCGCGCCTGCGAGGAGGTAGGTGCCGGCCTCCATCCTGTCGGGTATGACGGTATAGCGGGTAGGATGGAGCTCGCGGACGCCCTCGATGACGACGGTGGCGGCGCCGATTCCCCTGATCCTGGCGCCGCACCGGGAGAGGAACTCCTGGCACGAGACCACCTCGGGCTCCCGGGAGGCGTTCTCGACGATGGTGGTATCCTCGGCGAGGGTGGCGGCGAGCATTATGTTTATCGTCGCCCCGACGCTGCGGTACCGGGGGTCCAGAAAGACCCTCGCTCCCACCAGTCGCGGCGCCTCCGCGCGCATCACCCCGTGCTCCTCCGATATCCGCGCCCCCAGGGCCCTGAACCCGGCCAGGTGGAAGTCCACCGGCCGCGACCCTATCACGCAGCCCCCCGGCAGGGGCACCTCGGCCTCCCTGAAGCGCGCCAGGAGAGCCCCGGCGACGTAGAAGGAACCCCTCATCCGGCGCACGAGGTCGTAGGGGGCCACCGTCTCGGTGACATCCGTGGTGTCTATCCGCAACTGCCCCGGCCCTATCCACTCCCAATCCGCGCCCAGGGCCCCCAGCATCTCCAGCATGGTCGAAACGTCATCTATCAGCGGGACGTTCTCGAGAATCGTCTCGCCTTTCACCATCAGGGCGGCAGCCAACAGCGGCAGACTGCCATTCTTCGAGCCGCCGGCCTGCACTTCACCTCGCAGGCGGACGCCGCCCTGTATCACCAGGTTCGACAAGGTTCTTCACACTCCCACATCTCGGTGCGTCCTCTGGCCATCCGGCATTATAGCACCCACCACCCCTCCCGGATAGGCCATCGGGCCCCGGGGCGTGTGCGGTTGCCGAAGGACGGATCTGTCACAGGCAACGGCGGGTGACGCAGACACCCCGACCTCCAGGGGCCGCGCCCGCCGCAGGGAGCCGGGCTTGCCGTAGGAGCCAGCTATTGCTGGCGACAGGGCATGGCAGTCCGGGTCGCCGGCACAGCCGGCTCCCACATCAGGGCCACGGGCCTCTACCCTTCGGGCGGCTTGGTTGCCGGCGCATCCTGAGTGAGGTGAGCCCTGCCGACGACGCCTGCAACCCGCAGAGCCGGCGAATCCATGCCGCGACGCGGCCCGGCGCGTCACGGCCAGAAGGAGTAGGTGACCTGGTGTGATACAAGCCCGTAGAGGATCCACAGGGCCCCAGTCACCACGTCGCCCAGGACCAGCCCGAAGGCCAGGGCCCGGACGCCCGTCATCGTCTTCGGGCCCATGTAGCGGGTAGAGACCGACTTGATGGACCAGGCGATCAGCATGGGGAACCACATGTGCGCCATGTACCAGGTCGTGCCGATCGCGAACCCCATGGGGTGGAAGGGGAAGCCCACCCAGCGCGTGCGCACGACCATCATGCCCCAGTAGACGGCGAAGCCCACGACCATGGCCTCGACGCGTCCCCACTGCACTCCCTGGGGCCAGGTGAGCCATCCGGCGAGCTGGTTCCAGGCCTCGCGCGACGACCAGGGCATCCAGATGCCCCAGGGGCTGTTGAGCCCGTGCAGGTACCCGAGGTACAGGCTCCAGAACCAGGCGGCGCCGAGGCCCACCGGGATCATGAGCATGGACGACAGCAGGAGCCGCCGGCCGTCCAGGCCCGTGCGGTCGGCCAGGTACAGCGCCTCGAGTTGGTGGGGGAGGGGTATGTTGCGCAGGCCGCGCGTGAAGCCGAAGAACACGGAGAGCGAGGTGAGGTTCTGTGGGCCGATGGTGCGGACGCCGAGGACGTTGCCCAGCGTCACGGTCGGCCCCAGGCGCTCGAGCTCATGGGTGGGCAGGCCCATCTCGGCCCTGATGCGGCCCACGATCAACTGCATCATGTAGTACTGGACGAAGAAGCAGACGGCGACCCACGGGGCCATCTTCTGCGAGATCCCTACGCCGACCACGTAGGCGAAGCCCGCCAGGAAGAGCAGAGCGGCGGCGCGGTAGCTGAGGGGCTCGCGGCGGTCGGTGCGACGGCCCCCGCCCACGATCCCGTCCCACACGTCGGCCAGGTGGGAGCGGGCGGCCCACAGCGCGAAGCCGAGCAGGGCGATATAGCCGCCGAAGGACTGCTCCTTCATGTAGGGGAACTCCGGCGTGTGGGTCCATCCGGCCCAGGAGCAGAAGATGGCCTCCACCTTCCACCACAGGTAGAACAGCCACAGCGAGAGGCTCAGCTCCGCCGGGAGCAACAGGCCGAGCCCCACCATGAAGGGGTACATGCAGATGTAGAAGCGGCCCACGGCATTCCAGGGCCGGGTCGTGAGGTAGGTGCGCATGTCGAGCGTCGGGCTCTGGCCGATCTTGATGGGTATCTGGGGCACGCCGGGGAAGAGGACGTGCAGGCCGTTGAGGAGGTTGATGACGACGGGGATCCCGATGCCCAGCCAGAACAGCCACTGCCTCATGGGCAGGACGACCGGCTGGGAGACGTCCATGGGGACCTGCACGATGGGGAAGCCCATCCGCTCGCTCTCGATCCATCGGCGCCGGATCATGACCGCCAGGCCCACCGGCGCGCTCCACAGCGCGATGTAGAACAGCCACCAGCGGAAGACGGGCGCGATCCAGGCCCGCCAGTTCTCGGGGCTGAAGAGAGAGCCGCCCCGCCACAGCCTGTCCAGGGCCCCCTCGTCGGTGACCAGCATCCCCTGGGGCAGGTACTGGTGGAACAGGTCTTCCCAGTGGTTCTGGGGGTCGGCGAAGATCGTCGCGCCCTGCATGGTGCCCCAGGTGGTCTTGAAGGTGTCCAGTCCGCTGTTACACGAGGCCACCGAGAGCAAGATGAAGAAGGACATCAGCTCGGCCGGCGAGAGCGCCCCGCGCGGCCAGTAGCGCCTGACGATCCCGTTCAGCAGCCGCACGACCACCAGGGCGAACAGGACGTTCCAGAACAGCGAAACCACGGTGGGATCCTCTATCTGCCGCCCGTGCAGGAAGGTCATGAACCCGGCGTTGAGCGGCGCCAGGACGAGCGCGAGCACCAGCACCCGCGCGGTCACGCCCACGTCCCGCGGATCGCGCGCCGCGCCCTGCGGGGTGCCCTCCCTCTGGGGGCTCATACTGCCCGCGCCGACTGTCTCCTCGGCCATATCGAGCGCCAGCCTACTTCCTCGACCTGTCTCTCGCCGCCGGTCGGCCCCGTCCCACCTGCCCTCCCGCCCTCGGCGGCCCGCCGGGATGGGGAATCCCGCGTGGCTTAAAGCCCTCGGGGGCGAAGCCGATACAGGATACGGCACCGCGCTGCCGCAAGTCCAGAGGAGTCCCTGCCATGCGTCGCCTGCTGCCGCCCTTCTTTCTTGCCCTGCCTCCCTTGCTGGTGCTGATGGTCTGCCGCGCTTCGGCCGACCTGCACGTCACGGCGCCGCGCGCCGGCCGCGTGTTCTTCGAGACGGAGACTGTGGGCCTCGGCTTGGCGCTCGACGAAGGCCGCGCGGCGATTCCCTACGTCGTCCTCGACTACCACGGCAAGACGGTCGCCCGTGGCTCCCGGATCGTCACCGCGTCCCGAACCTGCGAGCTGCGCCTGGGGCGTCTCGCCCGGGGCTGGTACGAGCTGCAGCTTACCTTGCCCGACGGGTCGGTCAAGAAGGACGCCTTCGCGGTCTTGCCGCCCATGGAGGGGCAGGGGCGCCGATACCTTCTATTTGGGGTCTGCGCCACGCTGGACAACCAGACCCGAGCCGACTACCTCTCGCTGGCGGGACTGCGGGTCGTCCGTCGCGACTGGGGCTGGCCCACCATCGAGCCCTGGGACGATTGCTGGGCCGCGGGCTACACCAACGACATCATGACTCGCGCCCAGCGCGCGGGCCTGCAGTTCATGCCCATCGTGGGGTATGCGCCGCGCCACGCCGGCGTGCGGCCCGCCGACGCCCTCAGTGGGCGGCCCGGGTCCGCGGGGCACACCTGGCCCATCGGCGACCTGACCGAGTGGGTCGAGTTCTTGCGCTGGTGTCAGGACTTCGCGGGCCGCTTCCCGGACGTGGCCTGGCCGCCCGAGCGCCTCGCCCCGCAGGCCAAGAGCCGGTCCTACCTGCCCGCCGTCGCCGCCTGGGAGATCTGGAACGAGGCCGACCAGAACTTCTTCTACGGCCCCTGGCACAACTACTGCGACCTGCTGCGCCTCGCCCACGGGGTCCTGGACACGCTGGAGGCGCCGGTCGTCTATGGCGGGAGCTGCGGCCACTGGACCGAGACCGGCATGTCCTACTCCTGGGGTCTGCGCTCCTTCTTCGACCTCGCGGCCGGCCATGGGGGACATGAGGCCGACCAGAGCCTGCCCCTGTGGATCTACGGGGCGTACTCGATCGGCTACAAGTACGGGCTGCCCTACCGGCTGTGCTTCACCGAGGGCTACTTCAACGATGAGGTCTCCGGGCGCCCCTTCGCCCAGTACGTCCTGCCCATGTACGGGCAGCTCCTCCACTGGGGCGTCGAGCAGCATTTCCGCGGCGTCGGCTGGGATAGCTCCCCCACCGTCCATCGCGACAGCGGCAGCATCTGCCACAATCTGCCCGACGGCCTGGCCGCCAGCCCACCCTATGTCGCCCTCGCCTTCGCCCGCCACCTGCTCGCGGACGCCTCCTACGCCGGGCGCCTCACTCTCCAGCCCGGCGTCACTGCCTACGTCTTCCTCCGCGAGGGCATCCCCCGCGCCATCCTCTGCAACTCGGGCGATCGCGCCTCCGTGTCCCTGCGCGTGGGCTCGACGCCCATCACGTCCTGCTATGACTGCCTCGGCGGCGACCTTCCCGGCACTCGCGGCGACGTGCTCTCGGTGTCCCTGGGCCTGGAGCCGGTGGTCGTCAGCGGCGTGTCCTGGTCGCTCGTCGCCGAGGCGGCCAAGGCCCGGCTCGCCGAATTCCTCGACACGCAATTCGGCGTCAGGCCGACGTCGGGGTCGTCGTGGTGGTGCTCCTACCTGCGCCTTCTGCGCGACGACCTGAAGCGTCTGGCGCCCGCGGCGGTCTCGACCGCCGAGCAGTCGGCCCAGAGGGCCGTCGAAGACCTGGGACGGAACGGCCGCCGGGCCCGCCCGTCCGTCGCCCGCGCGGCTGGGGACCTGCAAGGCCTGCTCCTCGCGCTGGCACCCTCCCGGACGGAAACCCGGCCGCTGGCCAGCCTCTTCAACACCTACTGGCGCGCTCTAGGGCTCAGCGAGTGGTTCACCGAGCTAGCCGACGCCGTCGGGGACTTCCGGGGTGGCGAGACGGTCTCCGAGGAGGACCTGAAGGACGTTCGCAACGAGGTCCTGCGCGCGTGGAACGTGGCTGTCGCCCGCGGGCGGGGCTTTGTCAAGCCCTCGGCCCGGTCCCTCGTCCGGCGCGCCTGGACAACCCACCGGATGGTCTCGGCCAGCCAGGGCCCGCTACTGTGCCGCCTGGTCGGCACCGAGGTCGTCGTCGCCCGCGCCTGGGCGGCCCTCGAGGACCCCGTCTACACGAACCTGCTAGGCCTGGCCCAGTTCCCTACGGCGCCCTTCCTGGTGAAAGCCCACCTCATCGAGCCCGGCCGCACTCACACCGTGCAGCCCCTCTTCCTCAACATGACCCCTCGCGCGGCCAAGGCCACTATCCAGCTTCGCTTCCCGGCGGGCTGGGAACCCGAGACTGCCTCGGTGGCGTGCTCCGCGCCGCCCTACAGCATCGTGCGCGCCCCGGAGGTCTCGGTCACCCTCTCCGGCGCTCGGCCCTGGATCAGCAAGCGCTCCTGGCGCCCGAGCACGCCCCTGGAAATCTTCGCGCCCCAGCAACTGCCTCCGGAGCAGCAGGTCGAGGTATGGGCCGAATCCGACGGCGCGCGGTCGCCCTCGTGCTTCTACCTGCTCAACGTGGGGAGCCTCGAGATGCCGGAGCTCCCTCCCGAGCCGCCGGAGCTGTGACGCGTCGGCACGGGGCCGGCTTCGTGCCCCTAGGCGCCGTCCGCCGGCCTGGAGCCTGCGGACGGAACGTCCCCGCCAGCCAGCGAGGCCCGCATGCGCATGACGACGAGCGCGCAGGCGCCGTAGAAGCCGGCGAAGAGCAGGAAGGAGGGCGTGAAGTCCCCGTAGTGGCGGCGCAGGAGCTGGGACACGACCATCGTGCCGCCGGCGGCCAGGTAGCCCCAGGCGTTGGTGCCCGCGAAGACCAGGTGGCGCTGCTTCTCCGGGATGTAGTCGCCCACGGCCGCGGCGCTGGCCACGCTGACCATGGCGGCCTGCATGCCCAACACCGCCGATACGGCCGCCACGGTCGCGGCGCTGGGCGAGAGGGCCGCCACCGTGAGACCGGTCGTGCCCAGCGCGAACCCGGCCAGCATCACCCGCTCGCGTCCCACCTTGTCGGACATGTGGCCCGCCGCCCAGGCCACCAGCAGGCGGCCCGCGTAGTAGGGGAACACGATCCAGTGCAGCTTGGCGTCCTGCCCCAGGTCCTTCACGAGCAGCGTGAAGCTTGACAGCACCAGCCCCCACCCCAGGTAGGTCGCCACCGACAGCAGGACTAGGTACCGCCCCGCCAGCGATCGCAGCGCCTGGAAGGCATCCGCAAGCCGCGCGGGCGGGAGGGTCTTGGGCTTCACCTTGAGGAACAGAGCCAGCACGTTGCCGATCAGGCTGATGGCCGCGGCCGTGGCCAGGATCACGGTCTGCCCCTGGGCGGGATCGGCGTACCGGCGCAGGATCGTGCCCAGGAGCACAACGCCGAGCATCTGGCCGGAGTAGGTGGCGCTCTGGAAGATCCCCGAGATGCTGCCGTAGCGCGACCGGTGACTGGCGTTGATGACCTGCGTGGGGCCGGTGGCCCAGATCGTCTCGGCCCCGAAGCCCCACAGGATCGCCGCCCCGAGCACGATCGTCGGGTCCGGCGCCACCAACACCACGACCGCAAAGAGCGTGTAGGTGAAGGTCCCGAGCACCAGGCACCAGCGTTCCTTCAGCGCCTGGTACACGTAGCCGTACACAGCCAGGAACACCGGCCCCGCGAAGTACACGCACGCGAAGACCGCTGCCGCCGCCGCATCGCTCACCCCGGCTCGCGTGCCGAGGATGGGTAGCAGGAACTGCTGTAGGGCCCCCGTGCCAACGAAGATGAAGAAGAAGGAGCCGCTCAGCACCAGGAGCTGAGCGATCGACTCCCTGTTCGCGCCCTTGTCCTGCTCCACGGCTTGCCTCCGGCCCTAGGTTGCTCCGCGACGCAGCCGCCCCGGGTCCCCGCGAGTCTAGGCCCGCCGGTACCTGAGCACCCAGGCGTGCTCGCACGGCGCGGGTCGCCGCGGGAACCGTATCCGAGCTCCCGCCTGCGTGCTGTCCCACTCCAGCGGCCCGTCGTGCCCCAGCAGCTCAACCTTCGCGCCCGGCGCCGGCCGCAGCCCCGTCAGCGTCACCTCCGCCGGCGGCTCGTCCTGGCCCTCGTCGGCCTGCACTATCGCGTAGACCGTCTCTCCCCTCGCCGTGTAGCGCACCTGGCCCTCGGCGTAGGGCGCGATCGCGTGCGTGTCGTGGATGGCCTCGCCGTTGACGGCCATCCAGGCGCCGATCTCCCGCAGGCGCCTTACGGCTTCCTCGGGGAGCACACCCTCCGGTGACGGCCCGATGTTCAGCAGCAGGTTCCCGTTCTTCGACACGGTCTCGATGAGCATCCGCAGGAGTGTCCGCGCCGGCTTGTACTCGTCCTCGGGCTTGTAGGCCCAGCCCGTGCCCATGGTCAGGCAGGACTCCCAGGTCTGCTCCAGGGGCTCCTCGGGGATTCTCTGCTCCGGTGTCAGGATGTTCTCGTAAGGCCCGCCCACCGTCCGGTCCGCCACGATCAGCCCGGGCTGGTGCGAACGGGCCATCGCCGCCAGGCGCGCCATCTGGATGTCCTGCCTGGGCGGGCGCACCTGCCCTCCGTCCAGCCACAGCACATCCACCGGCCCGTACTCGGTCATCAGCTCCTCCACCTGCGCGTGTACGAAGGCCACGAACCTGGCCCACCGCTCGGGGTGGGCCTGGGTGTCATAGTTCGGGTTGCGGTCGTGCGCGGGGGCGTCCGGGCTCCAGTAGTAGGGCGAGTGCCAGTCCGATTTCGAGAAGTAGCAGCTTATGCCCATCCCACGCTCGCGGAAGGCCTGGAACACTTCCCTGGCCACGTTGGCCCGCGGGTGCGAGTGGAAGGGGCAGTCGGGGTGCGTGATGCGGTAGTCCGTGGTCCTCGTGTCGAACATGCAGAACCCGTCGTGGTGCTTGGTCGTGAAGGCCACGTACCTCATCCCGGCCTGCTCGGCGGCCTCGGCCCAGGCTTCCGGCTCGAAACGCGTGGGGTCGAAGGTGCGGTTCAGCGCGCAGTAGTCGCGCCGGAAGCGCTCCAGGTCCCGGCCGCGCTCGACCCAGGCCTTGAGGCTATCGGGCCTGGCCCACGTATCCTCCTCGACCAGAGGCCAGGACTCGATGCACCCCCACTGCGAGTAGGGCCCCCAGTGCAGGAAGAGCCCGAACTTCAGGCTCTCGAACCACGCCAGCCGCTCCGCGAGCCACTCCGGCTGCTCCTCCGCCGGGGCCTGCTCGCCGCCGTCGGAGCTGATGATATCGGGCCTGTCGTCGCTCACGGGGCCTCACCTGGCTGCCGCCGGTTTCCTGGTCGCCGGACCTGCCGCCGCGCCCTCGGCAAGTCCGGGCAAGTGTAGGACCGGCCCCGGGGCCGTGTCAAAACCGCGCCGGCCGCGCCTCGCCGGCCCCCGCGTCGGGAAGGCGACCGGTCGCGGGCCGTGGAACCCTCGCCTGCATGGCCCCGGCGCGCTCGTCCTTGCACGCCCAGCCGCCGGAGCCACAGACCGGTAGTAGCTCAGCCCTGCGAGGTGTGCGCTTATGGCCCGACGCTATCTCAACGACCGAACCGGCGCCCATCCCTTCGACCAGGACCCCGACGCCTCGCCCCCCCATATCTTCGTGATCACCGTGGACATGATCCCCCGCGACAGCTACGACCCGGCCGATCCGATGCGCGAGCACCTGCGCACGCCGAACATGGACCGCCTGCTGGCCGAGGGCACGCGCTTCTCCCATGCGGTCAGCGCCTCGCCACTGTGCGGCCCATCGCGAGCCGGGTACCTGACGGGCCGCTACCCCTACCTCACGGTCAACGAGGAGCGGGCCCACGACGGCTGGGAGACGGCCCTGCGCCCGTCGGACGCCATCTTCCCCGAGTACCTGCGCGCCGCGGGCTATGTCACCCGCCACGTGGGCAAGTGCCACGTGGGCACGGCCAAGTTCCTGGACGCCTTTGGGGAGAACGACACACCGTGGGACCGCTGGGCTCCTCCCCTGGAGGACGACGACGGTTACGTGCGCTACCTGCGGGAGCTGGGCGTGCGCCCGCCCGCCTGGCGCGACCCCGTCGTAGGCCTGCGCCCGGACCGCAAGACGCGGGGCAACAGCTACGGCGGCTGGATCGAGCAGGCCGGTGGCGGCGACTTCCCCGAGGAGGCCACCTACAGCCACTACCTCGCCTGGCTCGCGTGCCAGACGCTCGAAGCCGCCCTGGCCCGGTCCTCGCAGGCTTCGGCGCCGCTGTACCTTCAGCTCGACTTCTTCGCGCCCCACCAGCCCTTCCTCGTCCCCGGCGACCTGAAGGAGCGCGCCCGCGAGCTCGAGCCTCACATTCAGTTACCGGCCAGCTACTTCGAGGCGGTGCACGGTCGGGACCGGGGCTGGCCTCGCGTCTACGAGTTCTACCTGCGCAACTGGGGGCTGTACGACGAGGCCGTGGCGCGCCGCTACATGCTGATGAACTTCCTGCAGATCGAGGCCCTGGAAGCCGCGCTGGGCCACTTCCTGGCCGCCCTCGACGCCCGCGGCCTGTACGACGACGCCCTGGTGATCTTCGCCGGCGACCACGGGGAGATGAACTGCGAGCGCGGCCTGATGGACAAGGGCGTCTACGGCCACCCGAAGGTCGCGCTCGTCCCGCTGTCCGTCAAGCTCCCGCGCGGCGAGGCCGCGGGCCGCACGGTGGACCCTATCGTCTCGCTGCTGGACATCGCGCCCACGATCCTCGAGATGACGGGCCTGACCCCGGCCGACCGCCTCGACGGCGAATCGCTGCTTCCGCTGATCCGCGGCGCCCGGGCCGAGCGCTCGTCGCCGTGCCTGTTCGAGTGTGGGTGGCACGTCTGCCCCAATCCGGCCGTCTCGCTCTTTTCGCAGGTCGGCGAGTCCCAGCTCATGTACACCTACAACCTCACGTCGGAGCACGACGAGCTGTATGACCTGGACGACCGTTCCTACCGCAACCTTGTGGGGGATCCCGCCTGCGCCGGCGCCAGAGCGGAGATGATCCTCCGGCTGGGCGGCGTGCTGGCGGCCGATCCGCGCTGGGCCTGCTACTGGCACACCTTCCGCCTGGACAAGTATGCCGACCTGGACATCGGCGAGGGCGACTTCCAGATGTTCCGGCCTGGGCACTAAGCCCGCGCGCCGCGCCGCGGGCTAGGCAGTCGGAGGAACCTTAGCGCCCTGGGCGAACACCGACGCACCGACAAGGAGGTCTTCGAACATCATGTTCTGTGCCGTTAGAGACGTGATCATATACCACGCGGGCCACGAGACGCTGGCCGAGGGCATAGCCGACTGCGGTGTGGACACCGTCGAGCTGCAATACCCCCTCGACCGCCGGGTCGTTGGCCCTGAGACGCCGGCCGCGGAGACTTCGCTCCTCGCCACGCCCGACGACTGGCAGGCTTTGGCCGACCGCTACGCAGCGGCGGGGATCAAGGTGGGCGGCCTGCTGCTGGCGACCAACTTCAACTCCGACGAGCTCGACGCCCAGATCGAGTGGGTGGTCAGCGCCGTGGGCCTCGCCGAGGTCCTGGGCGCGCGCGCTGTCCGCACCGATTCGGCCATGGCCGGGCAGGGCGACCTGCCTTGGGCGGAGCGGGTGCGCACCTACTCCGACGCCGTCCTGCGCATCCTGGAGGCCACGCCCGACAGCTCCGTGGCCCTGGGCATTGAGAACCACGGCCAGCAGGGCAACGATCCTGCCTGGATGGGCGGCGTCGTCGCGCGCGTCGGGTCGCCGCGGCTGGGCCTGGCCCTGGACACCGGCAACTTCTACTGGGCCGGCCATCCCGTGGACCGCGTCTACCAGATCATCCAGGCCTTCGCGCCCCACGTCGTCCACACGCACTGCAAGAACATCTCCTACCCTGGCTACCTGCGCAACCAGCAGCGCCCGCTGGGGTACGAGTATGGCAAGTACGTCTGCGCGATCCCCGACGGCGACGTGGATCATGGCCGCCTGGTGCAGCTTCTGCGGGCCGGGGGCTACGAGGGAGGGCTGTACGTCGAGGACGAAGGGCTGGGCAAGGCCGAGGACCGCAAGGCCCAGCTCCGGCGTGACTGCGAGCACCTGCGGGACCTCACCGCTTGACGCGCCCCGACTGGGCGCCGTGCCCGAGGGACTCAGAAGGCCGTCCCGGCCCCCTGGACGCGCCGGACCGGCATGTTGCACCGCAGGGCTGGGTATGCTACCATTCCTTGCACCTTCCGACGGCTACCCCGCGGCCGGCTACACGGCCGCGGTTATTTCGAGGTGGCAGAGCATGAAAGACGGAATCCATCCTGAGTACATGGACGCTGTGGCTATCTGCGTCTGCGGCGAGACCTTCAAGACGCGCTCGACCAAGCCTGAGCTGCGCACGGAAGTATGCAGCAAGTGTCACCCCTTCTTCACGGGTCAGCAGAAGATCGTTGACACCGAGGGGCGGGTCGAGCGGTTCATCCGCCGCTACGGTCTGGAGCGACGCTACAAGAGGCAGGCTCGAAAGTCCGAGCAGTCCCAGCAAGAGGAATAGGCCTCCGTCCGGTCTCTTGTCCCCGGGTGGGAGTTCGTGCCCGACCAGAAGGCATTCTATGGCGGCCAGGCAGTCCTGGAAGGCGTGATGATGCGTGCGCCCGACCGCTGGGCTGTGGCCTGTCGTCGCGCCGACTGCTCGGTCAGCCTCTACGTCCGCGCCCAACCCGCGCTGGCCACGCTATGGCGGTGGGCGCGTTGGCCTGTCCTGCGTGGGAACGTCGCCCTCTACGAGTCCATCGCCCTGGGCTGGACGTCCCTGCAGACCTCGGCGGCGATGGCTATGGAGGACGCCGCGCCCGACCACGCCAGGCGCCGGTCTTCCGGCTGGATGATGGCTGCCAGCGGCCTGGGGGCCTTCGCCCTCGCCATCGGTCTCTTCGTGCTGCTCCCCACCTGGGCCGTGGACTGGGTCGCGTCCGGTCGCGAGGCCGGGACCGTGCTGCGCAACGTCATCGAGGGCGCGATCAGGCTCGCGGTCATCATCGCCTACATCGCCGGCGTCGGCCTGATGCCCGACATCCGCCGGGTCTTCCAGTACCACGGCGCGGAACACGCCGCGATCAACTGCTTCGAGGCCGGCGACACTGTTACTCCCGACAACGTCCTCAAGCACAGCGTCCTGCACCCCCGGTGCGGCACCAGCTTCCTGCTCACGGTCGTCGCCGTGAAGCTCGTCGTCAACTGCTTCCTCGGGTGGCCCGACCCTCTGCTGCGCGCTCTGCTGAGGATCGCGGTGCTGCCTCTCGTCGCGGCTTTGGCCTACGAGATCATCTACTTCGCGGGCCGCCACCGCGACAGCCTCTTCGCGCGAGCCCTCGCCGTCCCGGGGATGGCGATGGAGGCCCTGACGACCCGCGGCTTCGACCGCGACCAGGCGGAGGTGGCGATCCACGCCCTGGCGGCCGTGGCGCCGGCGGTGAGCCGGCCGGAGGGGATGGAACCCGCGCGTCCCTGGCAACCCTCCGTGCCCGTCGAGGGCGAAGAGCCTGTCGAAGAGCTGGCCGGGGTCGCCGAGGACGCTCCGCCTCCGCCCGGCTCCCCGGGCCCCCTGACCGAGCCCGAGGAAGGCTAGCTACCTCACGTCCATGCTGTCGGGCGCCGGGCCGAGGCGCGGCCGCGCGCTCAGTAAGCGCTCCTGGTGGTGGTTGTCTATGGACCTTTCGCTCATGATGCGACAATTCATCGAGGAGTTCGCCGAGCTGGAGGCCAGGCTGGCGGACCCCGAGGTCCTCGCGGACCCTTCCGCCCTGCGCGAAGTGAGCCAGCGACGCGCGGCGCTGTTGCCTCGCATCGAGCTGTACCGCGAGTACGAGCAGGCCCTGTCGGACGGCGAGGAGGCGCGCGCCATGCTCGCGGAGGTCGAGGACGAGGAGTCGGACGAGTTCCTAAGGGGCGAGCTGACGCAGGCCACGGAGACGGCCGACGCCCTCCGCGACCGCCTGCTCTTGATGCTTCTGCCGGCCGACCCCATGGAGTCCCGTGGGGCCATCATCGAGATCCGGGCCGGCACGGGCGGCGAGGAGGCTGCGCTCTTCGCCGGCGATCTCTTCCAGATGTACTCCTCCTTCGCCGACCGCCGTGGCTGGCCCACCAGCGTCATCGCCGAGAGCCCTTCGGAGATCGGCGGCTACAAGGAGATCATCTTCCAAGTGGACGCTCCCGGCGCCTACGGCGTCCTGCGCCTCGAGAGCGGCGTCCACCGCGTCCAGCGCGTGCCGGTCACCGAGTCCCAGGGCCGCATCCACACCTCCGCCGCCACCGTGGTGGTCCTGCCCGTCGTCGAGGATGTGGATGTGGACCTGAACGCCGCCGACCTGCGCTTCGAGGCCTTCCGCGCCGGCGGGCCGGGGGGCCAGCACATGCAGAAGAACGAGACGGCTGTTCGCGTCACCCACATACCCACCCGCGTCTCGGTCACCTGCTCGGACGCCCGCAGCCAGCACCAGAACCGCGAGAAGGCCCTGAGGCTTCTGCGTGCCCGGATCTACGAGGTCCGCCTGCAGGAGCAGGAGGAAGCCCTTGCGCGGCAGCGCCGCGAGCAGGTGCGCAGCGGCGATCGCTCCGAGAAGATCCGCACCTACAACTTCCCCCAGGACCGGATCACCGACCACCGCGCCGGCGTCACGGTCCACGATCTTCAGTCTCGGCTGGTCGGCGAGATAGACGAGCTGCTCGAGGCCGTGAGCCAGTGGGAGCGCCAGACGCGGCTGCAGGAGTTCATGGAGAGCAGCCAGGAATGACCGTCTTGAGGGATGCGCTGCGCGAGTGGGGCGAGCGTCTTCGCGCCGCGGAGTCCTGTGAGCCCGAAGTCGAGGCCCGGCTCATCGCCTGCCATCTGCTCGATCTCGACCTCGGGCAGTTGCCCGCTCGGCTGGACGCGGCCTTGAGCGACGACGCCCGCGCCCGCGCCGACCGCATCCTGGCCGCACGTGCCGCCCGGGTGCCCCTGCCTTATGTCCTCGGTGAGGCCTATTTCTACGGTCTGCGGCTGCGCTGCGACCGCCGCGCCCTGGTCCCGCGCCCCGAGACCGAGCTGCTCGTGGACGTGGCTTTGGAATGGCTGCGCGGGCGTGGCCCCGCCACCATCGTGGACATCGGCACGGGTTCGGGGTGTGTCGCCCTCGCCCTCGCCGCCCAGCAGCCTGCCGCCCGGATCGTCGCGACAGACGCGAGTTCGCGGGCTCTTGAGCTTGCCCGGGCCAACGCCGAGGCCCTCGGCTATGCCGACCGGATCCGCTTCCTCCGCGGCGACCTGCTCGCCCCCGTCCGCCAGGCGGGCCTGGTGTCGGCGGTGCGGGGCCTGGTCGCCAACCTTCCCTACGTCTCCGAGGCCGAGTACCTGACGGGGCAACCCGAGCTGCAGCACGAGCCGCGGCGCGCTCTAGTCGCCGGCCCGACCGGCCTGGAGGCCGTGGCTCGCCTCATCGAGCAATTGCCCACTCTGGCCAACCTCGAGTTCGTGGGCCTCGAGATAAGCGCGACCCAGGGGTCGGCCCCCGTCCGCATGCTCGAGTTCAGCCTCCCCTGGTGGCGGGCGGAGCTCCGCCAGGACCTGGCCGGCCTCGACCGTGTCGCCGTCGCCTTCCGAGTCCACCGGGAGTCCGACCAGCGATGAGGACCCCTCGCCACCTGACCATCAGCGCTGACGACCGCGAGGCGGCCGCCGACGCTGCCGTCGAGGCCCTGGCCGCCGGCCAGCTCGTCGTCCTTCCCACCGATACGGTCTACGGCCTGGCCGCTCGCGCCGACGACGAAGCCGCCGTCTCGCGTATCTTCCAGGCCAAGCGCCGTCCACCCGACCGCCCTGTGCCCATCCTGCTCGCCAGCTTCGAGCAATTCGAGCGAGTAGCCCCGGAGGCTTCGCCCGCCGCGCGGGTCCTGGCCTGGACCTTCTGGCCGGGGCCGTTGACGCTCGTCGTGCCGCGTCCGCAGTCCGTGCCCTTCTGGGTGAGCGGGGGCGCTGCTACCGTGGGCCTGCGCGTTCCCGACGATGCCACGGCGCTGTTGGTCCTGTCGCGCGCGCCCTTCCTCGTCGCGGCCACCTCCGCCAACCTCTCCGACGAGCCCACCTCCGCCACCGCCGCCGAGTGCGCCGACGCGCTCGCCCTGGCCCCGGCCGTCGTCCTCGAGGATGGCCCTCGCCCGAACCAGGCCTCGACCGTCGTCGCGGTCAGCGACGACGATGTGGAGGTGCTGCGCGCCGGGCCCATCTCGCTCGCCCAGCTCAGGGCGGCGCTCAGGTAGGGCGAAGGACGAGCAGGCCGGTCGCGCGCCACACCAGGGGGAAGCCGATGCCCAGCGTCTACGTGTACAACGGAGCGACCGGCGCCCAGGTCGCCGCCGCCCGCGGCCAGGTCGCCATCGCCGTGGATGCGCTTCGCGCCAGCGGCACGATCACCACGCTCCTCGCGCGCGGCGCCGGCCGTGTCATCGTGCTGGCCGAGCCGCACGAGGCCCTGGCGGTTCGCGACGCCCTCGTCGCCGAGGGCGAAGCGGTGTTGCTCGTGGGGGAGAAGGGAGGGGTGAAGGTCCAGGGCTTCGACCGCGGGAACGAGCCCGTCGTCGCCCCGACGGAGCTGGCCTGGACCTGCGTCTTCACGTCCAGCAACTTCGCTTACTGCTGCCTGGCCGCGCGCGAGGCCCCGGCGCTGCTCGTCGGCACGACCATCAACGCCGCGGCCTGTGCCCGCGCGGCCCTGCGGCTCGCGGTCTCGCTGGGCGCGGACATCGCCCTGGTCATGGCGGGGTTCTCTCAGGACCAGACCCGGCTCAACCTCGAGGACCTGCTGGCCTGCGGGTGCCTGCTGGATCGGCTGGACCTGCGCGCGGCCAACGACGCCGCCAAGGCCGCGCTGTACGTCTTCGGCTACCTCGGCGTCCCCGGCCTGGCCCGCGAGTTCCGCGCCACGGACCACGGCGCCCACTTGGTCAGCCTCGCCCGCGAGGACGACATCAGCTTCCTCAGCCGGCCCGACCAGCTCGAGACCGTCGGCGCCCGCCGCGCGGTGCTGGACCTGGCGGGCGTGCCCTCGGTGGAGCTCACCGTCGGCGAGTGAGAAGGGGATGCCGCGACCGGCCTAGACGGTCCTGGCCGGGGTCGCTCGGTACCTGGCCCACAGCAGCAGCTCGGCCAGGAGGACGCCGGCGAAGACGACCGCTCCGGCCACGAAGATCGCGCGAAGCCCGAAGGCGGTGCCGACGAGCCCGCCCACCAGGGGACCACCGGCCAGGCCTGCTCCTATGATCGCCTCGTGGATACCCGTGCGTCGGCCTCGCAGCCGCTGGGGCGCCTGGAGGCTGTAGAACAAGCTCGCGACGTAGGTGAAGCCGTTGGCGGTGCCCACCCAGGCGAAGGCCAGTCCGAAGGCCAGGGGGCTCTCGGCCCAGACGGAGGCCGCCATGCCCAGGGCCCCGATCAGAAGGCCCAGCATCAGCGGCTTGCGGCGATAGTGCCACCACGTGGCCTGGCGCAGCCCCAGGAAGGCGAGAAGCTGCCCGGCCAGGTTGGCGAAGAGCACCCACCCGATCGTTACCTCGCTGAAGCCCATCTCCGTCCCGACCTTGGGGAAGAGGGTGCGCGCCGCGCCCGCCCCGAACCAGCTCGCGAAGTTCGCCAGCCACGCCAGGGGCAGGTAGAGGTCGGTCCTCGGGTCGAAGCGGGTCGGCGACCCGTTGCCCCCGGAGGCGTCGTCCTCGCCGCTGCCGTCCACTGTCGGAACCGTGAGCAGGCTCAAGGCCACGCCCCACGCGACGGCCATGACCAGCAGGAAGGGAGCCAGGTTGTGGAAGCCCCACAGGTAGCCGCAGAGCACCGGCCCGACCATCAGCCCGGCCGTCCAGAGCACGTTGAAGCTGCCCAGCACGACCGTGAGTCTGCGGCCGTCGGGCACCAGGTCGCCTATCCACGCCTGGACGAGCGGCCAGAAGAAGGCCAGGCAGCCCGAGCCGACCGGGATGAGGTACAGCAGCGTGTAGGGCGAGCGCTGCAGGCCCAGCACCAGCCACACGACAGCGGCCAGGGCCAGGAAGGCGGCCGATATGCGTCGCCCGAAGCGGTCCGAGGACCGTCCGGCGAAGAAGCACCCCACGCCGTACACGGTGGCCCCCACCGTGCCGTAGAGCCCCAGAAGCACCGTCGAGGCGTTGAGCTTGATGCCCAGGAACTGGGTCGCCAGCCCTACGGTCGCCGCCGCCAGATCAACAGCAAAAGCCGCGAGGAGCAAGACGCTCAGCCCGCGGCATACGGCTGGGGTCGAGTCCCTCTCATCCGGGAGGGACTCTGCAGCCGGCCCGACACCGCTTCCACAATTCTCGGTAGGCATGTTCGGCCAGTGTCTCCAGGTTTGCCACGTCCGCTGCGTTGTACCTCACCAGCAGGTCCAGGGACCGATCGTCGCCCCTCACGTACTCCTGCCATAGCCTTACGGCATCGAGCCCGTCCAGTTGCGCGATGTCCTCGTCCCTGACCAGGCCCATGCGGCGCTCGATGCTCTTCAGCCCACCCGAGATTCCCGCCTCGCGTAGAGCATACCGCAGGTCCATGTGCAGTTGGCTCAGGTCGAGGCGTGGGAACCGCCGGCGCAGGAAGGGCAGGTCGAAGGTGGCGCCGTTGAAGGTCACGATGAGCGCGAACTGGTCGAGGAACTCGGGCAGCAGGTCCAGGTTGTCGCCCAGTACGAAGCTGTGCACCCGAAGGCCGTCGTAGACTCCCACCACGGTCACCTGCGCGGCCCGGTGGAGCCCCGTGGTCTCGATGTCCAGATAGGCGGCGGCGTGCCGGAAGTCCGGCCAGGCGCGCCAGTGATAGCGCTGTGCCAGCCGCTCGGCGAAGTACCGGTGCTCCCTCGCCTGCAGACTGCGTCGGCACTCCTCGAGCATCCGCTGCATTGTTGCCCAGCGCGCGCGGCCGATCCCCGGCGCCGATCCACTGGCCAGCGCCGCGGCCCAGTCCGCGATCCCCGCCTGCCACAGCCGCGCCTCCGTGCGCGGCCCCACGGCCGGCAGGTGCACGAAAGTCTCCTCCAGCAAGGTCTATTCCCCCAGTACGTCCGCCAGTGCCGAGCACACCGCCGCGGTCTGGTCCTCGCTCACGTTGTGGTGCGTCACGAGCCTGAACTTGCCCACCGCGCCCAGCGGGAGCGACACCAGGACTCCCCGCTCCGCCATCGCCGCACAGAATTCCTCCGGCGTCATGTCCTCGCGCTCCAGGACGAAGTACATCATGTTGGTCTGCACCTGCGCCAGGTCTAGCTTGACGCCGGGCAGGCCCGCCAGCGTCTCCGCCATCCGTCGCGCGTTCCTGTGGTCCACGACCAGCCGATGCACCATCGTCTCGAGGCCCACCGTGGCCGCCGCCGCCAGGTGCCCCGCCTGCCGCATCGCCCCGCCCAGCAGTCTGCGGTAGACCTTCGCCTTCTCCACGAACTCCCGGCTCCCGCACACAACCGACCCCGCCGGCGCCCCCAGGCTCTTCGAGAAGCAGAAGGTCACGCTGTCGCACCACTGCGTGAACTCCGTCACCGGCCGCCCCAGCGCCACGGCGGCGTTGAAGATCCTCGCCCCGTCCAGGTGCACCGCCGCGCCCGCTTGCCAGGCCACCTCCGCGACCGCCTGCATCCGCTCGGGCTCCACCGCCAAGCCTCCCGCCAGGTTGTGCGTGTTCTCCAGCACCACCACGCCCGTCGCTCCTCGCGTCACGGTCCCGACACTCAGCGCGGCTGCCACGTCCTCCGGGTCCGCAATGCCCCCGCGGTTCGGCACGAGCCGCGGCATCAGCCCCGCTATCCTCACGCAGCCCCCGCCTTCGTAGTGCAGCAGGTGAGCCAGCTCGTCCGCCACCATCTCCTGCCCCGGCTCCGTCAGCGACAGGAGGCTCACCAGATTCCCCTGCGTCCCAGACGTCACGAACAGCGCCGCCGCCTTGCCCGTCATCTCCGCCGCCCGCTGCTGCAGCCGGTTCACTGTCGGGTCCTCGCCGCTGGCGTCATCTCCCACCCTCGCCTCCGCCATCGCCCGCAGCATCTCCGGTGTGGCCAGGCTCTTCGTGTCACTGCGCAAGTCAATCATGGCTCTCACTCCTGCCCCCAGCCTCGGGCAGCTTGGCGCTGTCCTGCATGTGGGAATCGAGCGGCCGTCTCTCGTCGCGCCTGGGGGGTGGGGTCCGGGCAGACCACTAGCGACGTCCTGAGCCCATCGCTGCCATTGCGGCCTTGGGGCGCCGCCATCCCGTCAAGTGGCAGGAACTCCTTTCGCCTGCTGAATCCCCGTCGTCCGCCCTAGATCCGTCTCGGCCTGGTTCTCGCCCGCCTGACCGCCCACTGGGCCGTCATCGCGGCGAAGGCCGCCGCGACGTACACCAACAGCAGCAGCATGTCCCACCGCAGCATCCTCGACCGAGCCTGCAGCGTGTACTCCTCCTTGTCCCCCGTCAGCCGCCACACCACCGTGTCCCCGGTCACCTGCCCCAGGGGCATCACCGACGCCTCGTCCACTCGCCCGGGCGTCTGCAGTATGTACAGCATCGTGGCCTGCGCCGCCCCGGCCTTCTCGCTGCTCGTCGCCGGCCCGATGTGGATCGTCACCTTCTCCTCCCACGAGTACTCGTTGTAGAGCGACACCAGGCGCTGGGGCAGGTCCACCGTCTCCAGCTTCGTGTCCGGCATATCCCGCAGGGTCGTCGGCCGCCACGAGCGGCTGATCACATAGGCGCTGCCCTCGCTGGCGTGCCGCTCGTCCTCGTACCCCGGCGTCGCTTCCCGCAGCCGCGTCCGCACCTCGCGCGCCCGCGAGGGGTCCGCGCGCGCCCAGACCAGCTTCAGGCCCGAGCCGTCCCGCTCGATGCGGGTGAGCATCCGCAGGTCCTCGGTCTGGTGCAAGAGCAGCAGCGGCACCGTGGCCGCCAGTGCTACCAGGCCCCCGTGCCTCACCGTCGTCCAGCTCCCTGGCGCTCACCCAGCGACCGCTGCATCAACCACAGCGTCAGCATCCCGATGCCCACACTGAGGATGAAGGCCACGGCCTTCGGGATGTCTATGTACACGCCAAAGACGTTCACGCGGACCGGTGCCCAGTTCTGCGCCAGCAGCACGAAGACGATCAGCCCCACCAGGCCATAGGCCACCGTCGCCAGGTCAATGCGCGGCAGCCTCAAGCCGCTCAGCGACTGGGAGATCGCCTCGACCCACCGCCCGATCAGGCCGGGCTTGCGGGCCGACATCGCCCTGGCGGGACCGGTGCGCTCCCCTTCGGCCTGGTCCGCTGCCGGCTTGGCTGCCGCCTCGGGCTCGCCGGGCGCCTCCGCGGGCGGGCTGGCGGGCTTGGCCGGCGTGCCCGAGCCGGGCGCGGACGCCGGCCGCGCACCCGTCGAAGGGGCCGGCTTTGGCGCGGACGCACCACCTCGGGCCTGCTGCGCTGCTTCCTCGAGCTCTACGTCGAAGTCGTCAACCACCCAGTCCCACCTCCCTTCTGCAACGTCTCGACCGATTATATGGGCCGGGATTCGCCACTGTCAATCAGCGCCCGCCCCGGCTTCGGCCGCCGCGCCTCGGCCGCCGCGCCTCGGGCCGCCGCCCGAAGCGGCCGCCTCCGGGCCCGCCGGGCCTGCCGCCTTCGCCCACGCAGACGATGCGCCGGGCGACCGCACCCCAACGCGCGACGCCCCAGAGGTCCGCGATGGACCCAGAGGGAAACCCGATCCACACCGACGGCAGTCGTAGGCACACTGGCTGCCCCAGGGAGGCCTGAGACATGAGGCTGGCGGCTGCGGTGCTGGGCCTTCTCGTGGCGTGGCCGAGGCCCGCTGACGCGCAGACGGTCTTCGATGGAACGTCGGCGGCACGCTGGGAGGCCCGTTCTGGCTGGGTCAGCAGCGTCCCGCGCACCTACGGCGTTGCGAACGAGGGCGGCGCGCTCGTCTTCGCGGCCGAGGGAGCAGGGAGCGAGATTCCGTGGCGGATCACGCTGAAGGATGAAGAGATTGCCGCCGATGCGCGCTACCTCGCCGTCCGCTACCGCGCCGAGGGGCTCTCCAACCAGAGAGGCAACTACTTCCTCCATGGCTGGGAGGGCACGCCGGGCGGACTGACCTACGCCACCAGCGACGAGGTGGAGCCGGACGGCGCCTGGCATACCCTCGTGGTGGACCTGATGAAGCTGCGGCCCCAGGGCGACACGACGCAGATCGGGGTGAAGGTGATCGTCGGGGCCACGGGCACGGCGCGACTGAGGGTCGAGAGGATGTGGTTCGCCGACGAGGCGCCCGAGGGCGCGACGATGGCGAGGGCCGCGGTGCGCGAGGGCAAGTCCATCGTGCTTGACTGGCGCCAGGTCGGCGAGCTCAAAGCGGCCCCCGGGTGGACTACCAACCCCGCCACCGACTTCGGCGCCGTGAGCGAGGAGTCGGCCGTTACCTTCACTGTCAGAGGCGCGGCCCGGCAGATGCGGTGGCCTCTCACCTTGCCCGAGCCCGTGGACCTCGGGCAGTTCCCGTACTTCTCGTTGCGGTACAGGGCATCGGGGCAGCTCGGACTCACGACCTACGCGATATGGCTTGGCGACCAGGCCTCGGGCGCGGGCGGGCACGCCTCCATCCCCTTGTTCGCCAGGGACCTGAGGGCCGACGGTCAGTGGCACAACGTGAGCATCCAACTGAAGGATCGCTTCAGCGCCACGCAGCTTGCGGTGGGACTGGACAGCGCGGGGGATGAGGCGAGGATGACGCTGGACACGATCACCTTCAGCTCCCTGCCCCCGACCTGGCCTCTCGCTCAGGTTCTCCCTTACGAGCCGCGCGCCGAGGCCTGGCCCGAGGGCCGCGAGGGACTGACCGTACTACCGCCGCTCCTGCGTGGCGGCAAGCCGTCGCCCTTCCTCGCGCAGCGCCTGGCACTGTCGGGCTGGTTCGCCACGGCCGGCATCACGGTGGCCGGCTTGCCCTTCCTGGTGCCCGAGAGCCCCGACAGGGCGCACCAGACCGGCACGGCGGCGCTCGGGGCGCTCGAGGTCTCGCTCCCGGCGGACGCGAAGGAGGTGTACCTGCTCACGGCCGCGGCGGCTCCGGCGACCGAGCCGTGGGGCATAGACTGGGCGCACCCACGCCCGGTCGAGATGCTGTCCGAGCCGGAGAAGGTCGTCTTCGAGGTCCGCTACGCCGACGACGGCCCGCCCGACTTCTTGCTGCCGCTCGACCTGGCGACCGGGCAGTGGGGCATGAGGCGCGGTCTGGGAGTGTGCGTCGTGCACCCGGACACGACTCGACGGCCCACCACACTGCTTCTGCACGACCGCATGCAGACCGCCAGCTTCGCGGTGCTCGGGGCGACGGTGCGGACGGACGAGCCACGGGTCGCTGAGCCAGACTGGGCGTCTCTGGCCTACCCACCGCCTCCAGCCGGGGCACTGGCCCGCCTCGGGGAGGTGGGGGGCAGCATGCCGGGCTTCCGGGTGATGCGCTCGGGGGCACTCGGGCTGCAGTTCATCCTTCAGCCGTCCCTCGGCTGGTGGGCACTGCGCGCGGGAGCCTCCGAGGAAGCCCTCGCCTGTGAACGCGGGCCGGTGTTCGAGGTCGCCGTCGGCGGCGAGACACTCCCCATGGACGCCTGGCAGCTCGCCGAGTTCTCGCCCCTCGACGGGGGCTTCCGGTTCGTGTTGCGCCATCCCGCCACCAATCTGCGTGCCACCCTCGACTGCCTTCCCGGCGCACCCAACGCTGCGTCCCTACGCTTGAGCCTGGCCAACGAGGGCACGGAGCCTGTCACCGCGACCCTTCGGTTCCCCCTTCTGCGCGGGGTCCGCCTCGGCAGCGCGGCCGAAACGTGGTACCTGTTCTGTAAGCGTGGCGGCATCATCAACCATGTGCCCGTCAGCTTCCGCGAGCCCCTGGGCGAACGTCACCCGCTCCAGATGGACGGCTTCTTCAACCCCGGGACGGGCATCGCGCTCGCGTGTCTCACCCATGACACGGCGGCCCAGCACCACTTCCTCCGCCTCGCCAAGACTGCCGAAGGCGGTGAGTGGTCGCCCGAGTACGTCGAGCGCGACCTCGCGCCGGGCGCGGTCTTCACCGCGACCGAGGCCGAGCTTGTCCTGTGCGAGGGGGATTGGCGGGCGATCTTCGATGCCTACCGCCAGTGGCTGGAGACCTGGTTCGAGCCGCCTGTCGCCAAGCCCTGGTGGGAGCGCACCTTCGCCTTCATCACCCGCAACGCGCACTACGACGCCTTCACCGACCCGAAGCTGCGCGGGGCGATACAGCCGGCGATTGACGATTGCAGGAAGTACCTCGGCTTCTGTGACTACGTGCATCTGTTCGGCTGGTCGGGCTCGAAGACCTATGGCGACTGGGGCGACTACGACCACTACGACGAGACCGTGGCGGGCCTCGACTACTTTCGTGGCAACATCGCGGAAGCCCAGGCGTCGGGCGTGGCGGTGGGGCTATATCAGGACGCGTACCTCAGCTCCGTCAAGGGCCAGTCCGTGGGCGCCCAGGCGAGGGAATGGGCGATGAAGCGCCCCGATGGCAGCCTGAACTACGTCGAGGACTATGACGCCTACAACCAGTGTCCCTACATGCAAGGCTGGCGTCAGCACCTTGCCCAGACCTACGCCCGCGTCGTGCGCGAGACCGGCGTGAAGGGAATGTACGTGGACGAGTACGGCGCGACCGACGGGCGCTGGCTGTGTTGCGCCAGGGATCACGGGCATAACGGCTATGAGATCCCCTACGCGGGCGAGGTCGAGGTGCTGAAGGCCCTCCGCGAGGCCGTGGGGCCCGAGGTCGCGCTGTACAGCGAGTACCCGCCCGCGGAGGTGAGCCGGCAGTACCTCGACGGCTCCTTCACCTACCAGGCCCTGTGGAGCGCGGACCAGGAGCCGCTGGCGCCGTGTTTCCTTGACCTGCCGCGCTTCGCCTTCCCGGGCTTCAAGCAGTTCCACATCATCTACTACGTCGCCCCGCGCGCGGGCAACTGGTGGCTGCTCAAGTTCCCCTTCTTCAACGGCGAGAGCTACGACATTGGCCAGCCCAACCTGCCGGGGTATGATGCCGCTTCGCTGGCCTTCCAGCGACGGGCCATCGAGGTGCTCTGCGCCCATCGCGACGCCTTCTCCTCGCCCAGGGTCGAGCCGCTGGTCAGGACAGAGCTGGCGGGCGTCTTCGCCAACGCCTTCATCGCGGACACCGAGACCGTGTGGACCGTCTATAACGCCAACGGGCGCAGCGTCCACGCCCCCTGCCTGCGGGTCCGCCACGTGCCCGGCGCTACCTACGAGGACGCGTGGGAGGGCCAGCCGATCGCCCCGACGGTCGAGGACGGCTTCGCGCTGCTTGCGCTGGACCTGGGGCCGAAGGCGGTGGGGTGTGTGGTGCAGAAGAGATAGGGGCCAGGGCCGAGGGGAATCGCGAAGCGGCCCTGCCCCCGCGGCGCGGCGCGGCTTAGGCCCGCTTGGCCCTGTAGCGCAAGAGCGCCGAGTCCGGCTTCCCCGGCAGCTCCACCGGCAGGCCGGAGCCCATGAGCTCCGCGCCGCCAAGCTCCGAGACCGCGCCCGTGTCGAGGTCCGTGGTCTCGTAGAGCCCGTCGGGCCTTAGGCCGCGAAGCTGGAAGACCGCCCGTGTGTACGCGCTCAAGGGCCTCTTGAGCACCACGACGACCCCGTCCTGAAGATCCGGCCGGTGAAGCTGGTAGGCCATCCACGCGTCCTCGGCACGCGAGTACTCGGTCAGCGGATAGTAGTCGCCATAGTAGTACTCGCGCACGTCCAGGTACTCCCGCAGCAGCCGGCGGGCCCTGTCGAAGGGGTAATCCTCTGGGATTCTGCCCTGGCTCGCGTCGCCTTGCCCCCACAGCCCGACGGCCAGCGCCGGGCCCATGGTGCTGCGGAAGGCATACTCGTCGCAGTCGGTGACATAGCCGCTTCCGGTTCCGTTGACGGGCACCCAGAGCAGCAGGCCGTACAGGTGGCACTGGGAGGCCGTTGGGTCTCGGTGTCCGACCGCGTAGTCCGTGCGCCACAGAGGTGTGGTGCGGCCGAGGGACTCTAGGTCAATGCGTCGTCCGCCGCTGGCGCAATTGTCAATGATAAGCCCGGGATGGCGCTCCAGCAGCTCGTCCCAGAGGGCATACTGGCCCTGGACGTAGCGGATCTCGGCGATGCCCTGCCTGTCGGGCTCATCGGCCCGCCGCCAGTAGGCCAGTTGGGCGATGTTCGAGTCCTGCCGCAGACAGTCAAGGCCGAACTCGGTGATCTTCTCGGATAGGAAGTCCGTGAGGAAGCGCCGGGCGTCGGGGTTGCCCAGATTCAGCAGCCTGTCGCCGGCGTTGAGCTGGTTGCGCTTGCTCTCCATCTTCACCCACTCGGACGTGGGCAGATGGTCGCCGTAGTCCGCCCAGGTGACGGCGTCCTCGGGCGCCACCTCGAGCAGCCACTCCTCGTGGTCCCGCGCCCAGGGCGTCCCGGGAGCCACGCGCTCCGGCTCGAACCACAGCAGCAGCTTGCGCCCGGACCGGTGCAGCAGGTCGCTGATCGGTTTGAACCCCTCGGGATACAGCTCCGGTCGCGGTTCCCAGTGCCCGGCGTGCTCCATCCAGTGCCCCGGCCCGCCGAACCACTCGGCGTCTATCCAGTAGTACTCGAAAGGCAGGTCGTGCTCGATGATCCTGCGCACGTTGTCCAGGTGCACCTCGGCCGCCGTGCCGCCCCAGTTCCCATTGCACAGCGGCCCCACCAGCGGCTCGCCTCCCGGCCGGGGCCGATGGTGCGCGAGGATGTGCCGCCGCAGCAGGTTGTGCCCGCGCATCCGGTCTCCCTGCCAGAAGAGCATCAGAAGGCGCGGCGTGCGGATCCGCTCCCCCGGGTACAGCTTCAGGTGCGTCAGCTCCATGCCCGCCTGCAGCCGCAGGCTGCCGTCCTCCGCGCGGGTGAAGCCGGCTGCCCACTCGCCCGTCCACCCGATGGCGACCACGAAGCCCTCAGCGCCCATCTCGACGTTGAAGAAGGGCAGCACCTCGCTCGAAGACCTTCCCCCTCCCGGCTGCAGATCAAGGCGGCCCCGCGGCCTCAGTCCCCGCGCCAGCGGAGCGAAATCGTCCTGCGAGCACAGCGCCCCCTTGGCATGGTGGATCGTGCACGGCTCTTCGGGGCGAAGCGGCAGCCTCGCATCCAGCGCCTGGATGTTCTCGATGATGGGCGTGTCCGAAGTGCCCGTGTTCTCGAGGTACAGCACCCACTCCACGGCGGGCAGGTCGTGGTACAGGCTTACCTCGGCATGCACCACGAGCCCGGTGACGGGATCGGTGTAGGCAACCGTCTGGGTCTCTACATCCCCACTCACCACCGGGCTGCCCCGATCACAGGCCCAACCCGGCACGAGCTGCCCGGACGGTATCGAGTCGTAGACGAAGGAGAAGGGCGGCGTGGCTCCCTCCAGGGAAAACCGTGCGGCCCATTCGCGGGCCGCCGCTCTTTCGGTATCCGCAGGGCTCATGAGGATTCCCTCCCCCGGTAGCGATGATACGAGCCTGGCGCGCCTGGGGCCGGCTCAGCCCGTCCACAAGCCCCTGGCCCGCGCTTCGTGCAGGTGGCGCTCGGGGTCTTCCACAACCTCGCGCAGCAACCGCGAGTAGTAGGTGTAGTTCTCCAGGGACACGTCCGGCGGCACGAGATGGTCCACCTGGGGGAAGTACCCCCCCTGCAGACACAACCACGGCACCTTGGAGAGCACCTCACGGGCGATGTGCTCGCCTCCCCTGGCGAGTGCGCGCTTGTCCATCCCGCCCTGGATGATGAAGCTCTTGCCGTAGCGCTTGCGTGTGGCGACGGGATCGCAGCCCGCAGCCACCTCGAAGGGCCGCAGGCCCGTCACGCCCACCTCCAGCCACAGAGGGATGAGGACGTCGTTGTTGCCGTCGCTGTCCACGATGATGTTGTGGACGCCGTGGGAGTGGAGGGTCTCAGCGATACGCTTGAGGTGCGGGAGCATGAAGGTGCGGTAGGTTGCGGGCGAGCACAGAGGGCCGGTGTTCGTGCCCATGTCCTCCCAGTAGAAGGCCCAGTCGAAGCGGATGCGCTGCAGGAAGGGCGTGATGACCTCGAGCACGAAGTCCGTGATGTGGGCGCAGATGTCGTGCACCAGGCCCGGGTCGTCGTGGAAGGTCACCGATAGGCGCTCGACGCCCAGGAAGCTGCGTGCCCAGCCGTACAGCGAGCCGCACTGGATGCTCAGAGGGTAGTCGCGATCCTGGACGGACCGCGCGTACTCCTCGAGCTCCCTGCCCATCGGGAAGCGCCCCGGCGCCGACGGGTCCAGCCGCGGCTTGACCACGGTCTCCCAGTCGTGCCGATCCCTCACGGGGTACTCGATCCACTCGGGCATGCTGCGGCCCGGGTCGTCGCGGAAGACCCTCACCGTGTTGCCTTCCTCGTCGCGCACCACCTGATGCTCGGCGGTCTCGCAGAGGACGCGCCGCTCCAGGGGCGGGACGAGGTGCGGCCCGTAGGGCCCCTGCATCGCCACGGGCGCGTCGGCCATGCGATCCGTGCGGAAGTTCTCGGCGAGGTCCACGCCCTCCGGCAGCCCCTCCTGCCGCCAGCGCGTCAGGGTGCTCGCCCAGAGCCACGGCGGCAGCAGGAAGGTGCGGTCCACCGGCTGGAATCCGGCCGTCGCCAGGAAGCGCTCGCGATCGTTCATGGCCGGGCAGCCTCCTGCGGCCGCCTGCTATCCGGCGACTTCGGGCGTCCCTTGCCGGGCCGCTTGCCAGGCTCAGTCATCGTAGATCGCCCTGAACTCCCCTGAGACGTACCTGTCCCGCCCCGCCTCATAGCTGCGGGCGATCTCGTCCTGCCCGAGCACGCGGCGGTAGATCCTCAGGTCCGCGATCAGACCGACGTACTGCTGCCAGGTCCCGGTGGACAGGGCCTTGCCGGACACATTCAGGTTCCCGGTGAAGCCCTGGGGTATGTCGCGGGTGCTGTCGAGCTTCCCGTTGAAGTAGTAGCTCGTCGTGAAGCCTTTGCGGTCCACGACGATCACGACGTGGGTCCAGGCCTTCTCCGGTGTCGAGCCCTCGGAGACGGTCGTGCCGCTCGCCGCGCTCTCGTCGGCCATCTCCATCTGCACCCTCCCATCGGTCCACACGTCCACGTTCCACCAGGTGGCGGGGTAGCCGCCCTTCTCGATGATCCGCCGGCGCTTGTGCTCGGAGGCGACCTGCAGGTCCAGCGGATGCAGCCAACACTCGATGGAGAAGTCGTCGGTGCCGAACTGCAGCAGCGGGCTGTCGGGCACCGTGGCGGCTCCACCGCCGCCGTCCAGGTAGAGCGCTCCGCCGAAGTCCCCCCTGGCGCGCGCGACGCCCCCCAGGTCGCCCGTGAGCCCGTTCCCCGAGCTGTCGGTGAGCTCGAACCCGTCCTCGTCGAGCTGCCAGTGGCCTACGAGCCGGTCGGGCTCGGCCAGCGTTGTCTTCACCTGGGGCTGCGGCCGGCTGGCGCCCTTGATGGCAAGCGCGGAGTCGGCCTTCGTGACCTTCTCTGACCCGGCCGGCCCGAGGACCATGTCGTCCACGTAGAAGACCGTCCGGTCGGTGCTAAGGCTTGAGAGCCCGAACCAGGTCACGTTCCTGAAGAGGGGGTTGGGGAAGGGCAGCTTCCTCACCACATCGTCTTGGCCGGGGACGGCGAGCGTGAGCGTATACTCCTTGGGCACCTCGTCGCCGAGGGCGAAGTCAAGGGTGACCTCGCACCACTCGCCGCTGGGCACCCGCGCGATCTCGTCGCCGTTGGCGCCGAGGGCGCCGTTGACGTAGAACTCGCCGTCCCGAGTGACGCGGAAGGTCGGCCCGACGAGGAGCTCCTTCTCCCAGTCCCGGAACTCGACGTAGAAGTCCGCGGGTGCCTCGGTGCTGTTCATGAAGGCAAGGGAGAAGTGCACCGGGCCGCTGGTGTAGCGGGGCGCGTACTGCACGTGCGGCTCCCAGCGGTTCTTGATGTCCGGCGCGTCAATGAACCGCAGACTGTGCCTCCCGGTCCTGGCGGCGTCGTCGCAGACCATGGCGCTGCCGGTGCCATCGGTGCTGACCCGCGATTTGGCCGGCGGCGACCCGACGGGCGCCAGCTCGAAGCCGTCCACGATCGCCGTGGGCTCCTTGGGGAAGTCGAACACCACGGGCTCCTCGCGCTCGAGCACCGCGTTCTGAAGCGGCCACGTGGCCCGCTCATCGCTCGGGTAGGCGCCGATCTTCTCGATCTCGGCGTTGATGTCCTTGAAGCCCGCCCTGTAGGCGGGCGACTCCGGCCTCAGTCGGTAGTCGTCCGTCGCCGCGTCCACGAACAACGGATCAGCCACGATGGACCGCGTGTCGTAGCCCTGGGCCTGCCAATCCTCCAGCGACTGGTAGTCCATGGTCTTGTGCATGCACACGGCGACCGGCTGGCCCTTGTGCCAGATCAGGTTGTCGTCGAAGAGCGCCTGCTTTGTGTTCCACGTGGGAGCGTTGTCCCAGTGCCCCACGCGGTAGAGCTCCGTGTCCGGCCCGCCGTAGTAGAAGATGTTGTGCTTGAACTGGTTGGGCGGCTCCTGGTCCCTGTACTTGCCCTGGGAGTCGGTGTGCATGAAGGTGCCGAAGAAGATCATGGAGTTGAACTGCACGCGTTTCGCATCGCCCTCGACGAAGACGTTGTTCTCGATGGTGTTGTCCCCGCCGAACTGGACGAACACGCTGGTGCCGCCACAGCGCGCGATGATGTTGCCGTACACCGTCACGCCACAGATGGAGCCGTCGAGGTAGATCCCGAAGCTGCAGAAGGGCGACGCGAAGCCGTCTCCCGGGTGCGTGCAGTGCGGGTAGCTGCCGTAGCCGACGACGTCGAGCAGGCGGTTGTAGCGCAGCACATTGCCCCGGTTCACGACGGCCTGGCTCACGTCGTGCTGGCGCAGGGCGATGCCCGCATTGTCCGCCGTGTAGAGCATCGAGTTCCTGATCTCGTTGTACTCGGCCACGTTCAGCTTGCCGTTGATGAAGATCCCGTCCCGCGGCACCTCGTGTATCACATTGTGTGAGGCGACGTTCTCGTCGCCGCAGATCGTGAGGCCCGCGCACACTCTGTCGTACAGCCCGGTGCTGTACAGGTGATTGTTGTCGGCCGTGTTGCCCGTGCCGCCGAGGACGATACCCTCGCCGCCCGTGGAGAAGATGTCGTTGCCCGCGACCCGACACTCGCTGCAGGGGTAGCCGAAGATGAGCGACCGGTCGCCTGAGTGCACGTTGACCCTGGTAGCTGCGGGCTTGCGCCACGGCAGGCCCACGCCTCTGCTGGCGTTGCGCAGGTACCCGACGTTGACCCCCACGCCGCCGACCTGGGTGATCGTGTTGCCCGTGATCTCGCAGTGACGGGCGCCCTCAAGCGCGATCGCGTCCATTCGGGCGTGCTCCAGCCTGAACCCGTGGAACCTGATGTGCCCCACCGGCGCCTCCGTGGTCCCTGAGAACTCCACGATGTTCTCGAGCACCGGCACGGCCACGTCGCCGTCGCCCGGGGCCACTCCCGCCGGGGGGTAGAAGTACAGCTTGCCCGTCACCCAGTCACAGAACCACTCGGCGGGGGCGTCCAGGGTGCCACGCACGTTCTGGATGAAGTAGCGGTTGCCCACGAAGATCGAGCCCGCCACCGTGTAGCGCAGCGTGATCAGGCTCAGCTCCGTGTCAACCTTGGCCACGCGCAGGATGTTGTGATCCCAGCAGTGATATGGGAAGATGTTGACCTCGGCCTGGGGGACGGGGCCCCACTCGTCGAAGGGGATCGTCCCCTCCTTGTAGTGGAAGCTGCTCTTGTTCTGGGCGGCCGTGTCTTCCACATAGAGCAGCCCGCCCGTCACCGGATGCGCCGGGTCGTAGTTGGGGTAACGCGCGAGGATCTGCCGCTCGCCCTTGAGGAACAGCTCGCGGAAACGGAAGTCGTCGAAGCCCTGGGCGGCCAGGTCGGCAACGTAGACGTCCCCCGCGTCCTTCCGCCAGCCCTTCACCGGCCTCCCCCCGGTCAGCACCACCGTCTCCCCGGGAAAGGCGCGGTAGGTCACGGGGTTGTCCTCGGTGCCGGAGTCGTCAGCCGAGAACACCAGGGTCCGGTCGAGCCCATAGGTGCCGCCACGCACCTGAACGGTGATCGGCTCCGCCGCGGCCCCCGCCTTCCTGAGGGCGCGGACCGCGTCGCGCGCTCTCTCCATCGAGGCGAAGGGCCCGTCGGACCTGGCCGCGTTCGGCCGCTCCAGGGCGCCCGTCCAGGCGTCACTGCCATCCGTCGCCACGTAGAGGGTCGTGCCCGCCAGGGCTGGCGCGCAGCACAGTATGGCCGCAAGGGCGAGCGTTCTCATGGTCGGTCCACCCCATGGAGCTGTATTGGTTACGTGCGAGGGCAGTTCGGCGTCCGGGCGTGCTCCTCCTCGTCGTGAGCGTCTCGCCGTCTCACCCTAGGCCGCTCTTCTTCCGACCGCGCATACGCTGTGATATAATCAGGGCGACCAGGGGGAGGACGAAACTTGCCCCGGGAGGCGTCCACATGGCCGGGAGTGACAACTCTGGCAAGCCGACCGACCTGACCGACATAGACGTCGGGGAGCTTTGGCAGGCGGTGATCGCCGGCTTGCATCGTGGTGCCGTGAACCGCGGCCTCTGGGACGCCGCTGCCCAGGCGAAGCCCCTGTGCATCGAGGACGGCGCGCTGGTCATCGGCTTCAGCCCCCGCGATATGCGCCATGCCGGCTACCTGCAGACGGCAAGCAACCGCGCCCGCATCCAAGAGATCCTTCTTGCCCGCACGGGCCACCGACTGGAGGTCCGCATCATCGAGGGCGACACGATGGAGGCCTGGCGGCGCGTCAAGCAGGTGGCGCGCCTCACGGAGGAGCGGGCCGAGGACCACGTTCGCCAGGTGGAGGCCCGCGCGGCCTCGGTGCGTGCCTGGGGTGATCTGAACGACGCGCTCATCAAGTTCTTCAGCTCGGCGCAGGCCCGCCGCTACCCCATCAACCAGGCGCGGATGCTTATCAAGGCGTTGAGCATGGTGTACGACACGGACACGGCGATCCGGGCCGACGACCCGGACGGCAAGGTCTTCCATGACCGCGAGCTGAACCGCATCTGCGACAAGCTCGCCACTTACTGTGACGTGCCGCCGGCGCTGGTGGCCATCGAGTATCTGCGCTACCGGTCAAGCCGCCGCGCTACCGGGGACAAGACGCAATGAACGTGGTGCGTTGCCGCGAGCAGATCGCCTACGACGGCTCGCAGCTCCGCTCCCATTGGGCCTATGAGAGGTTCGGTGTCCAGGGGGACGTCGTCGTCCAGTTCGCTGGCCCGGCGGACGTGACCACCGACGCCCTCGTGGACCTGGTGGATCGCCGCCAGCAGGAGATCATCCGGGCCGCCCAGATGCTCCATTTCATCGCGGAGCACTTCGACCAGGACCTGCACCGCGCCGTGCTCCGCCAGTATCTGCTGTGCGCCGTCGCGGCCGGCGTGCTGGGCGAGCTGGCCAGGGAGCCTATCCTCCGCCGCGGCGACGACCTCTTCGCCCGCGAGCGCAAGCTCTCAGTCTCCATCGCCACCGTCTCGCCCGTCTCGTCCCTGATCCACCTGGGCATCAACCTTGATCCTGCCGGCGCTCCCGTGCCGGCCATCGGCCTGGCCGAACTCGGCCTGGACCCCCTCCAGGTCGGCGACCTGGTGACCGAGCGCTACGCCGACGAGGTGCGGCAGGTGACCGCTGCGTGCAGCAAGGTGCGGTGGGTACCCTAGAGCTGGCCGCTCCCGTCGCTGAGGTGTTCCGCTCGGTGCAGGGGGAAGGGCCGCTGGTGGGAGTGCCGCAGATCTTCGTCCGCCTCGCGGGGTGCGACCTTGACTGCCTCTACTGCGACACGCCCCACGCCCGCTGCTGCCCGCTGGCCGCCCGCGTCGAATGGCCCGACGGGGAGCACGTGCTGGTCCCGAATCCCGTGACCCTCTCGCGCGTGATGGCGGCCCTCCAGGAGCTACGGGCCGCCCATCCCGGCCCGGCCGTTCACTCCTGCGTCCTCACGGGCGGCGAGCCGCTGCTGTACGCCGACTTCTGCCTGGGCCTGGCGGGCGCTCTTCAGCAGGCCGACCTGCCCGTGTACCTGGAGACCGCCGGCCACCGTACGGCCGCGATGGCGCGCGTCAGCCCCTTCACCTCCTGGGTCTCGATGGACCTGAAGCTGCCGTCCACCCTTCGCAGGCCCGTGCCGCTGGAGGTGTTCGGTCGCTCGGCGGCGGCCTGCCAGGCCGAGCTCATCCTGAAGGTGCCCGTGGCAGACCTGGTGGGTCTGGCCGAGCTGCGCGAGGGCCTCGAGGTGGTGGCGAGGGCCCGACGAGAGCTGATCCTGGTGCTCCAGCCTCTCACACCCGTGGGCGGCCTGAAGCCTCCGCGCTTCTCGCGCCTTCAGGAGATGCTCGACCTGGCGGCCCGCTACTTCACGGACGTGCGGATCATCCCTCAGTGCCACCGCGTTCTGGGGGCTCCCTGATGCCTGAGCTGCCCGATCTGTCCGATCCGTCCTACCTAGGCATGACCACCACCATCCCGGTGGAGGTGGTGCTCGCCGCCGGCCTGGTGCCGGTGGACCTCAACAACGTCTTCATCACGGCGCTGGACCCCCAGTCCCTCGTGCGCCAGGCCGAGCTGGCCGGCTATCCCCGCAATTGCTGTGGCTGGATACGGGGGCTCTACTCCACGGCCCGGGCCTGCGGCGTCAGGCGCATCATCGCTGTGACCGAAGGCGACTGCAGTCAGACCCACGCCATGGTGGACACCTGGCAGGTCCTGGGCATCGAGGTCATCCCCTTCGCCTACCCCTACGACCGCGACGAGGAGCTGCTGCGACGCCAGATCCAGCGTCTCTGCGTCAGCCTGGGCACGAGCTGGGAGGCGGCCGAGGAGGTGCGGGAGGCCCTCGCGCCCCTGCGGCGGCGGCTGGCCTACCTGGATCAGCTCACGTGGCGGGAGCATAAGGTCACGGGGCAGGAGAACCACCTGTGGCAGGTCCAGTCCAGCGACTTCAATGGCGATCCGGTCTCCTTCGCCCGCCAGCTCGAGGAGTTCCTGGCCCAGGCCGAGGCGCGCGAGCCTGCTCCCCCGGCCCTGAGGCTGGGCTACGCGGGCGTGCCGCCGATCTTCACAGACCTCTATGACTTCCTGGAGGCCCGGGGCGCGCGGGTGCTCTTCAATGAGACTCAGCGCCAGTTCACGATGGCCGACAGTCTGGACGCCGACCTGCTCACTCAGTACCGCCGCTACACCTACCCCTACTCGCTCTTCGACCGCCTGCGCGACATCAACCGGCAGGCGGAGCTGCGATCGCTGGACGGGCTGATCCACTACGTCCAGAGCTTCTGCTTCCGGCATATCCAGGACTCGCTGCTCAAGGACTCCGTGGCGATGCCCGTCCTGACCCTCGAAGGCGACGCCCCCGGACCGCTGGACGCGCGGACGGCTCTGCGCCTCGAGGCCTTCGCGGAGTCCCTCGCCGCACGCAAGCGCAGGGCCCGGGGAGAGGCGCGGGGCCGCGGGTGACGTTCCCGGGCTTGTTGAAGGCCCGGGCGGGTCCTGCTACCGTCTAGCCGCCCGTCTTCCTACCGGAGAGACCGTGCGATGCCTGACTGGCTTGCGGCGCCCAATCTCGCTCCGGCTCCCCTGGCGATCGCCGTGTGGGCGGCGGCCTCGCTGGGAGCCTTTGGTGTGGGCTGGACCCTCTGGCGGGCTCTGGGCTGGTCGCGGACCGATGAGGGACCGCGCTTCCTGGCCGCCGGCGGGCTGGGCTTCGTCCTCCTGGCCTACTGCGTGCTAGCCGCGGGGCTGCTGGGCGGCCTGTCGCGCCCGGTGCTGATCGCCCTCCCGGCGGCCTTCCTGATCGTCGGCGCTCGCGCTCTGCCGGAGCTGTTCAGGGCCGCGGTGAGACTGCTGCGACGTGCACTGCCGGCCCTGCGCCGGTCGCCCCACGGGTTCCTCTACGCCCTCGCGCTCCTCTGGCTTGCCCTCACCTTCCTGGGCGTCCTGGGGCCTTCC
Organism: uncultured Armatimonadia bacterium; assembly: GCA_964608495.1. GTDB lineage: Bacteria > Armatimonadota > Zipacnadia > Zipacnadales > FEN-943 > JAKORR01. Next base: position 1,595 of record CAZSOQ010000002.1, on the reverse strand, counting down.
GACGCCCGCGACTGGGACGGCATCGGCGAGCATCTGGCCCAGGCCAAGAGCTACCTGCGGGCGGGGCGCGTCGAGCCCCTGTGGTTCGACCACCACAGCCAGTTCCCGGCCACGATGGTGATGCTCTATAGCCTAGGCCTGGCGCTGGGCGGCCAGGGCGCGGCCAAGCTCTTCCACTGGGGCTTCGCCGTCCTCTCGTTGCTGGCCGTCTGGAGGCTGACGCGCCGCCACGTGGCCCCGGAGGCCGGCGGCCCGGCCCTGTGGGTCCTGATGACCACGCCCCTCTTCGGCTGGCTCGCAACGGTAGGCTACGTGGACCTGAGCAGCGTGTTCTTCTCCCTGCTCGCGGCCGACTACGTGCTCGCCTGGCGCCAGACCGACGCCCGCGGCGACATGGCCCGAGCGGGGCTCATGGCCGGCGCGGGCATGGCCATCAAGATGCAGGGCCTGTTCACCTTCGGCGTCCTGCTGCTGGCGGCTATGGTGTGGGCGGTGCGCCTGCGGCGGGGACTGAGGCCGCTGCTCGTCTACGCGGCCCTGGCCGGGGCCCTGGCCGCGCCCTGGTACATCAAGAGCTGGGTCCTCACGGGCAACCCCGTGTATCCCTTCGCCTACGGGCTCTTCGGCGGCAAGCAGTGGTCCTCAGCCCAGGCCCGGCCCTACGCCTACCACCACGCGAGCTTCGGGTACGGCAAGCTACCCGCCGAGCACGAGTGGCACGAGCTGTCGGCGCTCCAGAAGCGTCTCTCGGGGCCGCGCAGCCCCCTGATGATGCTGATCGCCCCCTTCACCCTGACCTGGATGCCCGAGTACTACTCGCCGCGCCAGCCCCGGATGACGGCGATCGTGATGCTGAGCGTGGGTCCCATGTACCTGGGCCTGGCGCCGCTGCTGGCGGTCCTCCGGCGGCGCAAGCCCCCCGCGGCCGGCTGGCTGGCCCTGATCTTCGCGGCCTTCTGGCTCTGGTGGCTGCAGACGACCCAGCTACAGCGCTACCTGCTGCCCTGGCTGGCCCTGACCGCGCCGCTGGCCGGGCTGGCCCTGGCGTGGTTGATGCGGGCCGAGCGGCCCGTCGGGGCGGTCTTCAGGACCCTCGCGGTGGTCTGGAGCCTGATGGCGCTGGTGTTTCTGGTCTGGCAGGTGGTACCCCTGGCGCCGGTCGCGCTCGGCCTGGCCGACGCCCGGGCCCATCTCGCCCTGAACCTCGACTGCTACGCCCCGATCGCCCAGGTGAACCGCTACACCCCACCCGACGCGCTCATCGGGACCTACGGCGAGCCGCGGCTGTTCTACCTGGACCGGCCCTACCTGTGGGCCGACCCCGGCCACAGCCTGCTGATTGACTACCAGGCGGCCGACACGCCCGAGAAGCTGGCGGGCGAGTACCGCCGGCTGGGGATTGACTACCTGCTCATCAACCAGCAGTTCTTCGGGCCCCTGGGCGAGACGAAGGAGAAGCTGCACGATCTGCTGATCGAGGGCCTCGCGAAGGGGCTGCTGGTGCCCGAGCCCATGCCCTCGAGACGGTTCCTGCTGCTGCGGGTGAGCGAGTCGTGAGCAAGCGCCGTAAGGGCAAGCCCGAGGGCCAAGACGAC
>CAZSOQ010000001.1:72935-77153 GCA_964608495.1 uncultured Armatimonadia bacterium | reverse complement strand
CTCCAGCACGTCCCCGGCAAGCTCTCCCCGCGGCGCCACCACCGCCCCTTCGAGCCCCGCGCCGCACTGGATCCGCGCTCTCGTGGCCCGCGACGCCAGGTTGACGACCCGGAAGCGCAGCACCCCGTCCACCTTCTCGACGCCCGGGATCAGGACCGTCGCCCCCGGCTCGCCCGCAGCCGACACGAAGGACTCCTCGGGCGGCAGGGAGCCATCCGTCCGGGCGTGAGCAATCGCCACCGGCTCGACGAGGAAGGCCCGGGCCGCGAGGAAGGCCCCCGGCGCGGCGCTGTCCCGCGAGCGGTCGGCGGGCACAAACAGCGCGTAATCGTGGACGTAGCTCCCCTTGTAGGGGCAGTTCCCGGGCCCGACACCCAATGACAGCCCCAGGTAGCTCGACGGCCGCCGCACGACGAAGAAGTCAGGCAGCCCGCGCGTGAGCACGGCGTACTCACCCGTGTCGGGCCCGGCCAGGCTCAGCGCGTTGAAGGTCCCGTTGCGGAAGGGCCGGTTGAGGAAGGTCTCCTGGTTGGTGGAGGACAGCACGCCGTCGGTCGTGCAGTAGGCCATGTCCGCCCGAGGCCGTGCTCCCCCCGGCATGGGGAAGGCGACGAAGATGCCCGGCACGTATACCCCTTCGTGGGGCGCCGGACCGCTGGCCGGGGCGATCACCGTCGGCTCGGCGAAGTCCAGCGACAGGCGCACGCGCACCTGCCTCTCCCCCGCCACGAGGCTGATACGCGCCGTGATACGCGCGGCGGGATAGTCGGCGGCGCCCAGAGAACACTCGATCTCGCCCTTAACCGGCCCCGAACACACCACTTCGGGGTCGCCAAGGGCCTCCGACACAGCGTAGTAGTCGAGATTCAGGGGGGTACTCTCCGTGCTCAGCCCCTCCCGGGGAGCGGCTTCGGCCGGGCGAGCCAGGTACAAACGGTTCGCCCCGCCCAGCAACTGCCTGCCCGTCGCGCCGTCCTCCACGGCCACGATGCGCCCGTCACCGGCGACCGTGACCCGTAGCAGGCCGTTGTCCAGCACCGCCCGACCACCCTCGGTCTTCGCGCTCACGCCCGGGCCGGAGGGCACCCCGGTGGCGAAGTCGTAGTGCCGATAGCCGCAGGAGGGCAGGTCGGGCAACGAGGCCAGGAAGCCGCCCGGGCTCTCCGGGGCGGCCTGCAAGGGTAGCGCCCGGCCGTCTGGGTCCCGCAGCGCCGTCGTGCCCTCGGGCGCCTGCACGCTGACCAGGCCGTCGCGCCGGAATCCGAGCGGGTTGAAGACCAGCACGCCGTCGCGCTCGGCCCCAACGGACTGGGCGATCAGGCCCGCCAGCCTCCCCATTTCGGTCTCGGCGAAGGCAGCGGCCTCCCAGAGCCGGGCCGTGGTGCCCGCGTCGCCGTTGCCCCAGTGGCGGTGACATTCGTGGGCCCGCAGGGACAGGTCCCAGCGCTCGTCTATCGCCTCCTGGGGCGCCTCGATCCCCCGCCAGCGCGCGAAGGCAGCCAGGTTCTCCAGAGCCACCAGCCGCGATTCCAGGACGCGATTCGCCCTCTCGTACTCGACCTCGCCCTCGCCGCCGCCCGTCCAGCCCTTGTAGCACAGGCCCTCATCGCCCTCGTAGGTGAGCGCGCGAGCGAAGTCCTCCGTGATTCGCTGGTACTCGGTCAGGCTGACGGGACGCAGGAAGATCCCTTCGCGCGCGAGGGTGTCCAGGTGCTCCTGCTCGAGGAACACCGTGCGGTCCAGGCAGGCGAATTCCTCGTTGCAGAGCACGGCGGGCTTGCCCAACTGCACCGCACGGCGCGCGGCCACGACCGGCGATATGCCGTGGTACCAGCTATCCAGCACCCGCACCTCGGTCCCGTCCGCGTTGCGGAAGTAGCAGTCCCGGCTGTTGGGCAGCGACTGTCCCTGGCCCCACCAATTCTCGGCGATGCAGTAGGTATCGTAGCCGGAAAGGCTCATTATCTGAGGCAGTTGGGGCGTCATATTGGCATCGTGGCTGTAGAAACGGTGCGGTGTCACCCCCAACTGCGACTCGTACAGCGCTCGGCTCCAGCGCATGCTGCGGAGGAGCGATTCGCCGAAGTCCGTGCAGATGTTCCGGGGCGGGAAGGGCATGCCCACGAACTCGAGCCGGCCGGCGGCGATCGCGTCACGGAACTTCGCGGTGTAGTCCACGTCCTTGGTGCGATGGAAGCCCGTGCCGGGGGCGAGGATGGCCCCGCCCCAGCAGATGGAGTGGTGCGGCCTGCCCCACTCCCCCATCCGGGTGAAGAGCTCGTCGAGGTAGTCGTTGGAGCAGGGCTTGAAGCCGTTCCAGCCCGTGCCGCCGGCGGCCGAGTACCAGCCCCAGTGGAAGAGGTGCAGGCCGAGGAGGTGAACCGGGAACGTCTGCGCGCGGCCGGAATCGCCCGTCACCACCAGCGAATGCTCGCCATATTCCGTGAGCAGCCACCGGCTGTCGGCTCGCAGGCCGCGCCGTCCCTCGCCCAGGTCCACGACGGGCCCCTTCGCCGACCCGACCACGGCGCCGGCGGGGCTGAGCAGGCGAAGCTCCAGGGACTTGACCTCGGCCCCGGCGGGGGCGAGCACCACCTCCCCGAGCTTGCAGAGCACACCGTCGGGGGTCTGCTCGGCCGCGAAGGCCGGCTGCTCGACGAGGGCCGGGCCCTTCGGCGCGGGAAGCGGTCCCTTCATGACCCTGACCGCCACGCAGGTCAGGCCCTCGCGCAGGGCCGCGCCGACCTGCCTGTCCAGAGGCTCGGGCCCCTGGGGCACGAACCTGGCGCCGTTGAGCCACACCGTCCGCTCACCGTCCGTCTCGAAGCCCCGGCCGGGCAGGCGCAGGCTCGCGGTCAGGTCGCCGGCGTCCGCGTCGTTGAAGACCCAGCCACGGTACCAGGCAGCCTCGCCGCGCCGCAGCTCAGGCACGTAGTCCGTGGGCGCCAGCTCCCAGGCACTGTCGTCGTAGTCGGTGAGGAAAAAGCGCCGCGGGGCATAGGCGGCGCCGACGTCGTTGGGGTCGAACCGCGTCTTCCACTGCTCGGGCGACCCGCCTCGGGCCACAGCGGGCAGCTCCCTGCCGCGCTCCTTCAGTGCCTCGCCGAGAAAGTCGCGGGCCGGCGCGTCGGCCGTCACCTTGATCCAGTCCACGGCCACGCGCAGGTCGCGAGGGTCACCAGCCACCGGCGCCGCGAAGGCCGTCTCCAGCTTCAGCTCAGCCCATCCCTGCCCCGCGATCAGCCCGGGAGCCACCTCGAAGCTGTGCATCAGCCCGGCCGGCTCAAGCTCGGCCGCCGGCTCGCCGTTGATGTAGCACAGCAGCTTCTGGCCCTCGCCGCCGCGGACCTCGGCCCGGATCTCGACGCGGTTGACGAGGCCCGGGAACACGGGCAGGCGGACCGTGGCCCCCTGGCGCGCCCAGCGGCACAGCGCGTTGTGCCACACGGGGCCATACTGCGGGTAGGGGCCCTCGGGGCCGTACCATCCGTCGCCGATGAGCACGTCATCGAAGGGCCCACCCAGGTCCACCAGGTACGTGCCCGCGAGAGCCGCCCCAGCGCCCAGGACCAGAAGGATGACTACCGGCAGAACACGGGCGGCGGTACTCATGCGGATCGCCACCTCCCGGAAGGCTGCATCGCCGGCGCGAAGGCAGTCCGGGAGGACCTGGTCAGGCGGAAGCACCCGGGTCTGCGCCGTCGGCGTCGGCCGGGCCCTCGGGGCCCGCGCTGGAGTATGACAGCCAGAAAAGCCCCAGGCAACCCAGCAGCAGCAGGGCATCGCGCCAGACCAGGTCCCAGCCGTGCCCGGCGCCTTCCTGGAGCGTCGAGAAGCAACCGCAGTGGAAGTTCGCGGGATCGCGGGTCAGGCCCATCGAGACGGCGACGATGAACATCACGGTGAGGCCCGCGGCCAGAAGGGCCGTGCCGGGAACCCAGACGCCGGCTATCAGGAAGATGCCCAGGAACAGCTCCACCCAGGGCAGGCACACCGAGAACGCATTCACCGTCCAGAGGGGCAGGATCTGGTAGTCCCACACCACGTCGGCGAAGCGGTCGGGATGGGCGATCTTGTCCATCGAGGCAAGGATGAAGACCGAGGCGATCGCCAACCGCAGCGCCAGAGCGGCCCACGGCACCGCCGGCGCCCAGACGGTGGCCCGCGCGGGCGTCACCGCGGCTTCCTCCATCGGGCTGCCTCCGCGTCCGGGGCCGG
>CAZSOQ010000001.1:0-72835 GCA_964608495.1 uncultured Armatimonadia bacterium | reverse complement strand
GGCCGGAAGCTGGCCCGGGGCAGGCCCGGTCATCTCCAGGCGGGCTTCCTGCCAACCCTCGATCCCGTCCTGGAGCAGCAGCAGGTTGTCATAGCCCCTGACCAGCAGCATCTTCGCCACGCGCATGGCCAGGCCGCACTCACTGCCGTAGCAGTACAGGAGGATCGGGCCTCGCCCGGGGAGCTTCGGCGCCATGCGGGGATAGGCGGTGGTGAACTCGTGGTAGGGAAGGCTGAGTGCGCCGGGGACATGGCCCTGGGCATAGTGCTCGGCGTCGCGCACGTCGAGGAAGAGGACGCCGCCCTGTCGCCAGAGGTCATGGGCCTGCGCGGGGCTCTTCACCTCCACCCGGTCCCAGACCCATCGCGGGATCCCCGAGTGCGGCACGTCCCCCAGGATCAGGGGCAGGCCCATCGGGTGCACGGCGTTCACGGCGACGGCCGCCAGGCTGGCCAGCGTCACGACGACGCCCGCCCGCCAGCCCAGCGCGAAGAGGATGAGAACCGGCCGGTCGAGCAGCTCCAGAAGCGAGGCGCGCGGGTGCGCCGCGCCCGTCTCCTCGGGCGGGAGGGCCTGGGCCGTTGTCGGGAGCAGCAAGAGCAGTCCCTCCGGGACAAGCGTCGCCTCAACTGGCTGCAGGTCAGAGCAGCCGAGCCGCCGGTCAAGACAGACAGCAAGGGTGAACGTATAGCCCCCGGGCCGGGTTCCGCGCGGGCCTGGCCTAGAAGGCCAGCGCGCAGCCGTCGCAACGCGGATCGGAGCCCGCCGTCAGCACGCCCTCGTCGCCGATGGTGATGACCTGGGCTCGGCCGCCCTGCGAGTAGGCCGGGATCGTCTGAACATCGTGCCCGCGCTGGACCAGCCCCTCGACAGTCTCGCGGGGCGCGCGAGCCTCCAGCGTCACGTGGCGTCCCTGGTGCCGCGCCCATCGGGCGTCCTCCACCGCCTGCTGCGGGTCGCGGCCGAAGTCCAGCAGGTTGGTCAGCACCTGCAGGTTCGTCTGGACCTGGATGTCACCGCCGGGCGTGCCCCCGGCGACCACCGGGCGACCGCCGCGGAAGACCAGGTACGTGTTGAGCGTGTGGACGGTCTTCTTGCCGGGTTCGAGGTAGTTGACGTGGGTCGGATCGAGGGAGAAGCCGCAGGCGCGGTTGTTGAGCAGCACGCCCGTCCCGTCCGCGATGACCCCGCAGCCAAAGCCGTGGAAGACGCTCTGGATGTAGCTGATGGCGTTGCCCTCTTTGTCCACGCAGCACAGGTAGGTCGTGTCCTGGGCCGCGGGCGGTTCGCCATGGGGCGGCGGGAATTCGGCGGCCCGCTCGGGGTCTAGGAGGCTCGCACGGCCAGCCGCGTAGGTCTTCGACAGAAGCCCCGCCGGGAAGCTGGCCCAGTCCGGGTCGGTGGTATAGCGGTCTTTGTCCGCGTGAGCGAGCTTGTCGGCCTCGATGCAGACGTGCAGGGCCTGGGGCGAGAGATGGCCCATCGCCGCCAGGTCGAAGGCCTCCACCATGCTGAGGGACTGCAGGAGGATGTGGCCCTGGCTCACCGGTGGCTGTTCGTAGACCACGTAGCCCCGGTAGGTCGTGCGCAGGGGCACGAGGACCCGGGCGCGGTGCGCGGCTAGGTCCTCAAGGGCCAGAACGCCGCCCCCAGCCTGCCAGAAGTCCGCGATCCGTCGGGCGATCTCGCCCTCGTAGAAGGCCCGCAAGCCCTCGTCGGCCAGGGTCTGGAGAGTGGCGGCCAGGTCGGGTTGGCGCAGGACCTGGCCGCGACGCGGCACCTCGCCGCCGGGCAGCAGCACGGCCGCGGTCGAAGGGAACTGCCGCAGCCGCGCCTCCGAGCCCGCCAGGCCGCCAGCCAGGTCGCGCGATACGGGGAATCCCTCGTCGGCGTAGACCAGCGCCTCTTCGAGCACCTGGGCCGGGGACAGGGTGCCGAAGCGCGTGAGGGCTTCGTCCCAGCCGGCCACCTGGCCGGGAACCGTGGACGAGAGGAAGCCACTGGGCGGGATGGTGCGCTCGAAGGCGTCCGCCGTGAGCCCGGCAGGCGCCGCGCCCGAGGAGTTGATGGCCGCTACGCTGCCCTCACCCGCCCAGTGAATGAGCATGAAGGCATCGCCGCCCAGGTGAGAGCAGTGGGGCTCGACAACGTTGAGCACGGCCGCCGCGGCGACGGCGGCGTCAACGCAGTTGCCGCCCTGCCGCAGGACCTTCATCCCAGCCTCGCTGGCCAGGTAGTTCGAGGTCGCAATCGCGCCCCTGAGACCGTGCACGGGCGCCCGCGTGGTGAGCTCAGCGGCCATCGGCAGTGCTCCTCAGCGACGCAGGGCCTCCGCACCAGGGGCGGTCCGCGCCCCTGCGTCGGCATGGTGTGCCGCCGGGCATTATCCGCAACAGGGCCACGACGGACAACCGCCGTGGGCGTCGCATCGGGCGCGCCCGGGTCGCGCCGGGCGTCAGCCACCGCCCCCTCGCCTCGACGGGCCCGCGCCGCGCGGGTACAATCGCCCGGCGACGGAGTGGCCCATCATGCGACAGCCCAACCTCGTCTACATCCTCGCCGACCAGTTGCGGTACCAGGCCTGCGGGCACGCGGGCGATCCGTTGGCCCGCACGCCGAACCTCGATCACCTCGCCGTGGAGTCGGTGGACTTCGCGCAGGCGGTGAGCGTGACGCCGCTGTGCGGGCCGTACCGGGCGAGCCTGCTGACGGGCAAGTACTCCAGCAGCACGGGCATGGTGATCAACGAGCTCCGCGCCCGCCCAGACCCGGACGCCTTCGGGCACCAGTTGACCGCGGCCGGGTACGACACGGCCTACATCGGCAAGTGGCACCTCTACGGGCGCGACTACTCGCCGGAGGAGCAATTCTGCGCGCCGGGGCCCTATCGCCTGGGCTTCGACGGCTACTGGGCCTGCTACAACTCCAACCACCGCTACTACCAGGCCTTCTACTACCGCGACACCTTCGACCGGGTTGACGTCGAGGGCTTCGAGCCGGACGTCCAGACCGACCTGGCCATCGAGTGGCTGCGCGACGGCAGGGACGGGAGCAGGCCCTTCGCGCTCTTCCTGTCCTACGGCACGCCCCACGATCCGTGGGAGTGGGACAACTGCCCGGAGGAGTTCAACCGCCTGTTCCGTGACGTGCCCTTCCCGGACCCGCCGAACTACGCCGAGGGGTCGGCCGAGTACTGGCACCCGAGCATGACGCGGCAGTGGTGGATGACCGAGTACAGGCCGCACTTCCAGCAATACCGCCAGGTGTACTACGCGATGGTGGCCAACCTGGACTGGAACGTGGGGCGGCTGCTGCGCGCGCTGGACGAGGGGGGCCTGCGTGCCGACACGATCCTGGTCTTCACTTCAGACCACGGCGAGATGTCGGGCGCGCACGGGCGCATCGCCAAGGGCATCTTCTACGAGGAAGCCTGCCGCGTGCCGCTGCTGGTCCGCTGGCCGGGGCGCATACCGGCGGGGCTGGTGTCGGACGCCTGCATCAACACGCCGGACCTGATGCCCACGCTGCTGGGGCTGATGGGCCTGCCGGTGCCCGGCTCGGTCGAGGGCGCGGACCTCAGCCACCTGGCCCTGGGCAGGCGCGGGCCGGAGTCCGACGCGGCCTTCCTCCAGGGCATGGGCCACACCTACCAGTGGCTGGACGGCTTCGAGTGGCGCGCCGTTCGGCGCAAGCGGTACACCTACGCCGTGATGCGCGCCGACGGGAGCGAGTACCTCTTCGACAACGCTCGCGACCCCTACCAGATGAGGAACCTGGCGGGCGAGCCGGAGCATGCGGACCGGCTGGCGCGCCTGCGGGCGATGCTGGCGCGGCGCCGCGAGGAGCTGAACGACACCTTCGAGCCGTGCACGTGGTACCGCGACCACTGGACGCAGGATGGCTGCATCCTCCGCGGGGCGAAGGGGTAGCAGCGTCCCCAGGCGCGTCCCGGCCCGGCCGTCGGGCGGCCCTAGGGCATGGTCTTGAGCGCCCACGTGGCGCAGGAACCGGCCTGCACGCGGGCGAAGGTCCCCTTCTCGCGCGAGACCCCGCGCCGCGCCCGGACCGAGCGCCCGCGCCGAGGGAGGCCGTGCCATGTTCCTGCCCACCGTGGCCGCAATCCTGCTCCTGCTCTGCCTGCTGGCGATGGCCGAAGGCGACGAGGGCGAGCCCCGACAGCCCTGCATCAGCGGCGTCTATCCGCACCTCGCCTTCTTCAACGACTCGCCCGAGTGCGGCCTTGGGGCCGTAGTGCCCTGGGCCGGCAAGCTCTGGTGCGTCACCTACTCTCCCCACGCGCCCGAGGGCAGCACGGACAAGCTGTACGAGATCAGTGGGGACCTGCGGGCCGTCGCGCGGCCCGAGAGCATCGGCGGCACGCCGGCCAATCGCCTCATCCACCGGGAATCGAACCAGCTCATCATCGGCCCCTACTTCATCTCGGCCGACGGGCGGGTGCGCGTCGTGCCCTACGCCGACATGCCCGGCCGCCCGACGGCCACGATGCGCCACCTGACCGACCCGGCGCGCCACGTCTACTTCCTCGCGATGGAGGGCGAGATGTACGAGGTGGACGTGCGCACGCTGCAGGTGACGCGGCTCTTCGGTCAGCACCCCATCCCCGGCTCCCACGCCAAGGGCGGCTACACGAGCCAGGGCCGTGTTGTCGTCGCCAACAACGGCGAGTGGGGCTGGTACGACCGCTGGCAGAAGGACCATGGCTACGACGGCGAGACGGGCGCCCTGGCCGAGTGGGACGGCCACGAGTGGCGGCTCATCGAGCGCAAGCAGTTCTGCGAGGTCACCGGGCCGGGCGGCCTCTGGGGCGCGCCCGACGACGCGAGCCCCCTCTGGACCACAGGATGGGACCACCGCTCCGTCATCCTGAAGGTCCTCGACGCCGGCCGATGGCACACCTTTCGGCTACCCAGGGCCAGCCACACCTACGACGGCGGCCATGGCTGGCACACCGAATGGCCGCGGATCCGCGAGGTCACCGGCGGGCGCCTGCTGATGACCATGCACGGCATGTTCTACGACTTCCCGCCCGGCTTCTCGGCCGCGCGCACGGGCGGACTGCGCCCGCTCTCGACCTACCTGAAGATGGTCGTGGACTTCTGCGACTGGCACGGGCGCCTCGTCCTCGCCTGCAACGACACGTCCCTCTTCGACAATCCCCTCGCCGGGCAGGCGCAGTCGAACCTCTGGTTCGCCCGCCTCGACGACCTGCGCGGCCTCGGGCGACCCTCCGGCTGGGGAGGGCCATGGGTGGACGATCCGGTGCGGGCCGGTGCGCCCTCCGACCCCTTCCTCTTCGCCGGCTTCGACAAGCGTGTCCTGCACCTCGCTCACGATGACGATCAGCCCGTGGACTTCACGGCGGAGCTCGACGAGCGCGGCGACGGCGTCTGGCGCGAGCACGCGACGGTCACGGTGCCCGCCCGCGGCTACGCCTACCACGTGTTCCCGGCCGACCTGTCGGCGGAGTGGGTACGGGTGCGCGCCGGCCGCGACTGCCGCGCCACGGCCTACTTCCACTACCTGCCCTCGGAGCGGCAGGACCCTCCCGAGGGCCAGGCCCTCTTCGCAAGCCTGCCCCCCGTGGGCGCCGAGCAGGCCAGGACCACGGGGGTCCTGCGCCCCAGGGGCGGCGATCTGGGCACGCTGCACTTCCTCGCCGAGCGCGTGGGGCCGAAGGGCGCCCGCGAGCCGCTGGGCTACTACGAGATCGGCCCCGACATGAGGCTGCGACCCGTGCACGACCGGCAGGCGGCGGCGCAGCTCGCCGAGAGGGCGCGGGTGATGGGGCCTGACTTCGAGGTGGACGAGGCGTCCGCTATCGTCCTCGATGCCGACGGCCGCCGCTGGCGCGTGCCCAGAACCGACCCGGCCTACGACACCCCCTGGCCGGAGGGCTGGCCTCGCGGAATCCGCGAGGTGGTCACCGAGCGGGCGCTGCTCAACTGCCACGGCACGATCTATGAGCTGCCACGCCCGTCCTCCGGGGGCGTCGCGGCGATGAGGCCGGTCTGCACCCACGGGCGGCGGATCAAGGACTTCTGCTCCTGGCGCGGGCTGCTGGTGCTGGCGGGCAACCTCGCGGGCGCGGCCGGCGATGGCCACTACTTCCCCTCCGAGGACGGCAAGACGGGCCTGTGGTTCGGCACCGTGGACGATCTATGGAGGCTCGGCAAGCCGCGGGGACAGGGCGGGCCGTGGAAGGACGCGCCTGTGTGCGCCGACGATCCCTCCGATCCATACCTCATGACCGGCTTCGACCACAAGGCCCTCGACCTGTCCCACGACGCCGGGGAGCCCGTGACCTTCACGGTCGAGGTGGACATCACGGCAGGCGGCCAGTGGCATACCTATGCGCGGCTCAACGTGCCGCCGGAGCAGGTCGTGCGGCATTGCTTCCCGGAGGGCTACAGCGCCTGCTGGGCCAGGCTCCGGGCTGACCGGGACTGCCGCGCCACGGCCTGGTTCACCTACGAGTGAGCGGCGACCCCAGCGGCCCACCCCACGCCTTACCGCCCGCCTGGCCGCCGCCGCTGCTGCACGAAGGGCGGCAGCTCACCCCACGTCTGCTCCGTGTCCCCGGGCCATTGGTAGGCGTGGTACAGCACGCCCTGGGTCGGCTGTTCGAACCGGGCCCGCGCCTCGGGCACCGCACACAGGTAGGTATCCAGGAAGGCCAGGCTGTAGGCGACGATGACCGCCAGCCTGCGGTCCCGCTCCCAGCAGTCGGCCAGGTTGAGCGACCGAGGGTTGCTGAAGGTCAGGTGCTCGGCGCCCGCGACCACGATCACCGCCCGCGGCCCGGTCACCTCGGCGTAGGTCTGGTACCGGTCCTCGGGCTCGCCCAGGCCCGGCGGGTCGTTCTCGCCGTACATTACCATCACGGGCGTCGCGACCTGGCTCACATGCCCGCGGTACGGCAGCAGCCCGGCGGACAGCAGCACGGCGACCTTGATGCGCTCGTCGCGCCAGGCGGGCCCGGGATGGCCGCCGACCAGCCCGAGGGTCGTGTAGCCGCCGAGCGAGTGGCCCATCATTCCCACGCGATCGGTGTTGAGCAAGCCCTCCAGCACCGAGCCGGCCCGGTCGTTGAGCCCGAGCAGGTAGTCGAGCAGCTCCCGCGTGGGCTGCAGGCGCCGCTCCTCGAGGTAGCGGAGAAGCCTGGCCGGGTCGGCGCCCAGGTCCCGGGCCCATCGGCCGGCGGTCGTCAGGAAGGCGAGGCCGCTCGTGAAGACCTCGCCCGACCCCACGCGCTGCGCGGCTACCTGCCGCGTATAGTCGGGCGGCATCGTGTCCGCGTAGTCCATCGCCGCGACCACGTAGCCGTGGCGCGCGAGGTACTCGGCCAGGTAGGCCAGACCTATCGCCGAGCCGAACAGCCCGTGCGCGGCCACGACCACCGGATAGGGCGCGCCCCTGGTGGCGGGTATGGCGTTGACCGCGACCCGCGACGCCGCCCGTGCTCCCGCCAGCCCCCTACCGGGGTACTCGTACGCCGCCTCCACGGCGTCGGTGGGGTACCACACGGCCAGCACCTCGAGGCCGGGCGGCCCATCCTCCTGCGCCGGGCGGAGAAGGCTGAATCCCGCCGAGAAGCCGCCCCTGTCGGTCGGGGGAAGCGGCAGGTCGGCGGCGAGACAGCCGGCAACGAGCGCCGCCGTCAACAGCGGCGCGACGAACCATCGGTGAGCACGCCTTGGTTCTTTCATGGTCTTGGTCCCCGTTACTGACGACGTCACCTTCACCGTGTTCGCCGGCCCGTAACTGCTCGGGCGCGCGGCTGCAGGCTCAGCCCGGCCGGACCACGCGCCGGGGGCCGGCGGACGCCGCGCCGTGACGTCCGCTCACTGCGCCCCCTCGGCCTCGGCGCGGGTGCCGCCGACGTAGACGTCGTCAAGGTAGACCGCGCCCGTGGGCGGCTCCTCGCCACGCCACCAGCCGTTGATGCCGATCTTGAGGGCGCCGCAGACCACGTCCGCCGGAACGATGAACCGACCCGTGTAGCGCGTCCATTCCTTCGCCGCCGTGAAGGGCTCCACCCCGATCCTCAACGACACGCGGTCCGACGACGTCCTTCCCTCGCGCCAGCCCAGGAAGCTCACCTCGACGGGCAGAGCGTCGCCCCGCAGCCAGAAGCTGACGTAGTAGATGCGCAGGGGCTGGACCGCCGGCGCCTCGCCCGCGTCGAAGCCGCCCGTGTTCCCGGCCATCGCCGCGACGTTGATGGACTTGCGGCCGTCGCCCCAGTCGTGCGAGCCCGTGACCCTCAGTGCCACGCAGTGCTCACCGCCGTGCGCCTCATCGCCCACGCCCAGCTCGGCCGCGCCCGCGCCGGTGTACAGCCGCCAGCCGACGGGCTTGCCGTCCGCCACCTGCTCGCAGTCGGCCTTGGCCACCAGGTTCGCCACCAGCGCCGGGTCGGGCGGCGGGAGCCGGCGCATGGCCGCCATCGCTTCCCGGTAAGGCAGGAACCTGCCCGCCTCCGCCTCACACTCGGCCACCAGCCGCTCGTTGGCGCACGCCGCCTTCACGCCGTCCAGCCCCGCCTGCAGCGCCCCGACCATCCCCTCGATCCGCTCGATCTCCGCGTCGTCAATCCATCGCTGCTTCGCGCTCTCAACCTTCCTCAGCGCCTCGGCGCCCGTGCCGAAGGGCGTTAGGTACTCGTCCCAGAAGGCATAGAAGGCATCGCGAAAGGCCTCCAGACCGTTCACGGCTTCCGGACCGCCCACCGCCGCCAGGGCCTCCCGCAACGCCGCCTCGGGCTCGTAGGCCTCGGGATTCCACAGGTAGGACGCCGCGCAGAGCAGGCCCACGCGGTAGGTCTCACTGGCGCCCGCGTTGTAGTGCACCTCGGGGCTGGTGAGCTCCCAGAACCGTTCCGGATAGCGGGTCGTGAAGACGTCGAAGAGATAATGCGGCGGGTTGTGACGGGCATAGAGCGTGTTGTCCCAGAGCATGACCTTACGGCCCAGGAGCCCCTGGTAGTAGTCCACCGACGCCTGGTCAACCGTCCGCGACCGCACCTGCGGCCCCGTCCAGACGATCCGCACTTCCTCGGGCAACCCCGCGCCCAGCTTGCGCAGGTACTCCTCGCCGCCCTCCTTGTACCGGCCGCTGGGGTTCCAGTAGTAGGGCGGCACCACGTACAGCGTCACCTGCGGATAGTCGCGGTGAAGCCGCTCCCACAGGTCCCCGACCATCGCCACGTTGACGGCCGCCAGGTCATCGCCGAACTTCTCGACGTCGCGCTCGCTGCGCACCTTGTACAGCCGATTCCCTTCGCCCACCGGCTCGCTGGCGAAGTCGTCCAGGCAGAGCATCACGCGCCGGCCCCCGGCCGCGGGGCCCAGGGAGCAGGTTCGCGCCAGGGCCGCCAGGTCCGCAGGGTCCGACACCTCGATGTGCTCGTCCCACAGGTAGTAGGGATTCACGAAGGGCATACAGTCCAGGCCCCGCGCGCGCATCACGCCTACCATCTCCGCCACGAAGGCCCGGTACTCCGGCGAGGGATCCACCCAGCGATCCTTGCCGACCGTCGTGTAGCACAGGTTGAGGCAGTTGAGTTTGGCATTGGGGCACCACTCGCCGATGCCTCGCAGGCTGTCCCAGTCCTGGCCGCCCGCCTTGAAGGAGCGCAGCCGGAAAACGGGCCAGTCGCGCACCGTCGCCGGGTGGAAGAGCACCTGGTCGCCCCGTCGCTCGAGCAGTTGCTGCAGCGTCTTGGAGGCCCAGTACACGCCCGTCCCGTCCGCGCCGAGGGCCAGCACCCCCGTGCCGATCCTCTTGTGCCCATAGGCCGCGATCCAGTATCCCTCTTCCTGCTTGACGGGCTCGACGCCGCAGTGGCCGATGTGGCTCGCGGCGAAGGCGTTCGAGGACGGCGTCCCCAGGCTGATCAGGGTGCAGACCTTGGGCGCCGCCTCCAGGTCGCGCACGATCTGCGGCTCCAGCCCGCCCGACAGCAGCTTGACCCGCTCGGCCAGCTCCCTCGCCGCCAGCACCTCGACGGGCGAGGCCGAGGGACCGATGAGCAGCGCGAGGTCCACGCGGCCCGCGGCCACCTTCGCCACCGTCCACACGTCGCTGGAGTACTCGACCTGCTGAGGCGTGGGCAGGATCCGCCCGGTGAAGAAGTGCTGCCAGGGCGTGGGTTGCGCCTCCTGGGCCAGCACCGCCAGGGCCCAGGCCACCGCCCCCATTGCGATGGCGGCCTTCATGCGCCTTCACCTCCCGTGTCCCTCGGTGCCTCTTGGGCCTCCAGCTTCGCGTCCCGAGGGACGCTACCTCTGTCGCCGCCCGGCCTCGCGCCAGCCGACCGCCTCCGCCTCGCCCGGGGCCGCCCCTGCGAGGCAGGAGCGGGCCTGCGGTCCTCGAAGTGGCATCGCTGTGAACCACCGACTACCCCGACGTGCCCTGCCGGGCACCCGCGCCCGCTGCCCACAGCCGCCGCGCGGGGCCGCACTCGCGACGCTCCTCACGACGGCGCTGCTGTGCCCGCTGGCGTCCGCTCTCGGCGCCGCGGCCGAGGAAGCACAACCCCAGCCGGGGCGCCCGCTGACCACCGTGGCCGGCACCAGCCTAAGCTACCATGTGGCCTCCACCGAGGACCTGGAGCCCTCCCTGCGCGACCTGGTGCCCTACTTCGACATCGTCTGGGTCGACGTGCCCACCTGGGACAAGGACGTGCTGCACTTCCCCGGCGAGATCGAGCGGGTCACGCAGACCCTCGACACGGCCCACCGGCTCGGGCTGAAGACCGCCTTCTGCTTCCCCTGGGCCAGCCTCCTGCCTCGGGAGCCCCAGGGCGAGGCCGAGGCGCTCTTCGGCTCCAGGCTGGACCCCGAGACCGGCGGGCTCGCGCCGTGCCATTCCTGGGACTACGGCTCGGACGCGGCCCTGGCCGAGTTCCGCGCCCGCTGCCGGGCCCTCTTCGCGGCGGTCGGGCGGCCTGCCGAGATGCTCATGGTTGACGAGCAGATCCTGGGCGAGCCCGGCCGCGACTTCTGGTACCGGCCCATCAGCACCTACTGGACCAGCCCCACCTACAGCTCCGCGTCTCTCACCAGCTTCCGCGCCTTCCTCGCGCGGAAGGGCCTTGCGGGCGCCGAGGAGGCCCGTTTCCCGGTCACTACGCGGAGCGTCGAGGCGGGAGCCAGGGCCAACGAGGGCCTGCCCGCCGTCCCCATCACGGACCAGAACCGCGATCGGCTGGTGGCGGACGACGACTGGCCCGCGGGTGAGCTCTGGCAGGCCTGGTACGAATGGCGAACGGAGCTCTATGCCCGCTGGCTCGAAGCGGCCTGCGACGAGGCGACCCGCTACTGGGACCAGGGCGACGGGTGGCTCGGCTGCTGCTACGTGGTGCCTGATACGTGGGCCGTCAAGGAGCTCGGGCAGGACCTGAGCCTCATCGCCGCACTGCCCCACGTGGACTTCGTCTCCGCCGGGTACAACAGCGGCACCCACTTCGACTGGTTCCGCCACGCAGCGTCCCTGGTGCGCAAGAGGTGGGGCACCATCGTCCAGCTCTGCACCTACGGCAAGCGCGAGGGCACACCCCCGGACACGATCCGCCAGACCTTCAGGACCGCCGTCGAGGCGGGCGCAAGCCTGCTGCACGTCTACGCGGGGGTCAACTTCTTCACCCGCCGCAAGGACCCGCTGGACACGGGCCTCTACTACATGCCGGAGCAGGTGAAGGCATGGCAGGAGAGCGTCGAGTGGCTCCGGGCTCGGCCCAGGCCCTAGAGGCCTGTCTCAGAGACGCGGGGCTTGGTATAGCTTAGTAGAGGAAGGTGGCCTCAATGCTATGCATCCTTCCCGTGCTTGCCTTCTGCCTGCAACCACCTCAGGCCCAGCCCGAGGGCCCTGCCACCCTCTCGCTGCAGCCTAAGATCACCGATGCCGTCCTCCTCAACCCCGGAATGGGCATCTACCACATGACAGGAGCCCGCAATCAGCCCGACCCCGAGCTCTGGTTCATGAAGATCTGCGGAATAGCCTACACGCGGTGCCACTGGGCGGACCTGGAGCCGGAGCAAGGCCAGTACAAGTTTGATGAGTATTTCGGCCCCATGTTTGACTACTGGGTCACCCAGATCCACAAGCGCGTTGCCTTCCGCGTCATGTGCGAGAGCATGCACGGCCGCATCAAGTACGTGACCCCCGAGTGGGTCTTCCAGGCCGGCGTGCCCGGCGTGCCGCACACCGGTCTGGGCGACCAGGAGCAGATAGACCCTGTCTTCTGGGACCCCAAGTACCTCGACCTGCAATGCGATTTCATCCGCGCGTTCGGCGAGTGGGCGGACGGACGGCCTGGCCTGGAGTTCGTGGACATCGGCAGCATCGGCGAGTGGGGCGAGATGCACTTCGGCGAGCACATCCCCGGCCGCTGGACGCGCGATCAGATGGTCGAGGCGGGCTTCACGGACTACAAGCTTGCCCTGGCTTACCGCCGGATCATTGACGCCTTCGCCGATGCCTTCCCCCACACGCGTGTGTTCCTGAACGTAGGCGGCCGCATGGGCATCAATGACTACGCCGCCTCGCGGGGAATCCACTTCCGGCAGGACGGGCTGGGCCTGCACGGGGCCAGCTACAATGTCGAGAGCACCCTCTACCCGGCCTATGGCTTCCGCGGCGTCCAGTGCAATCTCGAGCTTCACAGCGGCTACGACAGGATGAAGGCCAACGGCTGGGACGTAGTCGAGGTAATCAAGAAGGGCCTCGAGGGGCCGCTGAGCTACCAGAACATCAACTTCGGCGGCAACGTACTCAACGAGGCCCCGCCGGAGGACGTGCGCGAGGCCGTGGAGTACTGCGCCCGGCACATCGGCTATCGCTTCGCTCTGATCGAGGCCCGGGCGCCCGCCGAGGTGCACGCCTGGCCCGACATGCCTGGCCGCATGCCCATCCAGCAGACCTGGCAGAACCAGGGCGTGGCGCCGTGCTATGAGAACCTGGGCCTCGAGTGGGGCCTCTTCGGGGCCGATGGTCGCCCCGTGGCCACGCGGCCCGACTTCCCTGGTGTGCCCACGACCCAATGGGTGCCCGCCCAGGACATCGAGGTCGCCACGATCCTGGACCTGCCCCCCGGCCTCGCGCCCGGGCAGTACCTCCTGGGCGTCCGCCTGTTCCTTCCCGAGAAGCCCGAGCAGCGCTACTACCTGCCCATGGCGGAGATGGGCGCCCAGGACTGGTACCGCGTCGGCGAGGTGCAGATCGTCCCCGGCGTGGCGGGACAGGAGCGGGTGTGGGTATGGGACTTCGAGGGCGACTTCACCCCCGCGGGCCTGGCGCAGGGCATGGCGGCCGCGCTGGTGGATGACCCGCTCCACGGCGGCGCGAGGGCTCTGCGGATCGAGGGCCAGTGCGAGGACACGTGGGGGTACGCCACCTTGGCCCGCGTGGCTCTCGAGCCGGGGGCCCGCTACCGCCTGACGGGCTGGATGCTCGTACGCAAGCTCGAGGGCCTCCGCGGCGGGCCGTCCATGAAAGTGGGCATCAACGGCCCCGACGGCGCCTGGGTCACGAACGCCACCACCGGCGCCTACCGCATGGATCAGCCCGACACCTGGCAGCGCCTGTCGGTGGAGTTCGACACTCCGGCCCAGGGCGTCACGGGTGACGTGTGCGTCGAGCGAGGCTCCTTCAGCGGAGTCGCCGACGCGGAGATCTACCTCGACGACTTAGAGCTACGCACCACGGCCGCGCCCTAGCCCGGGCAAGCCGCACGGCCTGTGAACGGCCGCCGGCCGCGCGGGACAGCCGGTCCCCGCAGTCACTCCGGCGGCTCTCTCACGATCCGTACGGTGTCCAGGTAGAAGACCGTCTTCTCTGTGGCGTTGCTCACGAACCCGATCCACGTGAGCTTGTTCCACCCCGCCGTCGTCACAGGCAGGTCCCCGAAGTGCCGGGGCTCCTGGCCCGCTACGGTCACCGTCGTCTTCCACGTGCCCGTGGCCTGCTCGCCCAGCCGGACGCTCGTCTCGACGTGCAGCCACTGCCCCGGCGGCACGTCCATCAGCTCGTCCTCGCCGGCCAGCAGCTTGCCGCCGATGATCCGAAGGCGTGGCCCGGTCGTGTATGGGTTCACGCTCCAGTCGCGCCACTCGTGCCAGACCTCCGCACCCTCCTCGACGCGGATATCGAACGCGCAGCGCGCGACGCCGTCCGAGTAGTTGGGCGAGTACACGAGGTGCGGGTCAAAGCTGTACTGCAGCCCCGGCGCGTCCAGGATCTTCAGGCTCTGCCTGCCCCCAGCCGCCGTCTCGTCGGTGACGACGATGGCGTCGTCCTTGCCCTCGACATTGAGCTGCCCGTCCAGCGGGCCCGCCCCCACCGGGTAGGCCTCGAAGTCGTCGTCCACCACCAGAGGCGGCGGAGGCGGCGGCTCCGGCGCGGCCTCGACCTCCTGGTAGACGAGCGCCTGCGCCGCCGCCACCCAGGCCGCGTCGCCGTAGACCCCGGCCTTCGTGTAGTCGAAGGGCTTGAAGCCGATCCTCAGCGCCGGCGAATCGGGCTTCAGCCGGAAGTCCAGGTGCTCAGGGTCCACGAACAGCGGATCGGCGATGATCGAGCCCTCGTCCTGCCCCAACGCCTGCCAGTCCTCCAGGCTCAGCCCGGCGAAGTCGAAGGGCTCCCCGGCCGCGTTCCAGTACAGGTTGCTGCGGAATCTGATCTCCCCGTCGCGCACGTTGCCCCAGAACAGCTTCCCCGTCCGCCAGTAGACGATGTTGTTCTCGAAGGTATAGGACAGGTGCTCCTCGACCCGTGCTCGCGACACCTGGTACTCGCTGCCCAGGGCGAGGATGTTATTGCGGATCACGTTCTCCCTGCCGTAGTGCTGATGGTAGGTCATGTCCTTGGTCTTGTAGACCAGGTTGTTCTCCATGGTGATGTGGGTGCTACCCTCATCGTTGTACAGCCCCAGGCCGCCCCACCCGAACTTGTCGTAGGAGTACACGTCGTGGATGACGTTGTTGCTCACGGTCGTCCCGTCGGAGACCCCCAGCGTATACACGCCGCCCATGTCGCTCATGACGCCCCAGCCCAGGTGGTGGATGTGGTTGAACTCGATCGTGTTGCGTTTGCAGACAGTGTCGCGGTACCCCCAGCTCCACCCGACGGAGATGCCCGTGTAGAACAGGTCCGAGATGTCGTTGTGGGTCACCCGGTTGTCGCTGCTCTGGCCCACCCAGACCCCCACGGCCCCGGTGAAGATACGCCCGCCCGCGCGGATGATGTTATTGTCGCAGAGGATGCGTCCAGTGCGCTCGGGCTCGGGCGCCACGCTCGTCTCGCCGATGCGGACGCCGCCGCCGCCGAGGTCGAAGAAGTGGCTGCGCTGCACGCGGCAGTCGGTGCAGCCGCCGCGGAACCACAGACCGTAGGTGCCGGTGTGGGCGATGCGGCAGTCCTCGACGGCGACGTTGCGGGCCCCGTCGGCCATGATGGCTGCGGGGATGTTCACGGCGGCCTGCGGATCCCCGTGCCCCTCGGGCGGCAGCCAGTACCCGCTGAACTGGAAGCGCAATCCCCGCAGCGTGACGTGCTCCACCAGCAACCCCGTCCGTGGGTCGCCCACGAAGGCCAGGAGGGTGTCCACCACGGGCGCCACGACCCGCGCGGTGCTCGGGTCCTCGCCGGGCAGAGGCTTGTAGTACAGCGTGCCGTCGCGGTCGAGGAACCACTCACCCGGCTGGTCCAGCGCCTCCCGGTAGTTCTCGAGGTGGTAGCGCTGGTTCGGGCCCAGCCACTGGAAGGCCCATGGAGACGGTCCCGTGGTCACGAGCTTCCCGCTGTCGGCATCCAGCGCCGCGACGCGCAGGTGCGACGACTCCCAGGCGTGGTAGACGACCACCGTGACGTCCCGCAGGTTCTCCTTGGGCACCGCGGCCAGGGGCTGCACGTCCTCGGGCCGGGCGATGAAGGCCCGCCGTGACAGGTCCGCCCGCTCGCCCGTGAGCGGGTCGGTGCCGTAGCCGACCTTGCGCCACACGTAGAAGTACCGCGGCACGCAGGTCTCCCCGAGCCGCACGACGTTGGGCGTGCGAGCACGCACCGCTCGACGGCCGTTCACCCAGAGCTGCTCGAAGCACCAGTCGCCTGCTGCCACCTCGGGCACGCTGGCGGTCCACACGCCGTCGGGACCGGCCCGGAATCCCGTGATCGTGCGCCCGCCCTCGACGATGGCCTCCGCGTCCGGCGGCCCTTCGTAGGTGATGGGCGCTTGGGCCGTGCCGCTGTCCTCGGGTGTGAGGACGAAGGGCTCTCGGAGCGGGTAGGTGCCCGCGGCCACCCGGACCCGCACCGGCTCGGTCAGCGGGCCCTGGGCCTTCAGCCTGCGCACTGCGTCCCGGGCGCCCACGAGCGAGGCCACCGGCCCGTCGGTGCGCGCCGCGTTGGGCCTTTCCAGACGCCCGGACCACGTGTCCCTGCCGTCCGGAGCGACATAGAGATCGAGCGCGTGCAGCTCCGGCACGGCCAGCAGCAGCAGGAACGCCGTCGGCAGGATTCGCGCGGCAAGGCGATGAGTACTCATGGCTTCCTCCCCCGGGACGGTAGGGGCTCGGCTGCTCCTTCCCTCCGCTCCCGGCGAATCCCTGCCCACCGATAGGGACAAGGCAGGTATAATCCTTCTCCGTCGGCCGGCGCGCCTGTCCGGGTCCTGCGCGGTCGGCGACCAAGGGACCCGCCTGCACCCCAGGCGGACGGAGGAAGCGACAATGTCATCTGTGTCATCTCTGCGCGTCCCACTCCAGCACCCGCAGCCCGACCGCGAGCGGTTCATCCGCATTCTGGCCGGGGAGGAAGTGGCGGAGAGGCCGCCGATGGTCGAGTATATCGTTGACCCCGCCGTGATGCGGCCGATCCTCGAGGGCCTCATCGGCCGGGAGTGGGTCGTGCCCCGGCCCGGCGACAGAGAGTCTCACGCCAGCTACTGGGACAGCTTCATCGAGTTCTGGTACCGCATGGGCTACGACTTCGTGCGCCTGGAGATCGCCCTGCCCTTCTCCGCGCACACGCTCGTCGCCGAGGACCCCGCTCCCGGCGTCCACCAGCAGCGCGCCTGGCACGACCAGCACCACGGCGCGATCACGGGCTGGGACGACTTCGAGACCTACCCGTGGCCGTCCCTCGAGGCCATGGACTTCTTCCCGCTCGAATACATCAACGCTCACCTGCCCGACGGCATGGGCCTCATCTCCTGCCATGCCGGCGGGATCTTCGAGCACCTCTCGGCCATCCTCTCCTACGAGGGGCTGTGTCTCGCCCTGATGGACCAGCCCGACCTGGTGCGGGCCGTGGCCGACAGGATCGGATCCCTGATGGAGGGCTACTACCGCCACCTGCTGGAGCTGGACAACCTCATCGCCGTCTTCCCCGGCGACGACATGGGCTTCAGGACGGCGACGCTGATCTCGCCCGAGGACCTCAAGACCTACACACTGCCGTGGCACAAGCGGTTCCGCGACATGGCCCACGAGAAGGGCTTGCCCTACTTCCTGCACTCCTGCGGGAACCTGGAGGCGATCATGGAGTACCTGATCGCCGAGGTAGGCATAGACGGCAAGCACTCCTTCGAGGACGCCATCGTCCCCGTGCCCGAGATGCAGCGCCGCTACGGCGATCGTATCGCCATCCTCGGCGGCGTGGACGTCAACGTCCTCACGCGCGCCACGCCCGACGACCTGCGGGCCTACGTGCGCGGCATCCTCGACGAGTGTGGGCCGCGGGGACGCTATGCCGTCGGCTCCGGCAACTCGATCCCCAGCTACATCCCTGTCGAGAACTACCTCACGATGCTGGACGAAGCCCTGCGCTAGCGGTTCGGCGGCCCGTCGAGAAGGCGTCGCCCGCCAGGGCGAGAAGGTTGTCGCCCGCCAGGGCAAACAGGCTGTCGCGGTTTCCCTGGGGCCTGCTGAGAGCCCCGCAGCCCAAGGAGGCGCAGCGCCGTGGAGCCTACCATCTACCTGCTGACCGAGGAGCCGGTTGCCGCCCTCGCCGCCGAGGAGCTCGGGCGGTGCCTGACGGCGATGACGGGCGAGCAGTGGACGACTGAGAAGCGCCCCGAGCACGTCCCCACGCAGCCGGGCCTGTGGCTGGGGCTCGTCGAGGACTTCGGCTGGACCTCGCCGCCCGGGCTCGATCCGCGCTGGGACGACGAGGTGCGGATCGAGACGGACGCCTCGGGCGGCGTCCTCGCCGGGCCCAATCCGCGCAGCCTGCTGTTCGCCGTCTACCGCTACCTCACCGAGCTGGGCTGCCGGTGGGTCCGCCCCGGTGCCAGGGGCGAGAGGCTGCCGCGCCTGGAAGGTCCGCTCCCGCCGGTGAGCGTCCATGAGACCCCTTCCTACCGGCATCGCGGCGTGTGCATCGAGGGGGCCGTGAGCTTCGAGCACGTGCGCGACATGGTGGACTGGCTGCCCAAGCTCGGCCTCAACGCCTACTTCATCCAGTTCCGCGAAGCCTATACCTTCTTCGAGCGATGGTATCGGCACGAGAGCAACCCGACCCTCGAGCCGGCCGACTTCAGCCTGGAGCACGCCCGCGAGCTCACCCGCCGCGTGCGCGCCGAGGTCAAGAGCCGCGGCCTGCTGCTGCACATGGTCGGCCACGGCTGGACCTGCGAGCCCTTCGGCATCCCGGGCACCGGCTGGACCCCGTACGAGGACCCTCTGCCCCCCGAGGTAGAGATTCATCTGGCCGAGGTCAAGGGCAAGCGTGAGCTATGGGGCGGCATGGCGCTCAACACCAACCTGTGCTACGGCAATCCCGACACGCGCGCCATCCTCACCGACGCCGTGGTCGAGTACGTGCGCGGCAATCCCGACGTGGACATCCTGCACGTGTGGCTGGCCGATGGCAGCAACAACCAGTGCGAGTGCCCGCTCTGCCGCGACCACCGGCCCGCGGACCTGTACGTGCGCATGCTCAACGAGCTGGACGGGAAGCTCACGCGCGAGGGCCTCGACGTGCGCCTGGTCTTCCTGGCCTATGTGGACCTGCTGTGGCCGCCCGAGCACGAGCGCCTCGCCAACCCCGACCGCTTCATCCTGATGTTCGCGCCGATCACCCGCTCCTACTCGACGTCCTTCACGGCGGCGGACAAGTGGAAGGGTGATCTGCCGCCCTACGTGCGCAACGCCCTCCAGTTCCCGCGCGAGCCGGCGCTGAACCTGGCCTTCCTCGACGCCTGGCGCGAGGGCTTCCGCGGCGACAGCTTCGACTTCGACTACCACCTCATGTGGGATCACTACAAGGACCCCGGCCAGTACGGCACGGCCAGGGTCCTGCACGAGGACCTGTGCGGCCTGCTCGACGTGGGGCTCAACGGGCTTGTGAGCTGCCAGGTCCAGCGCGTGTTCTTCCCGACGGCCCTGCCCATGGCCGTCCTGGGCCGCACGCTCTGGGACCGCGACGCGTCCTTCGACGCCATCGCAGCCGACTACTTCTCGGCTGCCTTCGGCGAGGACGGCCACAGAGTGCGCCGCTGCCTTGAGACCCTCTCGCGCCTCTTCAACGCGCCCGTCCTGCGCGGCGAGGGCGACGACGAGGCCCGGCAGGCCGCCCTCCGCGACTGGCGGACCATCGAGCCGCTCGCCGACCGCCTGGAGGCCCTCGCCAACGCCCACCGCGACGCCCCGGACGCCGCGGTCCGCTACTCCTGGGAGCTGCTCGCCCACCACGCCGAGCTGACGCGGCTCCTGGCCCGCGCGCTGGTGGCCCGACACGGCGACGACCCCGAGACCGCCCGCGAAGCCGCCTGCGCTGTGGTCGAGTGGGCCTGGCGGCACGACGAGCCCCTGCAGGACGCCTTCGAGGCCTACGAGTTCCTGCAGGTCATCCTGCCGATCCTGGGCCTGTCGCGCCAGGAGATCGAGGCGAGGGCCGCGGAGAAGCGTCGGGCCTAGACCGAGCGCCTGCCCCCCCCCAGCGCCCGAGGAGCGGCCACGCTCACTTGTGCGGCGGGGTCTCTTTGCCCTTGGGTCGCCGGAGGGCCAACATCTGCACGCGGAGGAAGTGGCCCAGCACCGACAGCGGCCCCCACGACCTCGCCCCCGAGCGCGGCCTGCGCGACTGCCAGCCGTTCCAGTGCACCATGCTGGCCAGGTCGCGCCTGGGCGTGGGCCGCGGCTTCTCCGCCGGGTAGCCCACGGTGACCAGGCACAGCACCTGCATGCCCTCGGGGACGCCGAGGCTCCTGCGCACCGCCTCGCGCCGCAGCCCGCCCACCCAGCACGCCCCCAGGCCCAGGTCCGCGGCCGCCAGCAGCAGGTGCGTGGCCGCGATGCAGCAGTCATCCCGCGCGAAGGGGCCGCGCCGCCTATTCATGCACACGGCGATGATGACCGGCGCCCGCCCCACGTGCGGACTGTAGATGCCGTAGTAGAAGGCGTTGCGCCCCACCTGCGCCCGCAAGGTCTCGTCGGTCACCACGACGAACTCCCAAGGTTGCACGTTGAGACCGGAGGGAGCCGAGCGCGCTGCCTCCAGCAACCGCCTGATGACAAGGGGCGGAACAGGCTCCGGTCTATACAGGCGGACGCTACGGCGTCCCTTCGCCAGCTCGAGGAAGGAGTTCATCCCGCGACCTCCCTGGGGGATGGTCCGACATGGGCGGCATACACCCGCTGATCCGCCGACCGCTGTCCGAGGAAGCCACTCAACTGCTCGATTACCTGCTTCGCCGCCGACGCGAGGGTGACCTGCAGCCCCCGCTGGTGCGCGACGCGGCCGGTGAGCTGGACACCCTCGTGCCCGTGGTGAGGACGGCCGCCGAGGAGCTACACGAGCGCAGGCTGGCGGTGCTGCTCCAGCCGGGGATAGTCGCCCCTGTGGCGTGGCCTAGGCTCACCGCCGTCTCCGGCCGGGGCGTGCATCTGCACCTCACCGACCAGCTCACCGAGGTGGGCGCCGCGCCCCCGGAGGCGCTGGCTGAGGCCTGGACCGACGGCGAGGGCGAGGGCGACTGGCCCGCCCCGGAGCCCACCGGTGACAGCCCGGCCGACGAGGTGTGGCTGGCGCTGCGGGCCGCCCATCACGGCGATCTCGCGGGCGCTCTCGAGGCCTGTCGCCGGGCCACGGCGGCGACGCTGCGCGCCGGCGTGATACCGCTGCTGGCTCGCCTGGCCGGCTGGCTCGACCGCCTGCTGACCGCGGCCCGGGCGCCCGAGAGCCCCGCGCTTCGCTACGAGCCTCCCGGCACAGAGAACGCCACCGCCGGTCAGTACTTCCAGGAGGGCTGGGAGGCGGAGATCATCCGCAGCCGCGAGCGCGCCCAGGCTGCCTACATCGAGGCGCTACGCACGGACCCCGGCTTCGACGGGGCGCGGCTGCGCTATGCTCAGGTGACCTTCGACCTGGGCGAGCCGAACCGCGCGCTGGCCGAGCTGGCGAGGCTGACGCAGGCGCGGCCGCGGCTCGGCGCGGCTCATCTGCTCCGCGCGGCAATGCTCCTGGACCTGGCCGAGGAGGGAGCGCCCCCCGAGGGCTGGGACGAGCAGGCAGCGGCCCACATCCGCGCGGCTCTCGCCGACGAGCGGGCCGACGCCTCGCTAGCCCACGCGCTCGAGGCCCGCAGGCTCTCAGTGAGGGGAGAGGCCGAGGCCGCCGCGAAGGCGGCGCGTGGGGCCATCGCCCGGCAGCCCGGCCAGGCCGGGCACTACCACCTGCTCGGCCTCGCGCTGGCGCCCACCGCCGACCTGGTAGCCGCGGCGTGGGCCGAAGCCGCCGCCGTGCTTGCCGACCACGACTTCATCCCCGCCGCCGAGACGCTCTTCAGCCTCCGGCAGAGCCCTCAGGTGGCCGGCGCCGTGCCCCACGCGCGCCAGTTGATAGACGAAACATGGCAGTGACCCGGACGGGGCTGCCGCCCACCGCGTCGGGCCCATGCGAGACCGCGAGGCGAGGTGATGGCACAATGTC
Organism: uncultured Armatimonadia bacterium; assembly: GCA_964608495.1. Classification (GTDB taxonomy): domain Bacteria; phylum Armatimonadota; class Zipacnadia; order Zipacnadales; family FEN-943; genus JAKORR01. The sequence goes on along the minus strand of CAZSOQ010000001.1, from coordinate 50,884 downwards.
TCTGGACCGCCTGCTCCCCGGAGCGACGCTCGTGCTCGTGCTGCTGGCCCTGCCGCCTGGTGCGGCCGACGCCCAGCGCCTGATCCGCGAGGGACGCATCGAGCGCCTCCTTCTCGCGGACGGCGAGGCTCTCGACGGCTGGGCTGTCACCGAGGGCACGCTGGAGCCCTCCGGCGCCCACGCACGCGCCGGACGGGCCCTGCTCTTCCACATCCCCGTGGACTGGCATGCCGGCGAGGTCAAGTACCCCATCGGCTGGCCCAGGTGCTGGCTGAAGATACCCCCCGAGGCCCAGGACTGGGCCGGCTGGGAGCGCCTCCGCTTCTGGATCTACGCCGACACGAGCCGCGACGAGCTGCCGAACCTACCCGTCACGCTGCTCATCACGACCACGGGGCCGCGCAGCAACTGGAGCCGCGACCTGTCCCTGCGGAAGGGCGAAGCCGTCGAGCTGGTCTTCCCGCTCGACGACCTTCCGGATCGCGACCAGGCTCAGGAGATCAAGCTCTCCATCTCCGAGTCCCGCTACAAGGACGGCGACACGGTGGACTTCTACCTCGACGACCTTGAGCTCACGCGCTTCACCGAGCCCACAGTCGTCAGCCTCGAACCGCTCGCCAGGGTCGGGTTCGCGGACGACCCCGCCCTGCCCGTGATGGTCGAGGTGCTGGGCCTCCCCCCGGGCGAGAAGGCCGAGATCAGGCTGGCGCTGATGAACGGCGACGCCGCGGTGGCCACCACAACGGCCGAGGTGCCGGCGGGCAGGACGCGGATGGCCCTGCGACTCCCGCCGGGCCTCGCCGCGGGCGACTACCGCCTGGTCGTCCCCGGCCAGGACGCCGCGGAGCTGGGTGCCGATCTTCGCCTTCTCGATTCGCCCTGGCAGGGAGGTGACGGGCAATGACCCGCTGGCTCCTCGTCCTCGCCCTGGCCGTCCTCCTCGCCGCGCTGGTGGCCTCACCAGTGGCCGCGCGGATGCTCATCTTCGACCTGGGCTCGGACGACTCCCCCGTCTGGCCCGAGGCGCAAAGGGTGACCCCGGCGACCGCCGAGGCCCAGTACGGCTGGACCTCCGTCGAGGGCCTGTCGGCGCACCACCGCGCCTGGACCGAGAGTGTCGAGAACGTCAGCCGCGGCGCCGCCGAGCCTCCCCCCATCTGGACCAACGCCCTGACCGAGGATGCCGTCGTCGCCGGCGCCCCCACGTCCTTCGCCTTCGCCGCGGACCCCGGGCAGTGGCGGGTATACGTGCGCTGCGGAGTGAGCGCCGGCAACGCCGCCCAGTACTGGGACTTCGACGTGCGCGTCGGCGACGACACCTGGCGTTGCCAGATCGAGGGCCCCTACCGATTCCTCGGTCACACCTTCTCGGCCGCGAGCGACGGCCGGATCAAGGTGGCTCTCGCGCCGCGCAGCAAGGCCTGCCTGGCTGGCGTCGTGGCCTGGCAGCCCGCCGACGACGCGGCGGCCCAGGCGCTGATAGCCCGGCTGGAGCAGTGGGCGCCCGACGAGGAGCTGGCCCGCTGGCGTCAGGACCCCGAGCCGTCCCCCGGCCCTGAGCCTGCCGCGACGCAAGCCGAGCAGGAGCGCGGCTTCTACCTGTGGCGCCGCCACTGGGCCCAGGTGGTATACCCCTCGACGAATCCCACGCCCGAGGAGAAGGACCCGACGCTGCGGGTCTTCGCCGCGCCCGGCGAGTACGAGCCGCTTACCTTCACCGTCCGCCCCTTGCGTGACCTGGCGAGCGCGCAGGTGCGTCTCGAGGCGCTGGGGCCAGTGCCGGTCGAGAACATCGTCGTGCGCAAGGTCCGGTTCCTGCCCGCCAGGCTCAACTACCGCGTGCAGGACCGGTTCCGTGTCGTGCCGGACATCCTCGACCGCTGGGAGGGCGGGCCGCTGAAGGCCGGCGAGAACGCCCGGTTCTGGCTGACCCTCCATGTGCCCGAGGCCGCCCGGCCGGGCCTGTACCGTGCGGGCCTGGAATTCGTGGCCGACGGCCGCTCGGTCCAGGTCCCCGTGCTCCTGCGCGTGGTCAACGTCAAGCTGCAGGAGGACCCCGCGCACACCTACGCCATCTACTACCGGCATCCGCTGGACCGCGTGGCCGGCGCGCCCGACGACGTCTCGCGCCGGTACTGGGAGCGCAAGGCGGAGCTGGAGCACGCCGACATGGTGGCCCACGGCACGCGCAACGTCGTCCTGAGCTGCTGGGTCCGCGAGGCCGACGACGAGGGGAGCTTCGATCCCGGCGACGCCTTCGACCGCCTGGGCGCCAAGCTCGCCCTGGCGGAGCGCTTCGGCTTCCAGCCGCCCTACGTGATGGGCTTCAACACCGGCGGCGTGTACCGCAAGTACGTGAAGGAAAGCTACGGCAGCCACCTCTCGGGCGTGAAGCTCCCACCGCCGGAGTTCTTCACCGAAATCACGGCGATGGTCCGGCTCCTTGACCGGGAGCGCAAGAGCCGCGGCTGGCCCGAGTTCCTCTACTACCCCATAGACGAGCCCGGCGGCTCCGAGGAAGCCGTCGCCTTCATGGTCGGCGTCCTCAAGGCCGTCCAGGCGGCCGGTGTCCGCTCCTACGTCACCGCCGACCCCACCAACGCGGCCTTCGAGCCGATGCGGCCCTTCGTGGACGTGTGGTGCACCCAGCCCTTCCTGCCCGAGCGCGAGCCTCTCCTGGCCGACATGGCGGCACGCAAGGTCGGGTACTGGTGCTACCCCAACCACGTCAACGGCGAGAACGATCACACGCCCGTGGCCGGCGCCCGCATGACCTACGGCTTTGGCTTCTGGCGGTCCGGCTTCCTGCGCCTCATCCCCTGGATCTACCAGTCGTCCAGCGGCGATCCCCTCAACTACCTCGACGGGTCGGCCATGGACTTCTTCAACCGCAGCGAGGCGGACGGCACGCCGCTGCCGGTCGCCCTGTGGGAGGCCTACCGCGAGGGCTACGACGACTACCGCTACATCTACACCCTCCAGCAGTTGGCCGAGCGTGCGAAGGCCTCGGGCTCGGCGACCGCGCGCAAGGAGGCGGCAGTGGCCGAGAAGACGCTGTCCTTCGTCTGGGAGAACATCCCGGTGGTCGCCAAGTACAAGTACGACGGCTTCTGGTCACCGGAAGAGATGGACGTGTACCGGTGGCTGCTCGCCCGGCGCATCGAAAGCCTGGCCGAGCTGATGCGGTAACCGGTCATCGCCGGCCGCGCCCTTTGCGCCACGGCCCCGGCGCGCCCTTTGCGCCACGGCCCCGGCGCGCCCTTTGCGCCACGGCGGGTTCTGCTGCAGCATCCTCGGCCTGAGAGTCCGGGCCGGTGGGTCGCGCTTCGCGCTGTCTTGCCGCCAGCTCACAGGAGGTGCCGTTCTTGGCTCAGCTCGAATGCCCAAACCGCGAGATCAACGTCCAGCTCTGCCCCTGCACGGAGAAGAGCTGCCCCAATTGGGCCGTCTGCTGTCTGTGCGTCGCCAACCATCGAGGCAACGCCACCTGGCCCTTCACGGCCTGCCAGCAAGGCGCCAAGCGCCCCGCCGAGACGGTGGACCTTCCTGACCGTGTGCCCTGCCCGAACGTCCAGCCCAACGCCGCCGAGTGCGTCTGCTCCTACGACGCCTGCACCCGGCGGGGCTTCTGCTGCGCGTGCATCAGCAACCACTGGACCGAGGACGGCAAGGGTCGGGTGGCCTGCTTCCGCGACTAGCCGGGCGCCGGTCAGCCGTCGCGGCCACTTCCCGGCGACCAGCCGCCTGGTCCCTCAGCCCCTCTTCGCTCGGCATCGCGCGACGACATAGTAACCGGCCGCGTCCGGCTCGCCGTGCCACTCCAGGCCCTCCCAGCCCGTCGCCTCCAGGACCCCGGCCAGTCGGTCCCTCTCCGGGAGCAGTAGCCAGAACCACTCGCTGGCGGCTCCCCTGTACTCCACGCGCACGCGCGCCTGCCCCGGCGGCCGGCCCGCTCGGCGGTTGACCTCGTGGTAGGCCAGGTGGGCGGGATTGCTCGTGATGAGGGGGTCGCGCCCCTGCCCGATGAGAAGGCCACCCGGGCGCACCACCCTCTGCAGGCCTCCGAGCATCCGGGCCAGGCCTTCCGCCGTGCCGCCCAGGTTCAGGTTGCCGCCCAGGATGACGACGCCATCAAAGCTGTCTTCCGGGAACCCCAGCTCGTGGACGTCCATGAGGCGCACGTCTCTGCAGCCGCGGGCCCTGGCCACCTCGACAGCGCCCGGCGAGACATCAATGCCCACCGCTTCCACGCCGTGCTGCTGCAGCCACAGCAGGTGACGCCCCGGCCCGCAGCCCACGTCCAGCACGCGCCCGGACAGGCGCCCCAGCAACTCCTCCTCGACCTCGGGCGGCGCGGCGAGGTACGCCCCGGCAAAGCAGGCCGTGTCGCAATGCCCGTCATCACGCCGGATCGTGATGGGCACCGGCCCGCTCTCGTAGCAGTCCCTCAGCCATTGCCCCCAGACATCCTCGGCCAGCGGTTGTTCACCCATGTCCTCGCCTCCCTTGCGCCGGGCATACCCTTGCCCGCAACCGCCGCAAACCAGCGCATCGCCCCGGGCCCCCACGGCCGGGGCAGGCAGGTCGCAGGCCCGAAGCCGGCGAATTCACCTCGCCGCCACGCGCGCTCCGCGATGAAGCGGGCTCGCCCGCGACGGTGACCATGGGCCCCGCCGCCGCGCCGGGGGCCAGGGAGACCGCAGGCATGGCAAAGCCGCCCGACCAGCCCAACGCCAAGGGCTTCGATGCTCTCCTGCCGCCCGAGATGGCCCGCAGGGCCGAGGACATCGGGGTCGCCAAGGGCCACCTCGACTTCTGGAGCACGGCCGTGCTGGCCGTCCTCGCCGGGGCCTTCATCGCCCTCGGCGCGGTCTTCGCCACCGTCGTCTGGACCGGCGGCGCGGCCGTGCCCTGGGGCGTCTCCAGACTCCTCGGCGGCCTCGTCTTCACCGTCGGCCTGATCCTCGTCGTCGTCGCCGGCGCCGAGCTGTTCACCGGCAACAACCTCATCGTCATGGCCTGGGCCGGCGGTCGCGTCTCCACCTGGCAGCTCCTGCGCAACTGGGCCATCGTCTACGCCGGCAACTTCGCCGGCTCGCTCGCCACGGTCCTCCTCGTCGTCCTCGGCGGCCACTACCAGATGGCCGACGGCGGCGTGGGCCAGACCGCCCTCAACATCGGACTGGCCAAAGTGCGGCTGGACTTCGTCCAGGCCCTCGCCCTCGGCGCCCTGTGCAACGCCCTCGTCTGCCTCGCCGTCTGGATGACCTACAGCGCGCGCACCACCGTGGACCGGATCCTCGCGGTCATCCCCCCCATCGCCGCCTTCGTGGCTGCGGGCTTCGAGCACAGCGTCGCCAACATGTACTTCATCCCAATCGCCCTCGTCATCAAGTCGGCGGCCCCTCAGCCCTTCTGGGACCTCATCGGCAAGACCCCGCTCGACTACGCCGACCTCACCTGGTCCGCCTTCCTCGTGCGCAATCTCGTCCCGGTCACCCTGGGCAATATCTTCGGGGGCTCCGTCCTCGTGGGCGCCTTCTACTGGGTGGTGTACCTGCGGCCCAAGCGCCCCGGCTCCTGACAGCCACCGCCTCGGAGCGCCATCGTCCGCTCGCCCGCCTCGACCTGCACCGGCACCAGCCAGCCCGTGCCGTGACGCACGGCGCCCGCCCCTTCCGCCTCACCAGGCGCGAGCGCGCCCGCGCCTACCAGTAGGGCGCCGCGCCACCCCGCCGGCCCCTCGTTCGTCAACTCCAGCTCCCCCTCGCGCCATCGGACCCTCGCGCCCGCCCGCGCCAGCCACCAGCGCGCCACCTCGCCAGGCGTCGCCTTCCACAGTCTCGGCACCGCCGCCTCAGCGACCTCAGCTACCCCGCGGTACGCGGGGGTCCAGTCCGCCGGAGCCCCCGAGTAGCGGTCCATGAGCGCGAAGGTCCGCTGGTGCCAGTTCAGGACGATGCAGCCGCCCCGAGCGGCCGCGGCCCGCACCGCTGCCGCTCCCTCCTCCACGGCCCCGGCAATGTCGCGGGCGGTGCCCTCGCCGTACACTCCCGTTACGACGCCGTCCTCGACCACGCTGCTCAGCTCCACCAGCGGCAGGGCCTCGCCCGACTTCGTGCTCACAGGCCTGAAGGGCAGCACGGTCCCGCACAGGAACCCGACCCGGGTCTGCTCCGGGTACCAGGTGCTGTCGTAGATCAGCCCGGCCGCGGCCTTGGCGTCCAGGCTGTCCCAGCGGTGCGCGAGGTAGTGGCTACGGGTCCCGGGCGGCCGCACGCCCGTCAGCGCCGCAAAGAGCCGCACCTGCTCGACCAGGTCCGCGGGGTCGGCGTCCATCAGGTGCGGGCCGATCTCCCAGCCCCCCTCGTGCAGCCGCCTCGCCGCCTCGAGCACGGCCGGGTCGCGCAGGTCATACCCGGGCCCGTGCTCGTACTCCCTGCCCGTGGGCGTCTGCAGGTAGAAGGCCGAGCGCAGGCCCAACTCCCGCTCCAGCTCCATCCAGCGTGGGAAGTTGAACCACTCGTTGCCCGCCTGCTCGTCGTAGCTCCTCTCCCTCCAGCGCGCGTCGGCGTACACGGCGTCCACGTCGTGCGACCCGACGAGCACGCCCGCATAGGGCTGGCCGTCGCCGTCCAGCGGGCAGGGCCACACTCGCGCCAGCCGCGCCCCACCGGCCTCCGCCACGGCCCCCGCCAGAGCGCCGAGCAGGTCGGCCAGCTCGTCCACGAGCGGCCGTCCCCCGCACAGAGCGGCCAGGCAGTCGTCCCAGAGGTCATCCACACGGCGCACGAAGCCACTGAAGCCCGGGGTTCCCGCCCAGGAGAAGCGCGACAGCATCAGACCCACCTGCGCGAACAGGGGCCACGCAAAGCCCACGCGCCGGCCCCCGTCACACTGCGCAGCCAGCGTCACGCGCCGGCCCGTCTCGTCCGTCCCCACGAGGACCGGCTCGCCCTCCAGGGCCCCGATCTCGCCCATCACCACGAGCGGCTCCGGCGGCACAGCCCCGGCCAGCCAGGGGGCACCGACCAGGTCCCTGATCGCCTGTACCCGCAGGGAGACCGGCCGCGCCGAGGGCTCAGCCGGCGACGTGTCCCCGGGCGCCCACCGCATCGCCTCCTCGGCCCAGTCCAGCACCAGTCCCTCGCCCCGGCCCAGCCTCTCCGCCATCTGTCCGGCGCCGTACACGTCCCAGAAGCCCTGGGTCTCCGGCTCCGGCTGGGCTGTCGCGGGCCTAACGGCCAGCATCGGCTTCCCTCCCGCGCCCGGGCGCCGCAGGACACGGCCTCGCCCCGGCGAAGTCCTTCCTATCCTCCCCAAGCCAGGGTGACGAGACAATGGCAGACATCGTGTGTACCGGCATCCTCGTGGCCGACGTCTGGGCCAAGCCTGTCAACGAGTGGCCCGAGTGGGGCCGCCTTTCCCTGGTGGACGGCATCGGCATCAGCATCGGCGGCTGTGCCTCGAACGTCGGCATCCACCTGGCCAAGCTCGGCGCCAACGCCATGGTGATGGGCAAGGTCGGCGAGGACGTCTTCGGCGATTTCGTCATCGCCACCCTCGAGTCCTATGGCCTGCAGACCCGCGTCGCCCGCTCCTCGGAGGCCGGAACCTCCGCCACGATGGTCATGATTGACGACGCGGGCGAGCGGTCCTTCATCCACTACACGGGCGCCAACACCAAGCTCCGCCCCGAGGACCTGGACCTCCAGGTCATCAAGCAGGCCCGCGTCTACCTCTTCGCCGGCGCGCTCGTCATGCCCGGCTTCGACGGCCAGCCCGCCGCCTCGGTCATGGCCCAGGCCCGCGCCGCCGGCGTCACCACTGCCCTCGACGTCGTCTGGGACGCCACCGGCAGGTGGATGGAGGTCCTCGAGCCCTGCGTCCGCCAGGCCGACCTCTTCCTCCCCAGCCTGCCCGAGGCCCAGGAGCTCACCGGCGAGCAAGACCCGCGCCGCGTGGCCGAGGCCCTGCTCGAGTACGGCATCGAGATCGTCGTGCTCAAGATGGGCGAGGACGGCTCCTACCTGCTCTCCGCCGAGGGCGAGGAGTACCGCCTCCCCATCTACCCCGTCGAGGCGGTGGACGGCACCGGTTCCGGCGACGCCTTCGTGGCCGGTTTCCTCAGGGGCTACATCGAGGGCTGGCCGCTCGAGAAGTGCGCCAAGTTCGCCAACGCCGCCGGCGCGCTCTGCGTGACCGGCGTCGGCGCGACCGCCGGGACCCAGTCCCTCGACCACACTCTCGAATGGCTCCGCGAGCGCGAGCCCGGCTACTGGTAGCTCGGCCCGACACAGACCCGCCTCCGCGCACCCCGCGACTGCCCCGTCGTCCCGGCAGACCTGCGCAGGACCGGGGCGCTTTGCGCCGAAACAACTCCTTCACCTTGCACGTCCTGAGGGGGCCACGGGAATGAGTAGTGACCTCGCGCTCCTCTATGAGCTTCAGACCGTAGATACCGGCATCGTCGAGAGGCAACGTGCCCTCGCCTCCCTTGACGACGGCACCGCCGCCCGTGCGCAGCTCGCCGATGCCGAGCAGCGCCTCAAGGAGGCCGAGGAGAAGCTTCACCAGACGCGCACGACTCTGCGCGACAAGGAGCTGCGCCTGGCCAGCACCGAAGAGGAGCGCAACGACAAGCACTCGCGATGCTACGGCGGCACGGTCAGTGACCCCAAGGAGCTCGCGGCTCTCGAACGCAAGATCGCCGAGCTGACGGCTCTGAAGGGCAAGCTCGAGGAGCAGATCCTCGGTCTGATGGACCAGGTCGAGGAGGAGGAGCAGGCGGTGGCGGCCCTCGCCGATCAGGTCCAGCGCCTGCGGGCCACCGCCGAGGACAGGGAAGCCCACTACAAGATGGATACCGAGCGCCTCACGCGCGAGATCCAGGAGCTTGGCGCCCGCCGAACTGAGCTGGTCGCCCAGCTAGACCCTTCGCTGCTCAAGACCTACGACCAGTTGCGCGATCGGCTCGGCGGCGTGGCCGTGGCGGGCGTCGTGGCCTACACCTGCCAGGCCTGCCATACCGCCGTGCCGCGCGACCAGGCCGACCGCATCGGCAAGAGCGCCACGCCCATCCGCTGCGAGAGCTGCCGCCGCATCCTCTGGCTGGTGTGACGGCGATCCGGAGGCCTGCACCCCATGCGCACTCATCCCCACGCCCGGGGCCGGCAGCACTCGCTCGAGGACCTGATCGCCTTCCACGGCCACCTCGGCGGTTTCGCGGTGCTCGGCTACCAGGCCGGGCGGCTCCTGCTCGAGGCCCTGGCGGCCGAGAGCCACTTCGGCCTGGCCCTGGTCGCCTGGTGCCCGGCCCAGCCACCGTGGTCCTGCCTCGTGGACGGCCTGCAGCTCTCCACCGGCTGCACCCCCGGCAAGGGCAATCTCCACCTCCGGCCCAGCACCGACCTTCGCCTGCGGGCCGTGAACCTGCACACCGGCCGCCGCGCGGAGCTCACACCCTGTCCCGAGGCGCTCGATCACCTGCTGCGCCTCACCCGCGAGGAAGGCCCGGAGGCCGCCGGCCGCTGGGCCTGGGACCAGGCCCCGAGCGATCTGTGGCGCGTCCGCGACTGACCCGCCGGCCGTCTCCTATTCCCCGGCCACCGGTCCCCAGCGCCCTTCGCGCACCAGCAGCTTCTCGCCGTCCGAGAACCCGTCCCCCCGCTTGCCCAGCAGCTCCACCAGCCACCGCCGCCAGAGCTCCACTCGCCCGGCCTGCGCGGGGTCCCGCGCCAGGTCGTGCAGCTCCCCGGGATCCCTGACGAGGTCGAAGAGCTGTTCGCGCCCAGTCGCCGGGAACCACATGTACTTCTCCCGCCCGTCTGTCAGGAAGTGCATGGCCTGCTCGACCGAGTAGCAGGGCGAGTGCTCGCCGTGCAGGAACTCGCGCCACGGCTCCCCTCTCAACGCCGCCAGCACGCTCTTCCCCGTCACGGAGTCTGGGATCTCGACGCCCGCAACCTCCAGGATCGTGGGCATCACGTCCTGCAGCCCCACGACCTTCTCGCACACGCCCGTGGGCGCGTCCAGTCCCCTGGGCCAGCGCACCGCGAAGGGGATCCTCGCCGACCCCTCGTAGGCATAGGTCTTCCGGTGCAGGTGATGGTCCCCCATCATGTCGCCGTGATCCGACGTGAAGACGATGAGCGTATTCTCCAGCAGCCGGTCCCGCGCCAGGTGCTCCATCAGCCTGCCCAGCTCGTAGTCCAGGTGCGTACACACGGCCCGGTAGGCGGCGCGCATGCGCTGGTTCTGCTCCGGGGTGAGCCGTCCCCGCCAGGCCGTCCTCTCCAGGCCCGGCTGCGGTATGGCGTGCTCCTCGGCCCAATCGCCGATCGGTATCGCGGGGAGCTCCCGGTTGATGTACTGGTCCCAGAAGAACTGCGGCGGGTCGTAGGGCGAGTGCGGACGCAGGTGGGACACCCAGAGGAAGAAGGGCCTGGTCGGGTCGCGCTTGGCTATCTGCTCCAGGCTCACGTCCGTCGTCCACACGCTCGGGTGCAGGCGCTCCTCCAGGTGCCACGGCCGCGCCAGCCACCCGTTCGCGTCACAGCCGTGCCCGCGCTCGTCCGCGTACGGCCCTACCTGCTCCCTCAGCCAGTCCAGGTAGTCGTCCACGCCCTCCCTCAGGTCGTGGGGGATCACGGTGTGAAAGCCGTACAGCTTGCGTGGCGGGTGCAGGTTCCGCCAGCCCACGTTGATGCAGTGGTATCCCGCCGCCGCCAGCACGGCCGCCAGCGTATTCGGCTCATGCCACTCGATCCCCGCATAGCCGATCAGCCCACAGTCGTAGCTCCCCTGCCCGCCCAGCAGACACCGCCGCGCTCCCGTCGTCGAGGGGATCTCGGAGTAGGCCCTCGGGAAGTAGGCCCCCTGGTTGATGAAGCTGTCCAGGTTGGGGGTCTCGATCGCGGGCAGCCCCGACAGCCCGATGTGATCCCCGCGATGCTGGTCGGTCGTGAACAGCACGATGTTCGGTCGCTCGTCAGCCATCGGTCACCTCTCCTGTCGCTTGGCGGGAAGGGCGGGACACGCTGCCCCTACAGAGGAACCTCCCACAAGGCGCGCGTCGTTACAGCCCTGGGAAGGTTTCGGGCGGCTGCGGGCACCTCCTCCGCGTGACGCTGGAGAACGACCTCCTGCCTGTCCGCATGCCGGGGAACCGGGCAGGGGGCTATCGCGTCATTCGTAGGTGTCGTAGACGACGAGGACCCGCTCGTCCTCGTCGTAGGCGACGTGGAAGACCAGACCGAGCGAACGCAGACCAAGGAGTGAGTAGCTGTACACGGAGCCCGCTTCGGCAGGTGCCGACCAGGATTCGAGGCTGGGCTCGACCCGCTCGGTGTACAGACGGGCAACGCTCAGCACCTCGTCCCTCGTGTGGACCGTCTGAATCCTGGCGCAGGTGCGGGTGAGACATGAATAGGCCATCCCGCAGGCGCCGACGTACACGAGCCACGCCCCCACGGACAGAAGGCAGAGGAGCGTCAGCAAGCGGGCGAGGCGGCCAGAAGGCCTGGTCGCCCGGGTCCGCGCCACCAGCACCATGCCCAGGAAAGCGATCACCGCTCCCAGGAGCAGTACCACGCACAGCCCGACCTGCGAGGCCGTATCCTCTGCCATGACTTCCCCCTCCCATCTCGTGAGTGGCGGCACGCCCGCCGCCGGTCAGCCGCCGAAGACCGCCCGGTACATCCAGAGCAACCCCACCATCACGGCAGCCAGGACCGCGATGGCGCCCAGGGGGATACACCGCCGCCGTCCGCGCACTGAGAGGACCACGTCGCCGGGCACGCGCTCGGGCAGCGAAGGGAAGGCCCGCTGGAGCAGCCAGAAGACGCCCCCCAGGGCCACGACAAGGGCCAGTGAGACCGCGGTGTAGAGCAGGACTTCGCCGAGGGAATAGCCGCCCAAGAGCCACACGAGCGCCCAGAAAGTCAGCCCCGCGAGCACACAGCAGCCAGAACCGACCCTCTCCCTCTGCATCGCACGCCTGCCCGAGACCGTATCGGAGCCCTCCCGCGGCCGTCCTTTTTGGTCTTCGGCGCGGGCGGGGGTATCCCTGCCCGAAGGCCGGCGACGGTAGCGGCGCCTCCGGGCGAGCCATGCGCGCGAGCTGCGAGGACAACAGACGAGCAGCAGAGCGCCAGCTCTGGCGGGGCACGAGTTGCGCGGACAGAGCCTGACCACGTCAACGACCACCCCGCAGGCGCGAGCCTTCGGCCCGACCTGCAACTACCACAGACACCGGCCAGGACACCCGCTCCCGGGCCAAGGGTTTCGCCTTCCGTGAAGCTTCCGCCATTGCGGAAAAACCGCAAACCCTCTAAATTAGTGGCACCCCGTACTCGTGGCACAGCAGTCGGCAACCACACCCGGGAGAGGGTTTCGCGAGTGGACAGGGGCGACGCCGTGCTTTCATGCGCGGCGGTATCTCACACAAGTGGACGGGAGGCCGTGTCCATGACGGTTCAGCGACCCCGCTTCTCCAGCGCACCATTGTTGCTCTGTGTTCTGCTGGTTCTCGTTTTCGCGGGTTGTGGCAAGAAGCCGCCGCCGCCTGCGCCCGTGTCCGCGCAGCCCGGCATGCCTGGCTCCGGCGCGCCCACGGGCGAGCCCATCAAGATCGGCGCCATTTTCTCCGCCAGCGGCCCTGGCGCGCCGCTGGGCGAGCCCGAGAAGCTCACCGCCGAGATGATGCAGGAGAGCATCAACGCCTCGGGCGGCCTTGCCGGACGCCCCGTCGAGATCATCGTCGAGGACGACGCCACCGAGGAGTCCAAGGCCGTCCTCGCCGCCAAGAAGCTCATCGAGCAGGACAAGGTCCTCGCCATCGTCGGCCCCACCATGAGCGGCACCTCCCTGGCGATCGTGGACACCTGCGAGCAGGCCCAGATCCCCCTCATCTCCTGCGCCGCGTCGAACAAGATCACCACCCCCGTCAAGAAGTGGGTCTTCTCCACCGCCCAGACCGACGTCCTCGCTGTCCAGCGCATCCTGCGCTACCTGCTCGACAAGGACATCAAGAAGGTGGCGATCATCTGCGACAGCAATGCCTTCGGCCAGAGCGGAGCTGAGCAGCTCAAGAAGCAGCTCCCCGAGGCCGGCATCGGGGTCGTGGATGAAGAGAAGTTCGCGACCAAGGACACCGACATGACGGCCCAGTTGACCAAGATCAAGGGCAAGAACCCCCAGGCCGTCATCTGCTGGGGCACCAACCCCGGCCCGGCCGTCGTGGCCAAGAACATGAAGGGCCTGGGCATCAAGGCTCAGCTCATCCAGAGCCACGGCGTGGCCAACGAGAAGTTCATCGAGCTGGCCGGTGACGCCGCCGAGGGAGTCATCCTCCCCTGCGGCAAGCTGCTCGTCGTTGACGAGCTGCCCGACACCGACGCGCAGAAGGCCGAGCTAGCCAAGTTCCGCTCCGACTACGAAGCACACACCAGCCAGCCCGTCAACACCTTCGCCGGCCACGCCTACGACGCCATCGAGCTCGTGTTCAAGGCCATCGAGGCCGTGGGCGCCGACCGTGCCGCCATCCGCGACCACATCGAGGGCATGAAGGAGCACGTCGGCATCAGCGGCGTGTTCAATCTGTCCGCCGAGGATCACGCCGGGCTCACGCCCGACGCCTTCACCCTGGTCGTCATCAAGAACGGCACCTGGACCCAGGTGCAGTAGGGCACCCAAGACTCCGAGGCTCCTGGCGCGAGGGCCGCCCGGATCGGCCCTCGCGCCCGTCTTCAGCCGCCGACAAGTCGTCCCATGCATGCAGCAGAGATCTTCCAGTTGCTCGTGGCCGGTGTCACGGTGGGCGCGGTCTACGCCCTCGCGGCCCTCGGCTTCACGATCATCTACAACGCCACCGGCATCATCAACTTCGCCCAGGGCGAGTTCGTCGTCCTCGGCGGCCTCTTCTTCTATAGCCTCCACGTCGTCGCCAAGCTACCCCTGCTCGCAGCCCTCATCCTCGCCGTCCTCCTCGTCGCCCTGGTCGGCTGGCTCATGGAGCGCCTTACCATCAGGCCCCTCATCGGCTCACCCGTCGTTACGCTCATCATCATCACCGTCGGCCTCTCCGTGCTCCTGCGCGGCGCCGCCAAGCTTATCTGGGGCCCTGCCTCCCTGGCCGTGCCCGCCTTCTCCGGTGACCGCTCCGTCCTCTTCGCCGGCGCCGCCGTCCACCTTCAGTACCTCTGGGTCCTCGCCCTCGCGGCCCTCGCCGTCATCACCGTCCGCCTCTTCTTCGACCACACCCTCGCCGGCAAGGCCATGCAGGCCTGCGCCATCAACGTCGAGGCCGCTCGCCTGGTCGGCATCAACGTCGGCCGCATGATCCAGGCCTCCTTTGCCCTCAGCGCCGCGCTGTCCGGCCTCGCCGGCGTGGTCATCTCGCCCATCACCTTCGCCAGCCACGACGGCGGCACCGTCCTCGCCCTGAAGGGCTTCTGCGGCGCCATCATCGGCGGCCTGGGCAACGGCCTCGGCGCCGTCGTCGGCGGCGTCCTCGTCGGCGTCATCGAGAACCTCGCCGTCGGCTTCATGCCCGAGGGCTGCTCCGGCTACCAGAACGCCTTCGCCTTCCTCATCCTCATCCTCGTCCTCTTCCTTCGCCCCGGCGGCCTCTTCGGCTCCCAGCACACGGAGGGACTCTGACGGTGTCGCCCGAGCGCAAGCGCGAGATCCTCGGCTTCCTCGTCGCCGCCGTCCTCGTCGTCGCCGTCCCTCTGCTCGCCCCCGACGCCTACACCCTCAGCGTCGGCGTCTTCATCGGCATCTACAGCATGGCCGCCCTGGGCGTCGGCCTCCTGCTCGGCTTCGCCGGCCAGATCTCCCTCGGTCACGCCGCCTTCTATGGCCTCGGCGCCTACGGCTCGGCCATGCTCACCCTTCACCTCGGCTGGGACCCCTGGCTCGCCATGGCCGTCTCTGCCGTCGGCACCGGCCTGTGCGCCTACCTCGTCGGCCGTCCCACCCTCAGGCTCCACGGCCACTACCTCGCCATGGCCACCCTCGGCTTCGGCCTCATCATGACCATCCTCTTCAACGAGGGCGGCGAGATCACCGGCGGTCCCTCCGGCTTGCCCGGCATCCGTGACCTCAGCATCGGCGGCTTCGTCTTCGGCAGCGACCTGCGCATCTACTGCCTGGTCTGGCCTTTCGTCCTCCTCCAGGTCCTCCTGTCGCGCAATCTGCTCCGCTCCCGTCTCGGCAGAGCCATGCGGGCCGTCCACGACAGCGAGGTCGCCGCGCGCAGTTGCGCCGTCAATACCGCAAGCCTCAAGCTCATGGTCTTCGTGCTCAGCGCCGTCTACGCCTCGCTCGCCGGCAGCTTCTACGCCCACACCGTCAACTTCGTCAACCCGGCTCCCTTCGGCTTCGCCTTCTCCATCGAGTTGGTCCTCATGGTTGTCGTCGGCGGCGCGGCCACGCTCTGGGGACCGGTCATCGGGGCCGCCACCCTGACCGTGACCCACCAGCTCCTCGTCCAGCTCGGGGGCCTCTACCCGCCCGCCAAGGACCTCGACGTCGTCCTCTTCGGCGTCATCCTCATCCTCGTCCTGCTCTTCCAGCCCCAGGGCATCGCCGGCGGCCTGCGCAAGAGGGGGGGAGCCCGCCGTGCCGCCTGACGCCCCGCTCCTCCTTCACGTCTCCCAGCTCCGCAAGACCTTCGGCGGCGTCGTCGCCCTGGACGGTGTGTCCTTCGACGTTCCCGACGGCGGCGTCTTCGGCCTCATCGGGCCCAACGGCGCCGGTAAGACCACCCTCTTCAACGTCATCTCGGGCATCTACCGCCCCACCAGCGGCGCCGTCATGCTGGCGGGCGAACCCCTGGCCCGCCGCTCTCAGGACCGCATCGCCGCCCTGGGCATCGCCCGCACCTTCCAGAACCTCCAGACCTTCACCAGCATGAGCGTCCTGGACAATGTCCTCACCGGCCGCCATCGTCACGGCCACGCCGGCCTGCTCAACATCATGTTCCGCTTCCCCTCGGGGCGGCGCGAGGAGGCCCGCCTGAGAGAGGCGGCTCGTGGGCAGCTGGACTTCGTGGGCCTCGCCGACCTGGCCTTGCAGCCCGCCGCCAGCCTGCCCCCCGGCCAGCAGCGACTGGTCGAGGTGGCGCGGGCCCTGGCGGGCGAGCCCCGACTGTTGCTCCTCGACGAGCCCGCGGCGGGCCTCACGACCCGCGAGACCGAGGTGCTCGGCGAGCTCATCCAGCGCCTGGCCGCCCGTGGCCTGACCACGGTGCTCATCGAGCACGACATGACGCTGGTGATGAACGTCTGCCAGCGTGTGGCCGTGCTGGACCAGGCAAGACTGATAGCGATGGGCACGCCGACGGAGATCCAGAGCGACCCGAAGGTGATCGCTGCCTATCTCGGCGAGGAGGGCGAAGCGTGAGCGGGGGGGCCCTGCTGCTGACGCTGGCGGGCGTGAACGCCTACTATGGGCGACTGCACGTGCTCAAGGGCCTGGCCATGCACGTCAACGACGGCGAGATCGTGGCCGTGCTGGGCGCGAACGGAGCCGGCAAGACCACCGCCCTGCGGGCCATCTGCGGCCTGCTCAAGCCCTCCAGCGGCAAGATCTCTTTCGACGGCAGGGACATCACCGGCCACTCCCCCGAGGCCCTCGTGCGCCTGGGCATCACCCAGGTCCCCGAGGGGCGCCAGGTCTTCGGCCCGCTCTCCGTGCGCGACAACCTTTCCCTCGGGGCCTACACCCGCTTCAGGTCCCGCAAGAAGGCGGCCGTGGCCGACACCCTCAGCCGCGTCCTCAGCCTCTTCCCCATCCTCGAGGAGCGCCAGCATCAGCGGGCGGGCAGCCTCTCGGGCGGGGAGCAGCAGATGCTGGCTATCGGGCGCGCCCTCATGGCCGGTCCTCGCCTGCTCGTCCTCGACGAGCCCTGCCTGGGCCTGGCCCCCAGGATCTCACGGCAGATCATGCAGACCGTCTCCCTGTTGCGCGACCAGGGCACCACGATCCTGCTGGTCGAGCAGAACGCGCGCGCCGCCCTGAGGATCGCCGACCGCGGCTACGTGATGGAAACGGGGAAGATAGTCCTGGAGGGAACGGCGGAGGAGCTCCTGCGCAACCGTGACGTCCGCCGGGCCTACCTGGGCAAGGACTACGACGAGGTGTGACCTATGAGCGGCTCGCCGATCCACAGCCCTCGCTACGAGGCGATGTCCCGCGCCGAGCTCACCCAGCTCCAGCTAGAGCGCATGCAGGCGACGATCAACCGCGCCTACAAGAACGTCGTGCACTACCGGCGCATCCTGGACGAGCTGGGCCTGCAGCCGGAGGACGTCCAGAGCGTCGCGGACCTGCGCAAGCTCCCCTTCACCACCAAGCAGGACCTGCGCGCCAGCTACCCCTACGACATGGTGGCCGTCCCGCTGCGCGAGGTGGTCCGCTTCCACATGTCCTCGGGCACCACCGGCGCCCCTACGGTCATGGCCTACACGGCCAACGACCTGGCTCACTGGACCGAGCTCGTCGCCCGCAACCTCGCCGCGGGGGGCATCACGCGCGAGGACGTCGTCCAGATCTTCTTCGGCTACGGCCTCTTCACCGGTGGCTTCGGCCTGCACCAGGGCGCCGAGGCCATCGGCGCCTCCGTCCTGCCCGTCTCCAGCGCCGAGCTTCACCAGCAGGTCCAGATCATGCAGGACTTCCGCACCACCGCGCTGGTGGGCATGCCCTCCTACGCCCTCGAGATCGCCGAGGCCATGGAGGAGATGGGGGTGGACCCCAACTCCCTCTCCCTGCGCGTGGGCCTCTTCGGCGCCGAGCCCTGGAGCGAGGACACCCGCCGCGAGATCGAGGCCCGGCTCTACATCCAGGCCTACGACATCTACGGCCTCAACGAGATGGGCGGCCCCGGCGTCGCCGGCGAGTGCCCTGAGCGCAACGGCCTTCACCTCGCCGAAGACCACTTCCTCGTCGAGGTCGTGGACCCCGCCACCGGCCAGGTCCTCCCCGAGGGCCAGGAAGGCGAGCTCGTCTTCACCACCCTCGCCCGCGAGGCTCTTCCCCTACTGCGCTATCGCTCCGGCGATGTCTCCCGCCTCGACACGTCCCCCTGTCCCTGCGGCCGCACCTCCGCTCGCATGGCCCGCGTGGCCCGGCGCGCGGACGACATGGTCATCATCCACGGCATCAACGTCTTCCCCGCCGACATCGCCGCCGTCCTGGCCGAGTCCCCGGCCCTCGGCCCGCGCTTCCAGCTTGTGGTGGACCGCGAGGGCGCCCGCGAGACCCTTGACGTCCGCGTCGAGATGGCCGGCCTCGCCTCGGACATCACCGAGGGTATCATGCGCATCCACACCCAGGTAGCCCAGAGACTTCAGCAGCTCCTCGGCCTGGACGTGAAGGTCACCCTGTTGGAGCCCAACAGCCTCGCCCCGGAGGGATCGCCCTTCCCCCGGGTGGTAGACAACCGCCAGTCCTGATCCGCCCGTCCGAGCCCAACACACCCCTGGACAGACACTCGGCGGAGGGGCAGCCGAGCCCACCGTGTCATCCGCGGCCCAGGCCCTGGCACGCGGCCGACGCAACTGCGCGGATAATGGGGTCAGGGGCGAGAGGTGCACAGCACCTCCCGGCCCCTGCGGGGTCTGGGGCCAGGCTGCGCAGAAAGTGCGCGGGCCTACCTGCGCCGTACAGGCTTATAGCCCAAGGGTCACACTACTACGCTGCGCAGTACTGCTTTTCCGGCGCTTTCTGCGCAGCCTCGGGCAGAGCCCCAGGGTGTTTGCAGTGACGGGGCTTTGCTTGCCCCTACGCTCGCCCTATGTCATCACGAGCAACTACTTAGCGCCGCGAGAGCGGCCGTGGCGCGGTCGTCGCGCGCGGGAACTCAGTCCTCGTCCGTCAGCACCTCCAGCTCCCGGACCGCCGTGTTCGCGCTGCCGGGGTTCACGGTCAGGATCCGCAGGCGCAGCTTCGTCGTCGGCACCGGCTCGAAGGTGTCCTCGGTGCGGTAGGCACCGGCCTCGTCGCCCCTGCCGTCCTCATCGGTGCGGTCCACGACCTCGGCCCACTCGCCGTCGCGCCACACCTCGATCTTGTAGTGCCCCACCTTCCACGGCGCGTACCACAGCACCGTCACGCCCTTCACCGTCATCTCCTGCCCCAGGTCCACCTCGAGCCCTTCGTCCTTCGTCGTCGCCGAGGTCCAGAAGGTCGCCGGGGCCCCGTCCACGGCCCGCCACGGCTCATGGCCCGTCTCCTGCCAGCAGGACGAGCTCGTCGCCGTCATCGGCTTGCGCGTCCCCTCGACCGACACGCTCCCGCCGTTCAGCACGCTCAGCACGGCGCCGCGCTGGTCGTGCGGGGCCGGCAGCATCGGCCGCTCTCCCTGCTCGACCGGCCACGGACACGGCGTCTCGACGACCGGCAGGTAGGCCCTCAGCACCGCTTCCACCTGCGTGTCGTAGAACGGCCTCCCGAACTCGATGCTGAACTCGCACTGCCCTTTCCCCGTCACGGGAAGGCGATAGGCCACGAACTTCGTGGGCGCCCGCTGGACGCCGGGACCGGGCGTCGGGGCATAGGCCACGGTCGTGAAGGCCACCTCCCGGCCCTCCAGCCGGAACTCGGCCTCGGGCAGGCGCTTCACGGCGGCCGCGAACCTAAGCGTCACCACCAGCTCGCCCTGCCCGTCCTCTCGCGCCACGCTCGTCTTCCCCCGAATCGCCTGTCCGACCCGCTCGACCTCGAGCTTCCCGATCTCGGGCCTGGACGCCCGGCCTGGGAAGCGCACCTTCGTGGCCTCGCCTTCGACTCCCCGCCTCACGTCCGCCTCGCTCCCCGGCAGATTCAGCAGCACGCATCGGCCCGCATCGTCGAAGCGGAAGGGCACTCCCACCGGCAGGTCCGCGACGTCCTCCACGGGGCAGAACTCGAACATCATGACCTGGTTGCCCGGCACCGGCCGGCTGACGACCTGGCCGACGCGATAGGCCTCGGGCTGGATCACCTGGTATGGGTAGAGCGCGCGCAGGGCCAGCCGCTCGGGCCGCAGAGCCAGCGCCTCGCCCAGCCCTATCCGGAACTCCTGCGTGGCGGACGACGGGTTGTGCACCGTGATGATGACCCGCTCGCTGTCGGCGTGGGCGTAGCCGTAGACCTCTTCCTTCTCGGGATCGCCGCCCACGAGCCAGGTCCTCGTCATCAGCGGGTGATGCCCGCGGGCCCACTTCATCGCCGAGGCCAGCCACCGCCAGTTCCCCTCGCCGGCGTTCATAAGCTCCGTGTCGAAGTGCATGGCCCAGCAGCGCGTGCCGCGGCTCATGTCCATGACCACGTTGTCTTCCCACTTCTCCTGCAGGCTCAGCCCGCACAGCTCCGCGGCTCTCGCCGCCGCCTCGCCGCGGTTGAAGAGCGGCTCGTGGGTCCACCACCCCCACGTGGGCATGTAGACCTCAGGCTCCTCGAGCATCCGCCTGCGGTAGTGGATGTCGCGCAGCGTGATCTCGTTGTCGCGAGGCATGGCCGCCGGCACGTCGCACAGGCCCGTGTCTCCCCCCAAGTCGGGCCAGATCACGTCGAAGTACTGCAGCAGCCACGGGCTCTTGTACGAGCCGCAGCCCATCATCAGGAACAGGTCCGGGTTGATCTCCCGCAGGGCCGTCAGCAGACGGATCTCGGCGTCCATCCGCGCCTCGCGGCCGTACACGCCCGGCAGGTGGCCGTGGTCGCTGGCGTTGCAGTCGAACCGGTTGAAGTCAATGTGCATGAACTGCACGCCGTTCTCGCGCACCAGCTCCAGCACTCGCCGGCTATAGTCCTCGTAGTACCTGGGCCCCGCCAGGCAGTAGCTGCCGCCAAGCCAGCCCCGCTCGGGCTGGTCCACCTCGTACCCCTGCTGCGCGCCCCAGTTGAGGTCGCACCCCTCGTGGCAGTAGAAGCTCACCCAGATCCCCAGCCCGACCCCGAAGCTATCCAGGACCTTCCTCAGCGGCCCGAAGCCCTCGGGGTACTTGGCGGTGTCCCAGGCGAAGAGGCCCGGCCCGTGCAGGTAGTAGTTCCACACGTTCAGCCCGTCCGGCGCGACGCCGTGAGGCCCGTACAGCTTGTCGCGGAACTGCTCGGCCGCGGCGATGTACTCCTCGCACTTGAACGTCCGCCCCACCAGGAACTGCTTCTGGACGATATAGTGCCGCAACGGCTTGCGGGCGTTGGGGCGGATGCCGCCCACGTAGTCCAGGAACGCTTCGCTCACCGTCTCGCCCATGCCCGCCGCGCCCAGCACGGCGGTCTTGCTCTGCAGCCGATCGCTGCCCAGCGGTCTGCCCGGGTGATGGGCGAGGATCAGCGTGCCCTCGTGCACCGACGCCTCGCCCATGGGGTACTCCAGCCCCGCGAAGAAGCTGCCGATGAAGACGGGCTTGCCCAGGCCCCCCGCCAGGGTCGGCTTCGGGGCCTCGAGCTTCACGCCCTGGATCTCGACCGGCGGCGGGCCCAGCCGCAGCCGCTCGACCTCCACGTCCAGCAGCACCAGGTCCTCCCCGCCCGTGGACGAGATCAGCAGGTACTTGCGCATCACCGCCTGCGCGCCCACGAGCTGATGCACCGCCTCCACTTCCACGCCCGGCTCCTCGAAACGCCACTTGACGACGACCGTGGCGGTGGGCCCGCGCGAGATGACCCGCGGCTCGCCCGGGGCGTCGCGGCCGGTCAGGACATACTCCTTCTCGCCCCTCCGCAGTCTCAGCCGGAACTCGTCCGACTCGACCCCGCAGACCTGCCCGCGCCGCGGGTTCGCCCAGCGCGTGGTGAGGCCCGCCTGGTCGCCCACGCCTATCGTGCGGGCCACGCAATCGTTGGCTAGCTCCAGGCCGCCGGCCCTTTCCGTGACCGTGGCGGCATCGGCCCGCCCGGCCGGCAGCAGTGTGCCGGCGATCAGAACCACAGCAACGGCTCGCATGAGGCAGCCCTCCGGCTTGGCGCGGCCCCCGGCCGACCGGGCCTCGCGTCACCTCGCGCCATACTCCAGTCCCGCCTCGATGTAGCGCAGGCAGTTGTCGCGATACCGGTCCGTGACGCTCGATATCCCGGTGGCGGACAGCCCCAGGATCATGCCCTTGGGGCCCCCGTCGAGGATCGCGCGCTTGACCTTCTCCTCGATCTGGTCCGGCGTCAGGTGCTCCATGTGCCGGAACTCGATGTTCCCGATCAGCACCATCCGCCCCCGCGCCCTCCGCTTGGCCTCGGCGAAGTCCAGGTCGCCGTCCGGGTGAGGCTCGCAGGGGTCCAGGCAGTCCGCGCCCATGTCCATGAAATGCTCCAGCACGGCGTCCACCTTGCCGTGGCAGTGCACGTGCACGTAGCACCCGCAGTCCTTGACCATCCGCATCAGCGGCCCGTCGTACTTCACCACCAGCTTCTCGAACAGCTCGCGCGACATCATCGGCGGCGTGGCCTGCTCCGAGCCGCCGAACCAGAAGACCGGCCCCACGCCGGCCTCCAGCACGGCCTTCAGCCGAGCGCCGATCCGCTCGGCGTGCGCCGCCACGAGCCGGTCCACGAAGCCGAAGTCGCTGGCGCACCACTCCAGCCATTGGTCGAAGTGGAGGAGGCGACCGGCGCTCACCAGCGGCGTCGAGATGCTCACCTGAGGCGCCACTCGCTCACCGGCCCGCTCCCGCGCCTGCAGGTACTGGCTCAGGTCCACTTCCCCCACCTCGAAGGGCACCGACAGCAGCTTCTCCGCGTCCTCCTTGCTCTTGCACAGCGGCTCGGGGTACCACCAGGTGTTGACGCCCTCGTCGAAGGTCTCGACCGTCCTCAGGTCCCCGCGCGGCGTGGACACCACGTAGGTGACGGTGCGCCTGCCGTTGACCCTCTCGTCGCTGGCGATGTGCACCCGCTCCGCCGGCACCATCGCGAAGCGCCGGTCGAACAGGTGCCCCACGCCGGGGCAGCCCCAGAAGCTGTCGCAGTGCTCGCCAGCCGCCTCGGCGACCCGCAGGTAGTTCTCCTCCGCCATCCAGCCGCCCTCGGGGCGCCATCCCTCCCCCCAGCGCACCAGGTCTAGCGGGATCGGTATCTCGATGGGCACCCGGTCCAGCGATTCGCCCCGAAGCGCCCGCAGGATGCGATTGCCGCCTGTCATCCGCTTTCCTCCCTGCTCTGGTCGTCCCTCGTGACGGCCGCACCTCTAGCGCGGCACCAGCTTCACCCACTTCACGTTCATCAGCGCGAAGGCCTTCAGCGCGTGCGGCCTAAGGCTCAGCTCGTGGACCCCGGGCTTGAGGTGGACCCGCCCCACCGTCACCTCCCGGTAGTCTGTCCAGCCCGTGGTCTCCGTCACCGTCGCCAGGACGCCCTGGTCGCCCACGTACAGCACGTAGGTCCCTCCCTGTCCCGGCGGCGCTCCCTGGTTCACCACCACGTCGCAGTCGCCCTCCCGCGCCACGCGGACCTTCCAGCTCACCCAGTCCCCCAGCTCCCACCAGCAGCCGATGTCGTCGTACCCTTCCTGGTAGCACACGGCACGCCCATGGGCCGTCACGTCCCTCGCCGCCAGCGACACGACCCCGTCCGCCCCAGCCTCGAACACCTCCGACGCGTCCAGGTCCCCGCTGAACCGCACCACCACGACCTCGTGCTTCAGGTCCCCGCTCAACCCGCTCAGGTCCACCGTCACCTCGTCACCGGCTCGCGAGACGCCCAGCGCCTGCTTGGTGCTCAGCAGATGCGCGTCCAGCACCTCGTTGCGCAATGCGTGGAGGACCAGCTTGCCGTCCTCCGGCGGCGCCAGCAGGTGCACGTAGAGCCGCCGCTTCGCCATCGTCACCCGGTTCTCCGGGCTCATCCTGGGCGGGCCCGCGTCCGTCCCATAGATCGAGGCCCCGTTGACCGCCAGCCAGCGCCCCATCGCCTCCAGCCGCTCGACGAACTCCGGCTGGATCTCGCCGGTCGGCATGGGCCCGACGTTCAGCAGCAGATTCCCCCCGCCGCTCGCCGTGCTCGCCAGAACCGTCAGGAGATCGTCCGCCGACTTGAAGTTGCGGTCGTTGGGGTTGTAGGCCCAGGTCCCGTTGATGGTCATGCAGGTTTCCCACGGCCCGCTCATGCCCCGGCCCGGCACCGTCTGCTCAGGCGTGGCGTAGTCACCAAAGCCCCCGCTTCCGCGGTTGTTGATGAGGATCGGGCTCTGCAGCTCCCGGATCATGGCGTGCAGTCCCTCGGACTTCCACTGCTCCGCGGTCCGCTCCCAGCCCCCGTCGAACCACATCACGTCCAGCTTGCCGTAGTTCGTACACAGCTCCCGCACCTGCCCGTGCATGAACCGCACGAAGCGCTCCCACCGCGCCGGGTCCAGCTCCAGCGGCAGCAGCCCCGGCCCGGGGTCCCCAGTCGGCTGCGCGGTCATGTAGTCCGGATGGTGCCAGTCGCACAGCGAGAAGTAGAACCCCACGCGCAGCCCCTCGGCCCGCGCCGCGTCCATCATCATCCGGCAGATGTCCCGGCCGTAGGGCGCGTGCGCGATGGAGTAGTCGCTCAGCTTCGTATCGAACATCGCGAAGCCGTCGTGGTGCTTGCTCGTCAGGATGAGGTACTTCATCCCCGCGCGCTTGGCCAGTCGCGCGACGGCCCGCGCGTCGAATTGCGTGGGGTCGAACCGGGCCGGCAGCGCCTCGTACTCCTCGCGGGGCACCTGGCCGGAGAACAGCGGCCAGCTCGCCTCGACGCCTCGGAGCGAGTAGGCCCCCCAGTGGATGAACATCCCGAACCGCGCCTGCTCGAACCAGGCCTGCTCCGGCGCCAGCTCCTCAAAGGCGGGCAGTCGGGCCGTGGACAGCAGCAGCACGCCAAGAAGCATCGTTCCCCGGCTCATGGTCTCTCCTCCGCGAAGGGGCTCGTGATGGCAACGGGGTTCGGCCCGAGCCGGGCGCTCCCTCCCCGCTGCTCGGGCGCGCCAGGCACCGGCGCGAGGGTGCCCGGGGCCGCGCCCGGGCCGTCAGCCCAGGCGGCCCAGGAGCCGCGGGAGCAGACCGGCCAGGCTTGACGCCGTGGCCCGCAGCCGGCCGCCGCGCAGGAACGGCGCCGCCGCCTGGTGAGTGGGGGATGTTGGTGGGTGCGTGCACTTGAAGTCCGTCCACTCGATGGTGATGTCCCCGCCGACCTGGCCGCCCTCCCGGTGGCCCGTGCGCTTGCCCGCGGCGAAGCCGTAGCTGTCGTCCAGGTCCAGCAGCATGCAGGGCATCCCGCGATCATCAGCGCCGTCGAAGCCCTCATCGCCGATCCATACGTTCTGGTGGTCTATGTGATGGTAGACGCCCTCGGTGATGTCGTAGGTGCAGCCGTGGCCGCCGGGCATATAGGTGCTGGTGCCCATGAAGACGAACTTCACCTTCTTGGCGATGGAGTCGACGGTGAACCAGGCGCTGCCCCAGTCGTTGACGTTCACCGGATTGCCGACGTCGAAGCTGCCCGAGCCCGACCAGACCTCCTTGTAGTTGCCCAGGGCGTACTGGCCCTTGCACTCGTAGCTGCCGGCGCCCTTCTTGCCCGTGCACTGGAGGTACCGGTCAGTGGGCTGGGTGGGCTTGTCCTCCGACAGCTTCTCGCGGTAGGGATGGACGTCGCCGCGGATGCGGAAGTCCACGGTGATCTTCTGCTGGCAGGTGCCATAGCTCTTGAGAGTCCAGGTGACGGTGCCCTGCCACTCGCTGATGGGGATGACGTTGCTGTAGACGCCGTGGACGACGACCTGGATGTCGCCGCTGGACTTGGCTCCGGTGACCGGCAGATCGCACTTCACCTGCTCGGGCTGCCAGCTCGTGACCTCCAGCGTGTCGCTGCCGGCGCCCACGAAGACCTGCCGCTTCTCGGCGCCGGGGTCCACCCCGAACTTGCCGTTGAGGATCAGGTCGCTCTGGTCGGGGGCGCGCTCGACGATGGCGGCGTTGTCAATCACCGGCGCCAGGGGGCCCAGCGACGAGCCCGCGCTCCCCGTCATGGTCAGGGTGGCGCCGTTCGAGGCGTCCACGGTCAGCTTCCTCCGCTGGGCCTCGGCGTAGACCTCGGGCCAGGCGAAGGGCCGCACGGGCGGGTCGTACTTCGGCTCGGCGGCGTTCATGCCCAGGAGGCGGCCGAAGAAGAACTCGTCGAAGTCGGCCGCCACGCCGTCCCCCACCGAGTTGCTCCACCCGGCGTAGACCGAGGCCCCTTTGCCCACGCAGGCGGCGCCGAAGTCCGCGGCGTTGCTGTAGCACGCCGAAATGTCCACCAGGCTGTTCTGGGCGAAGGTCCAGTAGGTGATGACGAAACCCGACGTGATGGCGTAGAGCTCCGCGACCTGGGTCTTGTCGCCGGGGCCCTTGTCGAAGCCGGCCTCCACCCGGATGAGATTCCCCAGCCACAGCTCCCCCGCGTACTCCTCCTCCGTCTCCGCCGTCACCTTAGTGGCCGTGCTCACGTGGCCCGTAGTTACCCCGCTCGCCCAGTCGGGCGCGGACCCGCCATGCGCGCTGTAGTAGAGCACCGCCATAGGCTTCAGCGCCGAGAGCGACATCAAGTCACTGACCGTGGCCACGTGGTCAAAGGGCGGGTACTCGTTCGTATAGCCGCGCGATTTGAAGCAGTTATACAACCAGCCCGCCAGGTCCGAGTAGGCATTGCCCATCGCGTTGTACAGAGGCACCGGCCCTGGCGGCGGAATGGCGGTGTTGCCCACGGCCTGGGCCGGCGAGACGCCAGCCGGCGGCCCGCCGCCCGCTGCTGGGGCAGCCATCGCTCGCGCCGACGCCGTCCCGGCGCCGGCCGGCCGGGGCAGCACACCAGCCGGTGCGACGGGAGCTGACCAGTTCGGGTCCGGTGCCGGGGTCCAGTCCAGCGCCAGCCACTGACCGTCCGTGAACCGCCCGCACACCGAGTTGTTGATCACGCGCACCTCGGTGAACTCCGGCCTTGACTGCAGGAAGGCCTGCATCGTGTCCCGGAAGGTCTCGAAGGGCGCGTCCACTACGGTCTGGAACTCGTCCCGCACGGCGTCCATCGCCGCCAGGCGCTCCGCCGTGGACATGCCCGGGTTCGGGTTCAGGATGGCCTCGAGCAGAAGCCTTGCGTCGAGGTGGTCGAGAACCTGGTTCCCGTCCATGTCGCCGCGGGGATCCACCTCGCCGCCCCCTCGGGCGGTCTCCCAGGCCTGCGCGAAGCCGGGAAGGTCGTCCAGCGTGACCGCACCGTCGCCGCTGAAGTCCCCCGGCCGGCCATCCGCCCTCGCCCCTACGGCGGCGAAGGCGACCAGCACAAGCGCAAGGCCCCAGGACCAGGCACGGGCCGTCCCTCGGCTGAACGCGGCAGTGGGGGCACACCAACTCACGGAGCTGCCAGCGACACACCTTCGCCTCATCGGCGGAGACCCTCCGTCGGCAGAGGCCCTCCTGGGACCTCCAGGGGCCATGCTGCCCGGCTGAATGAGGCCCGTACGCCGCTCTCGGCGCCGGGCCCGCTCACTACCTGTACACCAACCGGGAACGCTCAGCCCCAGTATCGCTGAGCCCGCGTATCCTATATGGCGCAGGTCATCCCTGCAAGAGGAATCTGCGGGGCAGGGGACGCGGGATAGACACCTACACCTTGGGGCAACAGCTCGGGAGTGGGGCGCTATGGGTCGCGAGCTGCGCGGCGCGGGCCTAGTCGTGGAAGGCCGCTTGCCCCATCTTGAGGTCGAGAACGGGGCTGCCATCCACGGCGTCCAAGCCCTCCACGAAGAGCCTAGCCCCCTCGACCCGTAGCAGCCGCACCTCGGTTACCGCGATCGGGTTGATGCGGTCTGGCGTCCGTGAGGCGAACATGCCAACGCGTTTGCCGTCCCAGCCGCGGGCGAAGACCGTGCGGACACCCGGGCTCTTGTGCAGAACGTAGACGACGGTCAGGTGCTTCTCGTCGGCCAGGCCCTGCGTGAACGGCGCCATCGTCGGCAAGAGCTCGATGCGCGAGACGCGGTCTCCGCCCCTGGTGCCGAAGCCGCTCTCGGGGCGAGAAAGGTCGTTGCGGACATAGCCGATCGGGTACATCAGGTACGGCCGGGCGTCACCGTGCAAACATCGCCGGCAGACCGGCTCGCCGTCAATGCCCAGGGCCTCCGCCGCCGGGACCTCCCTGCCGCACCGGGAGCAGATCGTTCTCGCGTCACACACTGGCGGCATCGCCGCACTTCCCTGTCAGCGCCATCGGGTCATCTCCCTCTCCCCGCGCCTCGGCGGGCGGCTCGCGCTCCCATGGCCGATCGAGTCGCGCGGGACGCAGATCGCGTCCTGGTGCCTTCCGGGTGCCCTGGCATCACGGCAGCACTACCTGGCTGCTCGGGCCTCGCGGAACAGCCTCTCCAGCTCGTCGGGCCTCACGCACACGTACCCATCGCCCAGCCGGCTCATGACCTCCTGCAGGGCGGGCAGGTCCGTGCCCCAGTTGAGCAGGAACACGTGCAGGAAGGCCGGCCGCACGCCGTCGGAGGCTCCCTGGATCTCGCGCACCAGCCGGTCCGCGTATCGCTCACCGCCGCCCCAGCCCGTGACCGCCCGGAAGACCGCCACGTCCTTTGCGTCCATGTAGGTCACGCTCTCGTAGGAGCGCTTCGTGCCCGTCCCGTAGTCAGGGAACAGGGCGCGCAGGGGCGGGCCCGCCTCGGCGTAGCGGCTGACGTTCGCCCTGGAGCCGCCGATGAGCCACAGGGCTCCCGTATCCAGCGGCGCCAGGGCATCCGCCGTCATCCGCGCGTACTCGGCGAAGATCCGGTCGCGCTCGTCGCCGAAGGCCGTCGCGTACTGGTCCGGCTGCGTGTAGGCTATCCCGAGGCCGCCGGCCAGCAGGTCCGCCTCGGTGGCCGTGCGCAGGTAGTAGTTCAGCACCGGCGGCGCGAGCACCGCCGCCGCGGGCGCGAACGACCACCCCACCGGCACCTGCCCCCGCTGCGGCACGTCCCACCGGGCCTGGCGCCGCCGCATCATCAGACATTCGCCGAGGTTGTCCCCGTCGGACATGATGAAGCTGTAGTACACCTTCGACCGGTCGAGCTCCACGGGATTGCTCACCGGCTTGTGCTTGTACCCCATCAGCGGCATCCCCGAGTGGACACTCAGGTTCGTGCACTCGTGCGAGGGCGTCAGGAACTTGGCGAACGACGAGCCCATCTGCACACCCGGGCCCTCGCCCACGCAGTCCGCCGCCCGGTGCGACGGGTCCTGGACGTTGGGCATCCAGCAGAACCACCAGCCGATGATGGGCGTGTTCGGCGGCGTGGAGGCCAGGATGGTCTCCAGCATCTCCTGCTCGCGCAGCGTGCGCTCCGAGCCGAACCAGAAGGTGAAGATGCGGTGCTCGACCAGGTAGTCGGTCAGGTAGAAGATGCCCGGGTAGAGCGTGGCGAGGATGTGGTGGTTCATCCGCGGCCACAGGTTCTCATAGGCCCAGCGGTACATATCGTAGGGCGTCTGCCACTTGCCCCGCGTGTCCAGCACCACGGGCTGCGGCGAGGACACCATCTCGTCCGCGCCGACGGCCCTGGGCACAGCGTCGTTCAACCCACACACCATCAGGATCACGTTCGTCAGGTTCAGACGGTCCGCGTGATAGGCCCCGATCTCCTCCAGGATCGCCCGGTCGTACAGGACGACGCCCTTGGCCGCGTCGCCGAACCGGTGCCAGGCCTCCTCGGGGCTGATCGGCTGGGTCTTCAGGCCCTCGAACTCCAGCTCCGCCAGCCACTGCCGGTCCTGCTCGGCATAGCGACTGTGGACGAGGTACAGCCGCGGCAGCTCGCGGTTCACCAGCCCCTGAAGCACCGCCAGCGCGAACTCCTCGTCCGGGGGCGCCTGCGAGACATCGCACACGAGGATGGTTTCCGCCGGCTTCTTCGAGCGCGGCCAGGGCGTGTCGAAGGGGCGCGGCTCCGCAACAGGCCTGTAGACCTTCTCGCCGGTGCCCACAGTCTTGTCCACCTCCGCTGCCCGCGCCCCGGCCTCGGCCTGGGACAGCAGGCCCTTCGTCCGGAACACCTCGATCGTTGACTTGAGAACGACGTGATAGAGAGGCCGCCCGTCGAGCGGGGCGCAGTGGCTTCGGCACCACACGTCTACGGCGCCCTTGAACTCGCCGCACTGGTGGGCGATCATCACCGCCGGGTGCACGTCGCTGGGCGCACCCGTGTCGGGTCGCACCAGGGACACCAGCGGCCTGACCTCATCCTCCGGCGGCAGGCTCGAAGCGGCCAGCGTCTGCGCAAAGCCCGGGCCGGGCAGCAGATTCCACCGGAAGACGTCCAGCCCGATGCTCTTCCCGGCGCTGGTCAGGCTGAAGTCGCCGGGGTTCTCGGTGTTGAGGAACCCGCCCGTGCCGATGCCCTGGTCATGCGTCTGGTACTTGCCGTCGTGGCCCAGGTCCACCCAGCCGCCGCCCGGCTCCTCGAACGACGGGTTGGGCGCCAGGTTCTCGCCTCTCTCGCCGCCGCGGAACAGGAACAGGTCGTCCAGCAGCAGCTCGCCCTGGGGCGACCAGAGCTGGGGCGACACATCGGCCGTCGCCGCGCCCTCCGGCACCGTGACCTCCTGCTCGAGGCGCGTCCAGTCGCAGACCTGGTGAGGCATCGCCGGGCCCGCCTGCCCGATGAACTCCCCGTCCGCATTGAAGAAACGCAGGTAGATGACGCTCTTCTCATGGGCGGGCATCACCTGCTCGACCTTCGCCCATCCGCCCACCACATAGGTCTCGCCCGGCTTCACCGCGAGCCTCGCGCAGGCGGGGCCGGTCCAGCCGTCCTCGCGCGGATGGTGAAGGCGGAAGGCCGCGCGGCCGGAGTGGACCTGCCCCACCACGCGCCCGCTGCGGCCGCCGCCCTCGAAGGCCCACCCCGAAGCGCCGCTAGCCACGACGGGGTGGCAGAAGGGCACGCCGCTGACGAGGATCAGGCAGCCGCCCGCCTTGTGGAAGGCGACCAGGTTCTCCAAGGCCTCCAGCGGGAACGTGTTGCCGTAGACGTGCACGAGGGCCGCGTAGGCCCCCGCGTTGAACCTCGCGGGGTCGGCCAGCTCCCGAGCCGACAGCAGGTCGGCCTCGAAGCCCACGGCCTGGTACAGGTCCTGGAAGAGCCGCGGGCCGTCCTTGCCGTCAGCCATGTAGTAGGGGAAGTCCGGTTCGCTGAAGATCGCGATCTTCGGCGCCGCGTTCACCGCCGCGGGCAAGCACAGTAGAGCCATGGCGAGTCGCACGATTGGCCGCACCTCTCTACAGATCAGGGCGGGCCGATCACCGGTCCCTCACCCAGCCGCCGGCCGCCCCGTGGGACGCAGCTTCGCCCCGCGCGCCCCGCAGACCTGCCCGAGCGCGCACCGCGAGGCCACTGCGACGCGGCGGTCCCTGCACGTGCTTGCAAAGGGCTGGGAAGGATAGCGAAGGGTGCCGGTCCGCGCGGACAAGTCTCAGCCACAGAAACATATCTCGTCTGACCACCACACCCGTATTGGCCGCTTCAGCCCTGCTGGGTCCCATAACAGGAGTTAACGTAATGTCAAATTTGGCACACATAAACTGACGAGAAGGCATACAAAGAGCCTTGAACAACCGCACAGGTGGTGAACCCGTTTCACCCCTCATAACCTCAAGACGCAAGGGGCCGCGCGCGGTTCGTGCCACAAGCCGAGGCGCCTGCGGTGGTGGCGCTGCTGTGGTCCCCTCGTGGCGCGCCTGCAGCAGTAGCCCTGCGGTGGCCCGACGGACCACACCACCATCCACCCCCGCGGGCATGGCCTCCGGCCAACCCGCAAGTACAACGGACCGATCACTACTCCTCCACCTCGATGCGGTACCTGTAGCAATCCGACGTGAGGTCCTCCCAGCTCACCTTCGGCTCCTCCGGCAGGGTCAGCACGATCTCCCCTGTCTCGCGGTCCTCGTAGCTCCCCCAGTTGGTGAACCGCACGTCCCTGGGCAGCCCTTCCCGCCAGTCGTCAATCACCCGCAGCGACTCCCTGATCAGGCACAGCCTGTCCTGGTCTACCTCCCCGATGTACAGCGGGTACCGCGGCGTCTGGAAGTACACCGGCTCCGGGCTGACATTGGCGATCCAGTACAGCCGATCCGACCAGCTCGGCCGCACGAACTCCGCCAGCGATGCCGGCGAGTGCACCAGCTCACCGTCGTCGTAGCGCAGGGGCACGGGCCTCGACCACGTCAGGCCCCCGTCCTCCGACAGGCTCGTGAACTTCAGGCTCGGGAAGCCTTTGCCTTCGTCGCCCTGGCAGCGCATCGTCACGAACAGCCGCTCGCCGCCCAGGTGCGCCATGGCCGGCTCGCAGCAGCCCACCGAGGACTCCTCCGGCCCGACCCTGATCGTCTCGCCCATCTCCCAGGCCAGGCCCGACAGGTCCTCGCGCCATCGCCCACGCATCGCGGCCACCTCGAGGAAGTAGCCGCCGTAGGGGCTGTACAGCTCGCCCCTCTCGTCCACCGGCTGAAGGCTGAGGCCCCACACGACCGTTCCGTCCGGGAGCTTGACCCAGGGCGGCATGTCCGCGTGTGCGCCGTTCCTGCCGTACCACAGGCCCGGCCCCCAGTGCGTCTCGTCATACTCATCGCCGGACATCACAATGAGCCCCAGGTCCTCCCACGTGCGCCCCTCGTCGCGCGATACCTCGTGGCGCAGCCGCTGGGTGCGCGAGGACAGGTCCCCGGCGGAGTCGAACCCCGTGTCGGTCCCCGCGCGCTCGTGCACCGTGTGCACCGCGAGGAGCAGACCGTTGTCGGGGTCGAGGAAGTGCATGGGCACCGTGCGACACTCCCCGCCGCGCTCGATGTCCTCATCGGTCTTCACCGACAGCGGCGGCTCGTCGGCCGAGGTGCGCCCGTTGTCCTCGGAGCGCCGGCGGTAGATCCGCCGGTCGTAGTAGCGCCCGGCGGGCGTGCGCGCCTCTTCCTTCGCCGCCTCGATCAGGGCGACGCCCCTGGGGCTCACATAGGTGGGGTTGTGGGCGTAGACCGCGATATGCGGATCGGGAGCCTTGATGTGCAGCTCCTTGCGGACCTTTACTCTCAGGGCCATGGGCTGGCGCCTCCGCCGGCAGGGGTGGTTCCCGCGCGTGCGGGACGAGGGCGAGGGTTCATGACGGCGGCCCCCGGTCCTTCTGTCGCCGGGGCGCCGCGACCTCCCCCGGAGCACGAGGCCGAAGCGCCGGGAGGACATCGCGCTCGCGCCGCGAAGGCGCCGCTCCCGTGGGTCGGCCCTTACGCCGCCCACGGATTGCCATGCCGATCGGCCCGCCCGCGCTCCGTCCCTGGGCGCGGGGGCACCGACCGTCAGCAGTAAGGAGGCCCGCCATGACCAAGCTGAGAGCCGGCGTTATCGGCCTGCGCATGGGAGCAGCCCACGCCCGCGCCTACGCCAACAATCCGGACGCCGAACTGGTGGCCCTTTGTGACACCAACGAGGAGGCCCTTCACCGGCTGGCGGCTGAGACCGGGGCCCGCTTCGTCACCACCAGCGCCGAGGAGCTGATCCAGCGCGACGATCTGGACGTGATCAACGTGGTCACGCCCGACCATTTCCACGCGCCTCTGACCATCGCCGCGCTCGAAGCCGGCAGGCACGTGCTGTGCGAGAAGCCCATGGCCCCCACGTGGGAGGAGTGCCTGCGCATGGTGGAGACGGCCGATCGCCTGGGCCTCAAGCTCATGATCGGGCAGAGCTGCCGGTACGCCGCCCAGTACGTGGCCGTCAGGCAAGCCCTCGACGCCGGGGACCTGGGCGAGCTGTTCTTCGTCGAGTCCGAGTACTGGAACAACCTGGAGGGCGTGGGCGGCGCCGGCAACTGGCGCAACGATCCGGCGGTCCGGCATCCCTTCCTGGGCGGCTGCCACGCGCTGGACCTGACGCGCTTCGTCGGGGGCACCATCGTCGAGGTCAGCGCCTACGCCAACCATCTGGCCTTCGAGGACCAGCCCACGGACGACTGCATCGTCGCCCAACTGGTCTTCGAGTCGGGCGCCCTGGGACGCGCGCTCGTGTCCAGCGGGTGCAAGTGCCCTGGGCGCACGACCCTGTCGGCCTACGGGACGGCGGGCACCGTGCTCAGCGGTCAAGTCTGCCGCACGGCGAGCAAGCCCAAGAGCGAGTGGGCCTACGAGCCGCTGCCGGTGCCCGACCTGCCGGCGTCCATTGACGGCGAGGTGGCCGCCTTCGTCAGGGCCGTGCAGAGGGACGAGACCCCGGCGCCCGACGGCCACGACAACCTCAACACGATGGCGGCGTGCTTCGCGGTGGTCGAGTCGGCGGCCCGCGGCGGAGCGCCGGTCAAGGTGGCCACGTATCCGTAAGGGCCGGCGGCCGCCGCTGGGCGCCCGCGTCCAGCCGCCGGGCCACGCTACCAGCGCCGGTACAGATGCGGGTTGAAGTCCAGGGCGTCCTCGGCGTAGGGCCCCGGCGCCGCGTCCTCCACCAGTGACACCCGCGCCCGCACGCCCGCCGCGCCGAGGAGCAGGCTCACCACGCGCAGGCCCTTGGTCCGCTGCCGCGGGTCCTCGAAGGCCAGCGGGTCGAAGCGCAGGATGAGCACCTTCCCCTCGCCCCGCGCCAGCACCCCGAACACGCCCGTCCGCGGGGCCATGAGACCCTCCTGCCCGGCCGCCAGGACGCGCAGGTCCACGAACCGCTTCCAGAACAGGTCGGAGTCCGATAGCCCCGGCACCGCCGCCCGGTCCGCGGCGCTCAGGTCGGTCTTCGCCAGCCGCGCCGCCTCCAGGGCCGCGCCCCAGCCGTAGGCCGCCTGCGGGTCCACATCGTGGAGAA
This sequence comes from uncultured Armatimonadia bacterium, assembly GCA_964608495.1. Lineage (GTDB taxonomy): Bacteria > Armatimonadota > Zipacnadia > Zipacnadales > FEN-943 > JAKORR01. The sequence continues at coordinate 16,080 of CAZSOQ010000001.1, read as the reverse complement.
GAAGGGCCACGCCTCCGGCGTTCGTGATCCGCGTAAGCTCCTCGGCCGGCGGCGGCGCCTGGAAGGTCCGCGCCTCGATGCCGAGCGCCTGGGCCATCGCCGGCGCCTCTGCCCCGACCACGGCAACGGAGCTGGCCAGAGCCGCCTGCGCCTCCGGGCCGTAAAGGTCGAGCATCCGTTCCACCAGCAGCGTCGCCACCGGGTCCACGCCGTACCGATCGCTCACGTCGAGCTGGCAGAAGAGCACGCGCCCCTCGCCCAGGCGCCACTCGACCAGCGGCGAGTAGAGCAGGTCGAATTCGCAGCTCAGCAGCGGCGTGAAGCCCGGCCGTTGCGGCTTCTCGATGGGGTAGGTGGTCACGCAGTTGGTGTTGCCCCAGTGCCAGAACTCCTCGGGCCATTTCGGCGGATCGCCCAGCCCCGGGTTCGGGTAGGCCTCGGTGAGGCTGCTGTCGCCGCGCCAGCTCGCGAAGTCCCTATCATCGAGGCCCGCGAGCAGGGGATGCTCCGGCGCGCTCACGAAGCAGTGCCTGGCCCACGCGTCGTCGAGCCGCAGGCGCCCCAGGGCCTCGCGCTCCTGCTCGAAGCACAGGACCCGCATCCCCCGGCGCACCGCGTCCTCGATCTTGCGGCTCCAGACCCCGGCGCGCCGCCCGATCACGAGCAGCTTCGCCTCCGGCACCGGGCCTCGGCCGTCCCACACGCTGAAGTCCACGCCGGCCACAGCGAGCAGGCGCGCGGCAGTCCCGTCGCCGGGCACCAGAACGCAGGCGGGTCCGGCCGCGATGCGCCGGGCGCGCGGGAAGGTCTCGAAGGCGAACTCGTCCTCGATGCGCGTGTCGTCGGAGGCTCTGGCCCTCAGCACGATCCGCCCCGTGGCGCGCTGCGACACGCGCGGCGCCCCGAAGGCGATCTCGGCGAAGACCGTCTCTCCCGGCTGCACCGTGAGGTCCAGCCTTCCCTCCGCCAGGGGCTCCGCCGAGCCGCGCGTCTCGGCCCACCACCTTCCCCTCACGCGCACCGGCGACTGGCGGTCGCTGATGAACACCGCGGACTTGCGCACGGTCTCGCCCGCATAGAAGGCGTGGTCCTTGGTGACCCAGCGGTCGCCGGGCCCGCCGATGTACCCAATCACCGGCCAGTTCGCCCGCTGCAGCGCGGCCAGCATCGGGAAGGTCTCCCACGGGCGAAGGACCTCGGCTGGCAGCTTCTCCACGTACATGTACGGCGCCCGGGCATCGAGGGGCCTGTCTCCGACCTGCTCGGGCTCCTGCCTGTAGCCCTCACGGATCTCGACGTGCAGGAAGATGCCCGACAGGTCGTAGGTCCGCCAGCTTCGCAGGCAGCTCGTCGCCCACAGCTCCTTCTGGGCCTGGTACGCCGGCCCCAGGCGTAGCTGGTCCGTCCGGCGATTGTAGTTGGCCGGGTCGTAGTACTCCATCGCGGCGTCGCCCTCGAGCTCGTAGGCCCGCTCGCCCAGGTACATCGCCGTGTACTCGGCCACCAGCGGCTCGGAGCCGTAGACCTCCGCCAGCGTCTTACCCCATGCGCGCGTCTTGTAGTAGGACAGGATGCACGGAAACCCGGTCTCCATGATCATCAGCGGCTTCTGCTTCCGCCGGCTCCACAACAGCGGCCACTCCTCACGCTCCTGCAGGGGGATGCCGAAGCCCAGGTAGGTCATCGTCGTGTACATCGAGCCGAGCGTCCCCGAGGCGTGATGCAGCACCGGCCGCGAGGGGTCCAGGTCCCGCAGCATCGCCTCGGCCTCGCCGGCAGTCCGCTTGCGCTCGGCGTAGCTCGCTTCGGCCGGGAAGTAGTCCGTGTCGAGCATGAAGGGCGCGATGTCGCCCGTGTAGGCTGCCAGGTTGAAGTCCTGCTGCCACATGATGACGCAGGGGTGGTTCCAGTATCGCCACACGTAGCTGGCGATCCGGCGCCCGTAGCCCTCGCGCACGGCCTCGCGGGCCCAACCCGGCAGGACGTTGCGCAGGTCCGGCAGATGGGCCAGGAACATGACGCCCATCTCATCGGCCGCGCCGAAGACATTGTCCTTGGCCCAGAACCGCTCGCCCGTCTGCAGGCCGTAGCTGTAGTCGCGCACGGTGTTGCCGCCGGCGCGCCTGAGGTCCGCGAACCATTGGCGGATGAACTCGGGGTCGGTGTTGTATGCGGCATAGGAAAAGGGCGGCGAGGCCTGGCCATGCAGATGCGTCTTCTTGCCGTTGAGGTACAGATCGCCGCCGCGGATCTCGAAGTCCCTGAACCCGAAGCGGAAGGGCGGCAGCTCGTCCAGCAGCTTGCCGGCCGCGTCCTCCAGCGCCACCCGGCCCGTGTAGAGGAAGGGATCGTCGGGCGACCAGGGGTGCGCGTCGGCCCAGGCCGTCTCGCCGACGGCCAGCGTCGCGCCCGCCGCAACGCTGCCCGGGGCCGCCGCCGCGGCCCGCAGGGGCATGGTGAGGCGCTTCGCCGTGCCGCCCGAGCCCGTGCAGTCGGCCACGAGCCGCAGCCCCTCGACCGGGCCGCCCCCCTCAAGCTCGGCCCTCACGCCAAGCTTGCCCCGCGACGCCGACGGGACGAGGCCCACGCGGCCCAAGCGCATCCCCATCGGAACGCCCTCGAGCCACACGTCCTGGTCGAGGCCCTTGGCGTCCCCGTCAATCTTGAGCGACGTGACCAGCACAGCCACCGTGTTGCGCTCACCAACCCGCACGTCCTCCGTCACGTCGAAGCACGCGCCCTCGTACTCGAGCGCCCGGCCCACCTGCTCCCCGTTCAGCCACACCTCGGCGATCGCGCGCACCGAATCCAGGCTCAGCAGCACGCGCTTGCCGGCCAGCTCGCGTGGCGCCTCGAACTCCCGCTCGTACCAGCCGTACACGCACGTCCGCACCGGGGTGCCGTCGGCCAGCCTGGGCCTGGGCCGCAGGTCCGGGCCGTAGACCGTGGCCCAATCGCCCGCCTGTGTGGCCCACGTCCCCGGCACACGCAGCAAACCCATCTCCTCGCGGGTCACGCCGCCGTCCGGGTTGCGCATCGCCTGGAACCGCCAGTAGCCGCTCAGCGGCAGGCGCACGCGCGTGGCCGTGCGCACCACGCCGGGCTCGTAGATCGCCCAGTCCACGCCCTCCGGCAGGGGCGGCGCGTCGCCGCTCGGCGGCTGGGGCGCTCCCGGCACGCGCAGGGACTCCGCCGGCGGCTCCCAGCTCGGCTCGCCCTGCCGCGTGCGCTCGTAGGCCGCGGCTATCTCGTCGTCGTCGAGCGGGCGGTCCCAGATCCACACCTCGTCGAGGACACCCGTGGCCGGGTAGGCGTTGCCGGGGTTCGCGCCGATGACCATGCGGGTGTCGCAAGGCCGGTAGGACGGTATCTTGCCCTCGGCGGCTCGGCGGCCGTCCAGGTAGATGGCGCGCGAGCCCCCGGGCTTGTCCCACGTGGCGGCCACGTGGTGCCACTCACCCTTCTTCCAGTGGGCGATGCTGGCCGTGCAGCCGTAGTCGTACTGGCCGTCGTCCTTGATGACCCCGAAGGTGATGAAGGTCTGCGTTGTGTATTTGTAGAGCAGCCCCCAGTTGGCCGCGCCGAACATCGTCGAGTAGACGTCCTCGGCGGTGCCGTCGTAGGCGGGCCGGATCCACAGGCTCACCGTGCCGCGCTCCGGCACGAAGGCGTCCTGCGTGGGGTAGGCGAGCCCTCCTGAGTCCGCGAGGAACCCCTGCCCGACCACGCCCTCGGCGAAGCGCTCGCCGAAGAGGCCGGTCAGGAGGACGTCGGACGCCGCCACGACGGCGCTGGTCGGGCCCGTCGAGGTGAAGGCCCTCGTCTGGCCGTCGAAGGCCGCGTAGAAGAGCATCCTGGGCCCATCCTGGCACCAGGCCGCCGCCGCCATCCCAAGCATCAGACCCAGTACACCCGCTCGCCAGCCGGCACGCTTCGCCATGCGCTGCCCCTCCTGCAGACCCGGCGGTGCGGGCAGGGCTGCCCGCCCGGCCCACGCTTCGCCCGCGGCCCCCCGGGGACCTGCCGGCGCCCTCACGCGCGACGCCGGGCGGCGCAGCGCCGCAGGCCGGCCCACCCAGCGCCACCCCGCCATGGGGGCCGGCCTGGGGCAGGAGGTTGCCGCCCATCGGCGAAGGGCCCCCGGCCCAAGCCCCAAGGGAGGTCCGGACGTGTATAACCTTCAGCCGCTCAAGACCTACATGCTCGACCGCGTGCAGGACGATGCCCGGTGCCTGGCGCGCGTGGAGCGAATGCTCGGCGCCCTCGGCCGCCGGGTTGAGGATGTGACGGTGATCACGGAAGAGAATCTGCCCGAGCTGATCGGGGAGCTGGTGCACCTGTGGCCGCCGGCCGAGGTGCCGGAGGGCGTGCCCGTGTCGTTCACTCGGCCGCTGGTGTTCACCGTCCAGGAGCTCAGCGGCGAGTGGCCCGACATCGGCCCGATCCTCGAGCGATGCCCCGAGGGCACGGCGGCGGGGCACGTCCGGCAGGTCCTGGGCCACATCGAGCCCACGCGCCGCTACCACGAGCGCCAGAACGACTGGGCCGAGAACCGGGTGTGCTGGCCCACCACAGACTTCGGCACCATGAACGGCTGCCCGCACGGCTGCCAATACTGCGGCGAGGGGAAATCGGGCAAGTTCATCGCCATCGGCGTCAACCTTGAGGACTTCATGGAGCAGGCGGTCGGGCCGACGGTCGAGGCCCAGTCCTGGCAGAAGTGCTTCCGCATGATCGGCTGGGGCGCCGACCACATCGCCTTCGAGCCCGAGTACGGCTGCATTGACCTGTATACGACCAAGCTGGCGGAGTACGAGGGGCGGTACGGGTACTTCCACAGCGCCAGCGCCAACGTGGACTGGATCGCGGACCTGCCCCATCGCGACCGCCTGATCGGCGTGTGGAGCGTGACCTGCGAGGCCGTCGCGCGTGACCTGGAGCAGGGCGCCGGCAGCGCGCTCGACCGCGTCGAGGCCGCCCGCAAGTGCCAGGAGATGGGCCTGTCGGTGCGGTTCAAGTTCAAGCCGACGATCCCGGTCCGCGGCTGGCGCGAGGAGTACGCCGCCATCATCGAGCGGATGTGCACGCTCACCAGGCCCGAGTCCATCGGCTTCTGTGTGATCATGTGGATGGACCTGGATACGCTGGGGGCCAAGATTGACCTGGACCTGCTCGACCCCGAGTACGTGCAGGCCGCCCGCGACGCCGCGGAGGAGATGAAGGGGAACGTGTGCGCGCCCTTCCCGCACCACGTGCGCAAGGAGATCTACAGCTTCCTGATCGAGCAGGTGCGGCGGTGGAACGACGAGGTGTTCCTGTACATCAGCACGGAGTCGCGGGAGATGTGGGATGAGCTGGCGGAGGCGCTGGGCCAGGACCCCAGGGCGTACCGGTGCGGGTGCAGCTCGGTGGTCCTGCCGGGCGGCAAGCTGGCCCTCAGCCCCGAGTGCCCGGGGACGACGTACCTGGAGCCGCCGAGCTGAGGAGCAAAGCAGACCACCACGCCACCACCACCGCAGGCGCGTGGCGGGGGCCGCTCCGCGGCTCCCACCGCGACCTGAGACTACATCCACTCCCGTTGTAGTCGCGGGTCGGGCAAAGCCCGTGCCCTCGCTACCGGGTGCCTGACCCCTTCGCGGCCTGCCACAGGTGAATCGCCAGCTCCGCGCGGCTGAGCGGCCGGTCGTCGAGCAGGGACGCGAGGGGCGCGAGGCCGTCGGCGCCGCTCTTCGGGAAGGCCAGCGGCAGCCACCGCTTCAGGGCGCCGGCGGTCAGCGGCGCGTCCGGAGCCAGCGCGTCCAGCTCCTCGGCCTGGATCACACCGCGCGTCACCAGCATCCCGATCGGGGCCGACCACCACTGCCCCTTCAGCCCGTCCGGGATCGCCGCCGCCTTCGGGGACCGGTCCGGCGGCTCGTGGGCCTCCAGCGTGCGCTCGATGACGACGAGCCCCACCGCCAGCGTGGCGGGGTCTTTCGCGCCGAAGCTCCCGTCGGAGTACCCACTGAACACGCCGAGCGCGGCCAGCCCCATGGCCGCCTCGTAGGCGGGGTCGCCCTTGGGTATGTCCGTGAAGCCCCCGGCCGGCGCTCCCGAACGGCGCCGCTGGTAGCGTATCTGCCATTGCTCCCACTCGCCCACCAGCCCGACGCGCTCCGCGCCCACGCGCCCCAGGTCGGCGCCCTGCTCGATCAGCGTCGCCTGCAGCTCGCGCAGATGGGGCGCCATCTCCCACGGCCCGGCGCCCCACGCCACGCCTAGCGCCGCCGCCGTCCCGGCCGCCTGCCCGATCGCGTAGCACGTAGGCTGAATCCGCAGCGAGCTGTGCGCGACGTGGTCGGCCGAGATCGCCCGCCCCGCCACCAGCAGATTGTCCACGCCGCGGGGTATGAGCGACCGGTAGGGGATCTCGTAGGGCTGGGTCAGGCGGGCGATCCGCGCGCCGGTGCCCGTCGGGTTGTGGATGTCAATGTCGTACTGGCAGCGGGCGATCACGTCGCCGCGTCCCATGCCCTTGAGGCACTGGTCGCCCGTGAGGACCGTCGCGCCGAGGACGTGCCTGGTCTCGCGCACACCGATCTGGGCCGGCAGGGCCACCAGGTAGGCGCTCTCGAAGCCCGGCACGTGCTTGCGCAGAAGCTCGACGGCCTTCATGACCTCACGCCGTCCCTCGATCGTCGCCAGGGTCATGTCCTCGCCGCTGATGCCGCTGCGGTTGAGGATGCGGGTCATGTTGAGGGTGATCTCGCCGGGGTTGGGGTTCCAGGCATAGCTGGCCCAGTAGTCCTTCAGCTCGGGGTAGCTGCTGAGGGCGCCGCCCTTGTAGGTGCAGCCGCCCATGCGGAAGATCATGGTCATCGGCTGGGTCAGGCCGTCCTCCTGGCGTCCGACCTGCACCGGCGCGCCCGCCCAGGCCGCCAGGTCCCCGTCGCCCGTGCAGTCCACGAATACGCGCGCCCTCACGAGCTGAATCCCGGACTTGTTGTGGATGAGCAATCCCGTGATCGTGCTGCGCGGCTGGCCCCGCCAGGGCCTGCCCGGGGCCGTCAGCGCCGCGATCCCCCGCGTATAGAGCAGCACCTTCACCCCCGCCTCGCCCACCATCTCGTCCAGCACGACCTGGTACTTCGACACATCGAAGCAGCTCCCGCGACGTCCCTCGATGTCGTCCAGGCGCGCCAGGACCTCGCGCAGGATTCCGCCGGCGTGCTGGTAGGTCATGAAGACGTTGACGCTCCCGGCGGCGCCCATGCCGCCCAGGTAGCCGTACTGCTCGATCAGGAGGGTCTTGGCGCCGTTGCGGGCCGCGGCGACGGCCGCGGCTGTGCCCGATGGCCCCCCACCGAGCACGCACACATCACACTCGTAGGCGGGCTTCAGGCCGGCCGCGAGGACGTCCGGCAGCGCCAGCCCCTCGGCGTGGGCCACCGCCGCCAGCCCCGCGCAGAACAGCAGCGCGATGGTGAGACGGATGGCTCGCAGGTCCCGCATGGGTCGCTCACTCCTTGCCCTTCGGCGGGCGCGGCCTCGGGTCGGGCGTCCCGCTGCCCGTCCGTGCCCCTGTGCCCGGGAGCCACCAGACCGCGGGTGCGGCCCCGGGCCCTTGCCAGGCGACTGTACCAAGGGACCGCCCGGTCCCGCAAGGGTCTCTGGCGTGCGCGCCGCACCTTCTGGTAGCATTGCCTCGGTCCTGGCCCAAGGCCCCAGTGACTGAACCGGGGGTCCAGACGGGGCCGCAGGACCGTGAGGCCCATGAGAGTGTTCGTATCGGTCGCGCTGGTGGTGCTCCTGCTCGAGGCCACCCTGATCCTGGCCTTCCTGGCCGGTTATTACTGGATCGGCGGCTGGGTGCCGGGAGCCCTGCTGTGCGCCATCGTCCTCCTTCTGATCGTCATGCCGTGGATCGGGGACCTGGAGGTGCTTTTCGACTCGGCGAAGGAGGCGCTGGACGTGCGGCTGGCGTGGTGGGGCTCGGCAAGAGTGCGCCTGCGGCCCACGGTCGAGGTGCGTGGCCGTTTCCTCCTCATCCCCTTCACGCGCCGGGCGAGGGCTCGCAAGAAGCCCGTCAGCCCCCGTGAGGCAGAGCACCAGGCGGCTGAGCCAGGGCCGCCTACCGCGGAGCCGCGACCCGAGGAGCCCCCCGGGCGTCGCCGGCCCGGCCGGCATCTGTGGCGCGCGATCACCGAACGCATCACGGAGAAGGGCCTGGGCCTGGAGAAGCTGGGGGACCTGGTCCTGGCCGCTGGTCGCGCCGCCCACGAACTGCTCTGGCGGGCCAAGGACCTCTCGGTGGTGGTCCAGTCGCCCACCGGCAACGACACGGCCGACACTGCCATCGCCGGCTTCGTCGGCCACCGGACCCTCGGCCCCGTGGACCTGAAGTGCACGCCCAGGGGCAGCCGGCGGATAAGGGTCTTCTTCCGCATCGGCCTGCTGCGTGCCGCCCTCGCCGCCTTCCTCTTCCTCGTGGAGGGCAAACCGCCACGCAGGGCCTCGAAGTCCAGGCGAGCCGAGAACCGGGGGCCCGCACCCAGACCGCGACCCACGAGCGAACCCACGGAGGCTGACTAGCGATGTCCAACGTTGAGCCCGGCAGCGTCGTCACCAGTATCATGGACGGCATGGCCAAGTTCGCCGAGAACGTCAAGGTCGTGTCCGACCCGGTGCAGGTCGGCGACAAGGTGATCATCCCCGCCGTCATCGTCCGCATGGGCTTCGGCGCAGGCGGCGGCAGCGGCAAGCCCCCCAAAGAGCAGTCCGAGGGCGCGGGCGAGGGCAGCGGTGCAGGCGGTGGCGGCGGGCTATTCCTCACACCCGTGTTCCTGATAGTGGACGGCGAGGGGGAGCGTCTGCTCACGATCCCCGGCTCAGGCAGCGGCCTGGGATCGCTGGTCGAGCAGATCAAGGCCGTGGTCGAGCGCTTCAGCTCGCGCGCCGCGGGCGAGGCTGAGGAGAGCGAGACGGAGGAAGGCTAGCCCCGATCGGTTCCCCCAGGCGGGCGGGTCGGGCGCTCGCGGACCCGTGCGCCCGGCCGTCCGCCGGTCTAGGTCCAGAAGGCGTACTGGGGCTTGCGGGTGATCATCGCCAGGACCGACCAGAAGCCGCCGACCGCGAACTCCCCCAGTATCAGCCCCAGAGCCAGGGGTACCCCCAGGCGGTAGCTCTTGGGCCCGGCGTAGCGCATCACGCCGGTCTTGCCGGCCCACCCGATGAGCAGCGGCAGCCAGATCAGCCCGGTCGTCCAGTCGGCGGCTATGGCGTAACCGATGGGGTGGAACTGCCACCACACGAAGCGGAACCTCATGGCCATGAGGAAGGAAGCGAAGAGGAAGCCGGCCACTATGCCCCCCAGGCCGGGCCAGTTCGGGCCCTCGGGGTTGTTCAGCCAGGTGCTGACCAGTTGCCAGCCCTGGGGCGCCAGGTCGTGCACCGGGTGGCCCATCTGCTCCACGCCCTCGCGGAAGCACAGGTGCAGCAGGGCCCACACCGCGGCGAAGGACCCGATGACGGTCGCCAGGGCGATGGCCCCGGTGACGCGCTGTCGGCTCGCGCCCAGCATCTCCCCCATCTTCATGCCCTCGAGCTGGTGGGGCATGGGCACGCCCGTGTAGGCGCGGTTGAAGCCGAACATGAGCCCGAAGGAGGCGAGCTGGCGGGGCCGGAGGGTGTTGGTGCCGATCATCGTCAGGAGGATGTGGTCGGGCCCGGCGAAGTGGAACCCGTGCGTGGGGGCGCCGGCCTCGGCCCTGACCTTGGCGATCGCCGTGCAGATCACGAGGTAGAGGACCATGTAGGCGAGGCCGATGACCGGGGGCATGCCCAGGCTTGCGGCCCAGAGCGTGGTGAGTACGAGCCCGACGGCGATAAAGCCGGCTGCCAGGCGGTACTCGATGGCCTCGGCGGTGCCTATGGCCGTCGTGCCCTCGCGGGTGGTGCTGGGGCGACCCCAGATCACATCCCAGACGCCGCCCAGATGACGCCGCGCCGCCCAGAGACCGAAGGCGACGACGGCGATGTAGCTTCCGATGCCCTGCTCGAGCATGGCGGGGACGGCGCTATGGCCGGCGGAGGTCCAGGGATAGGGCGAGGGGTAGCCGAGGGACGAGAAGATGAAGCGCTGGAAGCGGAAGAAGAGCAGGAAGAACCAGGTCGAGAAGGTCAGGTCCTGGGGCAGGAGGTAGGCGATGCCGATGACGAAGGGGTAGAGGGCGATGCCGGTGGTGGTCAGGGGAGCAGCCCAGCGGGGCGAGAACTTCAGGTAGTTGACCTTGACGGGTATCTGCGGGACGGCCGGGAAGTAGAAGGTGAGGCCGTTGAGGATGTCAATGAAGGCCGAGATGCCGAAGCCGAGCCACAGCAGCTTGTTGCGCCAGACGGAAGGGGGCCCCGGCGCGGTCATCTCCAGAGGCAGGATGGTGAGCGGGAAGCTCAGCTTCTCGTACTGGGTCCACTGTCGGCGGATGAGGACGTTGACGCCCAGGCACATGAGCTGGGTGACGGCGATGAAGCCGGCCCAGAGCAGGCCGGGCCCGAGCCAGGGCTTGAGGTTGGCGGCCGTGTAGAGCATCGTGCCGCCCTCGTAGAAGTGCCGGACGGCCACGGGATCGGACACGACCGCGTGGGACGGCAGGTAGGGCAGGAGGATCTCAGCCCACTTGTTGGCCTCGGTGGCGTAGCGGAAGGGGTAGGCCAGGGACGGGACGAGGATGGCGAGGAACTGGTCGCCGACGATGCCGCTGCTGGCGCCGATCATGACGTAGACCAGCAGCAGCTCAGCGCGCGTGAAAGCCCAGCGCGGGGCGAAAAGACGCACGACCCGGTTGAGGCCGATGAGCACGGCCAGGAGGATCACGGCGTGGAAGAAGACCGACAGGTAGGTGGCACGCCCGCCGTAGATGTTCTCCATGCCCGCGACCCAGAGGATGACGGCGGGCACGAGCAGCGCCCCCAAGACGAGCGACCGCCCTCTGATGCCTGCCTGGTTCTCCTGCGCGACGGGCTCAGCCATGCTGCTACCTCGGTCGGGCACGCGCGGCACGCCCACCCGTGCCGCGCTCTCGGCGCCCGGAGCGGCCCGGCCTGTTGGCGCGGGCACGCCTCCTGCGGAGGTCTCCGGCGGGGAATCCGTCGCCCATTCTACCAGGATGACCCCTCGTCACGAAATACCCCCCGCCCCGCGACTTGCGGTCATAGAGACGTTCTCGGCGCTCGAGGGCCGCGTCCGCGATGCGGCGATCACACAGGGGCCAGGGGGCCGCTCGCGGCCATGCTGCCAGTCGGGCTTCCCCGCACGACAGACCAGGCAATGCTCGATAGGGTACCACGCGCTGCCCAACCGAGCCAGGGGAGTGCGCCAAGCGCCGACCAAGCGCCGGGGCTTCTGCGGACGATCTAGCCATCGACGGTCGGACAGCCGTCTGACCAACTGCACATCAAACGAACAGCATCTGCAGGCGCGTTGTCGGGTAAGCGCCCCTCCGCTGCGCTTAGCTCCCCGAAGGCTCATAGTCCACCTACTCACTGCGATGTGGTCCTCCTGGAGTGTTGGTCTGCATCTCTTTCTGCGGTAGAATAATGCAGCGAGGCGTCAAGGAGGGAATATGCCTTTCGCGTGGGTATACGAGCAGCGTTGTTCGACTGGACTTGGGGGAGCACGGAACTCCATGACACAGCGCTGGCGCGTCGAGGCATAGCAGCGAGCATTGACCCTAGCGATGCGAGCTGTACAGAGCCCCGACGGGCAACGCCTCGCCTGAGGGGCGGCCGTTAGGCGCGAACCCAAGGATTGGAGGGTCGCCTTGTCTGCGGGTGGACGGGATCGTTGGTGGGACTCGGCACGCGCGAGCCGAGGGGCTTGGTCGCCCCGTGGGGCCACTTGCGCGGGGACGGTCGCCTGAACAGGACGGCGGCACAGCAGCCCATGCGCAGGCCGTGGCACCCCGCGGGGGTAGGGTGTGTGAGTCGTTTCCAGAGGAGTGCCAAGAGCTGACGGGCGAGGAAAGGGCGGGGGAGCACGCGGCGAGGAGCCGACAAGAGCCGGCTGCTCACGGTTGGGCAGGACGATGGACGTCCTGGTCGCCAAGGGTGCCGTGATGCGTCCGAACCGTGCTGATGGCGATCGGTCAGGGGTGAATGTGGCCCGGCTGGTCCGGCTGGTGGCCTGCGGCGCGCTGTTGGCGGCGCTACCGGGCTGCGGCACGTTGCGCGCAACTGTCTGGACGACTGTCCATCCGAACCTGTCGGTGTCTCGGCGGATTGAGGTCACGGCCACGGGCATGTTCGCCAACCTCCTCGCTACTAGCAGCGCTCAATGGATGCAGCACCTCCCCGAAGGGCAGAAACCCCAAGTTGAGGCCTCTTGGCAGGGAGCCGAGTATCACCTGAGTGCCGAGGTCCGGAATGTGCCAGCGGCCCAGTGGCGCGTGACCTTCGGAGAGGACAACATCTCGAGACGCTACTGCTTCTTCTTCAGCGACTACCGCTACCGCGGGTACCGGGAAGCTGAGCACCAACCTGATGCAATGCGAACCGCAGGCGACGAAATGGCGCAAGCAATGGCAGCCGCGATGTTCACCATGCAGGAGAAGGTCACGATGCCCGGCCGGATCATCCATAGCAACGCGACCCATGTTGAGCGCGGGACCGGGACGTGGGACATTGCGCTGAACCAGGTGGGCAGTGGCTATGAGCTTTCGGCCCGCTCCAGGCGTATGAACCTGCCTGAGATCGTCGCTGCAGTGCTCTTCCTGCTGGCAGGGATCGCGCTCGTGCTCCACCGCAGTGGCCTACCATCCATACAGCACTGGAGCCAGGCCCCGGACGAGGCGCGAGCAGTTCAGCAGCCGCCCGGCTGTGAGGAAGGAGCTGCGCCCCCAGCCGAGGCCGAGGGACCATCAGACGACGCCGAGCGCGCTGTGGCGCGGGCGAAGCGCTTGTTGCACCAGGGAATGACTGGCGATGCTTTGCAGCTGCTACAGGCTCACCTTGAGGACCATCCATACGACAGGAGGGAATGGGCACTGCTGGGTGCCCTCCACTTCGAGCGAGGTGATTGGCCAGCAGCAGAGGAGGCTGCGAGGCGCGTCCTGCAGCTGGCACCAGATAGCGCCCGGGACTGGTGCAACCTGGGCGTTGTCCTGCGGAAACAAGGGCGCCTGCAGGAGGCTGCAGGCGCCCAGCAGGAGGCACTCCGCCTGGATCCCAGCTACGGGCGAGCACAGACTGAGTTACGGAAGCTGCAGGAGCCTGGGGAGGATCCTCTGAGCGGCCAGGACGGGACAGAGTGAACCGGGTCCCGTTCTGCCCACAGCGAGACCACACCCGCGCTAGACGCGCACGCGCGGCAATGGCCTAGCACCGCGGGCGGAGCGGTGTGCTCCTGCTGGGGCGCCGGTGCGTTCTCGCGTTTCAGAGCAAGTGGGGCCAGCAGGCTGGGAGACTGGCGGAGGAAGGGCCACCGGGCTCGAATCAGCGCCCGGGACCTGTCGTCCACGACGGACAGAAGGGGGAGCTGCCATGCCTGACAGTCGCGCCAGCGGTTCCACTCAGACCGGTCTTCCGCGCAGGGACTTCCTCCGGGCGATGGGGCTCGGCACCCTCGGGCTCCTGGCCCGGGGCACGCTCCAGGCCCAGCCGCCACGCAAGCCCAACATCGTCGTCATCGTGGCCGACGACCTCGGCTACGCCGACGTGGGCGTGCACGGCTGCACCGACGTGCCGACGCCGCACATCGACTCCATCGCGCGCAACGGTCTGCGCTTCACCAGCGGCTACGTGTCCTGCCCCGTCTGCAGCCCCACGCGGGCGGGTCTGGTCACCGCCCGCTACCAGCAGAGATTCGGCCACGAGTTCAACACGGGACCGCAGAGCCTCACGCCCGAGGGCGCCGGCCGCGGCCTGCCCCTGTCGCAGATCACCATCGCCAACGTCCTCAAGCAGGCGGGCTACGCGACAGGCATCGTCGGCAAGTGGCACCTGGGCATGGCCCCGGAGTTCCATCCCTTCCGGCGCGGGTTCGACGAGTTCTTCGGCTTCCTCCATGGCGGCCATCCCTACCTCGACCCGGCGCTCGGCACGCCCAACCCGATCCTGCGCGGCACCGATCCCGTGGACGAGAAGGAGTACCTGACCGACGCCTTCGGGCGAGAGGCCGTGGCCTTCCTTGATCGCCACCGCGAGCACCCCTTCTTCCTCTACCTGCCCTTCAACGCCGTGCACACTCCGCTGCAGGCCCCGCAGAAGTACGTGGACCGTTTCGCCGCCATCGAGGACAGGAAGCGGCGCACCTACGCGGCCATGCTCACCGCCATGGACGAGGCCATCGGCGCCGTGCTCGCCCGACTGCGGCAACACGGCCTGGAGCGCGACACGCTGGTCTTCTTCTTCAGCGACAACGGCGGCCCGCCGAACGCCAACGCGTCGTCGAACGCTCCGCTGCGCGGCGCCAAGGGCACCATGTACGAGGGAGGCATACGGGTGCCCTTCCTCGTCCAGTGGCCGGCGCGCCTGCGGGCGGGCCAGGTCTACGACCAGCCCGTGATCTCGCTGGACGTGTTCCCGACCGCCGCCGCGGCCGCCGGGGCCGCCATGCCCGCGGACCGGCCGATTGACGGCGTGGACCTGACGCCCTTCCTGACAGGCCAGCGCGCCGGCGCGCCCCACGACGCGCTCTTTTGGCGCAGCGGCGCGAACTACGCGATGCGTCGCGGCCGCCACAAGCTGGTCCGACTGGGGGAGCGGGCCCCGGAGCTCTACGACCTGGAGGAGGACATCAGCGAAGGCAGGGACCTTGCCGCCGGCCAAGGAGAGGTCGTGGCGGAGCTGACGAAGTCCCTCGATGACTGGGCCGCCCAGCTCGTCGCCCCGCTGTGGGGAGCTCCCGGGAGGGCGCGGGCCAGAACAAGGCGCAACCAGCAGCAGGACGATTAGCGCGCTCGCCGCGGCCCACGCGGCCCGGGTCCTGTGGACCGTGCTGAATCATGGGCCCGGCAGCGGCTACACAACCATGTGGTTGATGAAGGCCCTTTACCCGATGGACCTGGAGGCCGTCGGCATTCTCGGGTATCCTGTCAGTGGAGCGCGCTGGCAGCGCTAGCCGTACGGTCCCTAAGCCGTGGAGGTGACCGCGGGGGCCGGCCGGCCGAGGGAGACGCTGACGATGGGCGAACAGAAGGAGACCGCTGGTCTTACACGCAGTCTTGGCATAGACGTTGCGCGGCTGCGGGCCGTGCTGGAGCGTGCCGGTCACCTCAACCGGCCGCTGTACGTGCCTCAAGCTGCCGAGCGTGACGAGACTCTCATGTCGGAGCTTGCACCGGGACGGGCCGGGGTCAACCGGGAGGCTCTGGCCGACGATGCCAGCGAGGATGAGTGAGTCCTTCCGCGCGGGACGGGTGCTGCGCCGCGGACAGGTCTGGACACTCGATGATGCCAAGCTCCGACTCTCTAGCGACCTCGAGGGCACGGGTCGCAAAGCCAAGCACCGTCCGTGTGTTGTTGTCAGTGGCGACCACGTCTCCGCTGCACCTGAGCATCCGTATGCACTCATAGTGCCCATGACCAGGAGGTCCACGTCTTCGCCCCTGGGCAGGTTCGAGGTCGCGTTCCCTGCAGGCACCGCGGGCCTGGACTACGACTCCGTGGCGGTGGTCTACCTCCTCCAGCCCTGGCGCAAGCTTGACTTCGACAGCTTCCTCGGAGCGCTCCCAGACGCCGGGACGGAGGAGCTCCTCGCGACCATCCTGGACTACCTGGGGCTCTCCGGGCTCGAATCGCCAGACGTGTAGGGCGATCTCGGCTCCGTGCGGCTACCCCTGGGCGCGCGGCCGGACTTGGCTGCGCCGTGACCAGCGAGGTGGACAATGATCCGTCTGATGTTGCTCGTCGCCATCGCTCTGCCGGCCGTCGCCGCGCCTGACCTCTACGAGTCCATGCAGCCGCCCTTCGTGGCCTGGGGCGAGGACGGGCGGCCGATCGCGCGGATCGTCACCGATCCCTTCCCCGAGGACGCCCCGCGCCCCGCTGACATCCTCAACGACTACCTCGAGAAGATCACCGGCACCAGGCTGCCCATCATCGAGC